>NZ_CP015109.1:870000-1197500 GCF_002082015.1 Sporosarcina ureae | reverse complement strand
GCATATTTGCGATTCAAGCAATCTTTTTAACCTTCTAAATCCTATCGCTAGGATGAAGTTGGACCTTTTATAGGTTAAGTTAGAAAGGGCGCACGGCGGATGCCTTGGCACTAGGAGCCGATGAAGGACGGCACTAACACCGATATGCTTCGGGGAGCTGTAAGTGAGCTTTGATCCGAAGATTTCCGAATGGGGAAACCCACTGTCCATAATGGGACAGTACGTGTATGTGAATACATAGCATACTCGTGGCACACCCGGAGAACTGAAACATCTAAGTACCCGGAGGAAGAGAAAGAAACATCGATTCCCTTAGTAGCGGCGAGCGAAACGGGAAGAGCCCAAACCAAGAAGCTTGCTTCTTGGGGTTGTAGGACACTCTATACGGAGTTACAAAGGAATGTGGTAGATGAAGCGACCTGGAAAGGTCCGCCGAAGAGGGTAAAAGCCCCGTAATCGAAAGCACATTCTCTCCAGAGTGGATCCTGAGTACGGCGGAACACGTGAAATTCCGTCGGAATCCGGGAGGACCATCTCCCAAGGCTAAATACTCCCTAGTGACCGATAGTGAACCAGTACCGTGAGGGAAAGGTGAAAAGCACCCCGGAAGGGGAGTGAAATAGATCCTGAAACCGTGCGCTTACAAATTGTCAGAGCCCGTTAATGGGTGATGGCGTGCCTTTTGTAGAATGAACCGGCGAGTTACGATTCCATGCAAGGTTAAGCTGAGAAAGCGGAGCCGCAGCGAAAGCGAGTCTGAATAGGGCGAATGAGTATGGGGTCGTAGACCCGAAACCAGGTGATCTACCCATGTCCAGGGTGAAGGTCAGGTAACACTGACTGGAGGCCCGAACCCACGTATGTTGAAAAATGCGGGGATGAGGTGTGGGTAGCGGTGAAATTCCAATCGAACCTGGAGATAGCTGGTTCTCTCCGAAATAGCTTTAGGGCTAGCCTCAAACGAAAGAATCTCGGAGGTAGAGCACTGTTTGGACGAGGGGCCCATCCCGGGTTACCGAATTCAGACAAACTCCGAATGCCGATGATTTATGTTTGGGAGTCAGACAGTGGGTGATAAGATCCATTGTCGAGAGGGAAACAGCCCAGACCACCAGCTAAGGTCCCCAAGTATCTGTTAAGTGGAAAAGGATGTGGCGTTGCCCAGACAACCAGGATGTTGGCTTAGAAGCAGCCATCATTTAAAGAGTGCGTAATAGCTCACTGGTCGAGTGGCGCTGCGCCGAAAATGTACCGGGGCTAAACAGATCACCGAAGCTGTGGATTGACCTTAGGGTCAATGGTAGGAGAGCGTTCCAAGGGCGTTGAAGCTAGACCGGAAGGACTGGTGGAGCGCTTGGAAGTGAGAATGCCGGTATGAGTAGCGAAAGAAGGGTGAGAATCCCTTCCACCGAATGCCCAAGGTTTCCTGAGGAAGGCTCGTCCGCTCAGGGTTAGTCAGGACCTAAGTCGAGGCCGATAGGCGTAGACGATGGACAACAGGTTGATATTCCTGTACCACCTCCCCGCCGTTTGAGTAATGGGGGGACGCAGTAGGATAGGGTGAGCACACAGTTGGTTGTGTGTCTAAGCAGTGAGGTGGAGAACGAGGCAAATCCCGTTCTCATCCAACACCAGGCTGTGATGGCGAGGAGATTTAATCTCCAGAGTCCCTGATTTCACACTGCCAAGAAAAGCCTCTAGCGAGGCGGGAGGTGCCTGTACCGCAAACCGACACAGGTAGGCGAGGAGAGAATCCTAAGGTGATCGAGAGAACTCTCGTTAAGGAACTCGGCAAAATGACCCCGTAACTTCGGGAGAAGGGGTGCTCTGGTAGGGTGAATAGCCCGAGAGAGCCGCAGTGAATAGGCCCAGGCGACTGTTTAGCAAAAACACAGGTCTCTGCAAAATCGTAAGATGACGTATAGGGGCTGACGCCTGCCCGGTGCTGGAAGGTTAAGAGGAGGGGTTAGCGCAAGCGAAGCTCCGAATTGAAGCCCCAGTAAACGGCGGCCGTAACTATAACGGTCCTAAGGTAGCGAAATTCCTTGTCGGGTAAGTTCCGACCCGCACGAAAGGCGTAACGATCTGGGCACTGTCTCAACGAGAGACTCGGTGAAATTATAATATGCGTGAAGATGCGCATTACCCGCGACAGGACGGAAAGACCCCGTGGAGCTTTACTGTAGCCTGATATTGAATTCCGGTGCAGCCTGTACAGGATAGGTAGGAGCCTTGGATTCCGGAGCGCCAGCTTCGGAGGAGGCATTGGTGGGATACTACCCTGGCTGTATTGGACTTCTAACCCTTGCCCGTGATCCGGGCAGGAGACAGTGTCAGGTGGACAGTTTGACTGGGGCGGTCGCCTCCTAAAGAGTAACGGAGGCGCTCAAAGGTTTCCTCAGAATGGTTGGACATCATTCGCAGAGTGCAAAGGCATAAGGAAGCTTGACTGCGAGACCTACAAGTCGAGCAGGGTCGAAAGACGGACTTAGTGATCCGGTGGTTCCGCATGGAAGGGCCATCGCTCAACGGATAAAAGCTACCCCGGGGATAACAGGCTTATCTCCCCCAAGAGTCCACATCGACGGGGAGGTTTGGCACCTCGATGTCGGCTCGTCGCATCCTGGGGCTGTAGTCGGTCCCAAGGGTTGGGCTGTTCGCCCATTAAAGCGGCACGCGAGCTGGGTTCAGAACGTCGTGAGACAGTTCGGTCCCTATCCGTCGCGGGCGCAGGAAATTTGAGAAGAGCTGTCCTTAGTACGAGAGGACCGGGATGGACATACCGCTGGTGTACCAGTTGTCTTGCCAAAGGCATCGCTGGGTAGCTATGTATGGACGGGATAAATGCTGAAAGCATCTAAGCATGAAGCCCCCTTCAAGATGAGATTTCCCATTACGCAAGTAAGTAAGATCCCTCAAAGATGATGAGGTGGATAGGTCTGGGGTGTAAGTACGGCGACGTATGTAGCTGACAGATACTAATCGATCGAGGACTTAACCTATTATAAAAAGTAGTTACTTGAACTACACAATGTCTTTTATTCAGTTTTGAGTGAATAAAATCTTTTCGAGAAAAGTATTGACTTTCACACTCAGTTTGATATAATAATCATGGCTTTGAAAACAGTTCAGTGATGATGGCAAAGAGGTCACACCCGTTCCCATACCGAACACGGAAGTTAAGCTCTTTAGCGCCGATGGTAGTTGGGGGTTTCCCCCTGTGAGAGTAGGACGTCGCTGGTCTGTTCAATAAGTTAAAAACATAATAACCATATCACATTATTCCGCAGTAGCTCAGTGGTAGAGCAATCGGCTGTTAACCGATCGGTCGTAAGTTCGAGTCTTACCTGCGGAGCCATTATTGGAGAGCTGTCCGAGTGGCCGAAGGAGCACGATTGGAAATCGTGTAGGCGGTTTGCGCTGCCTCAAGGGTTCGAATCCCTTGCTCTCCGCCAGATGTACGCTTTCATTTTATATGGCCCCTTGGTCAAGCGGTTAAGACACCGCCCTTTCACGGCGGTATCACGGGTTCGAATCCCGTAGGGGTCACCATTTTTAGAACAAGTATTACTACAAGTCAAATTGTGATATAACCCAGGAGGATTAGCTCAGCTGGGAGAGCACCTGCCTTACAAGCAGGGGGTCGGCGGTTCGAGCCCGTCATCCTCCACCATTTATTTTATAGTATTATCGCGGGGTGGAGCAGTGGTAGCTCGTTGGGCTCATAACCCAAAGGTCACAGGTTCAAATCCTGTCCCCGCAACCAAGGTCCCGTGGTGTAGCGGTTAACATGCCTGCCTGTCACGCAGGAGATCGCGGGTTCGATTCCCGTCGGGACCGCCATTTTATACATACGCTTCAAAGGCGTCTTTCTAAAAATAACAAATGTGGCTCAGTAGCTCAGTCGGTAGAGCAAAGGACTGAAAATCCTTGTGTCGGCGGTTCGATTCCGTCCTGAGCCACCATGTATATGCCGGTGTAGCTCAATTGGTAGAGCAACTGACTTGTAATCAGTAGGTTGAGGGTTCAAGTCCTTTCGCCGGCATCCTTACTGGTGGGGTAGCGAAGTGGCTAAACGCGGCGGACTGTAAATCCGCTCCCTCCGGGTTCGGCGGTTCGAATCCGTCCCCCACCACCATTTAGGGGCATAGTTCAACGGTAGAATAGAGGTCTCCAAAACCTTTGGTGTGGGTTCGATTCCTACTGCCCCTGTATTTTTAAATTAATATTTATTATGGCGGTCGTGGCGAAGTGGTTAACGCATCGGATTGTGATTCCGACATTCGGGGGTTCGATACCCCTCGTCCGCCCCATTTTTTCCAAAAAGTTAAAACCATTACTATACTGTAAGTAATCATATCATGGCGGGCGTGGCGAAGTGGTTAACGCATCGGATTGTGATTCCGACATTCGGGGGTTCGATACCCCTCGTCCGCCCCATTAATGGGGTATAGCCAAGCGGTAAGGCAACGGACTTTGACTCCGTCACTCGTTGGTTCGAATCCAGCTACCCCAGTCATTTTTGCGGAAGTAGTTCAGTGGTAGAATACGACCTTGCCAAGGTCGGGGTCGCGGGTTCGAATCCCGTCTTCCGCTCCACTATGTTGGCGGCATAGCCAAGCGGTAAGGCACGGGTCTGCAACACCCTTACCACCGGTTCGATTCCGGTTGCCGCCTTATAATTTTATATAATTATTTTACACGTGCCCGAGTGGTGGAATGGCAGACACGTCGCACTCAAAATGCGATGCCGCGAGGCGTGCCGGTTCAAGTCCGGCCTCGGGTATCACCAGGTTTTATCGTGTTAATTTAGGTAAGATCTATAGCATCTACAAACGTTGATATATTAACGTTTGTAGATGCTTTTTATTTGTATATAATTCATTCGAGTACATAGTATGTAGAAGCTTATTAGGCTTTTTGGTTCTATAATAAATGTTGGGGTTCTCAAACAATTGAACAAAAAAATGCACGTGATCACCAATTTCTTTTATACTTGAATTGTCGAGAAACAAGTTAAAGAGGAAGGTGATACGTGCATATGAATAATACCATGAATATGCGGGGGTTAAAAGGTCTGGAGGTTAATAAAAAGAGACCGATTCGCACTTCATGTTTCCCTTCCTCTGAAGTCTCACCAATGCCTGCTTGTGGAATGCTGACAAAGAAGATCCATGATTATCGCATTCAGAAAATTAAACACCACAAATGGTTTGAATGTTTGAGTGTTCTGTTTTACAAACGTCGTCGGTACGCATGTCCATGTGGGAAAAGGTTTGCGGAGAAATTACCATTTGTCGATAAGTATCAACGGTATTCTAAAGAGTGGAATCGTGTAGTTCGTATTCGAAGTGTGAAAGCGAAGACCTTTAAAGAAGCAGGGGAAGTGTTAGGTACATCCAGCTCAACTGTGATTCGCCGTTTCAAAGAAGTAGCGAAAAATGAATTGAAAACAGGAGGTAGATTGCCTAAAGCGATTGCGATTGATGGATATAAAGGCGATACAGATGCCGGTACCTATCAATTGTCATCGCGGATGCAGAAACTCATGAATCCCTAGGTATCTTGCCGAACCGCAGGAAAGACACCATCAAAGATTACCTTTATCAATATGGAGCTGACGTTGAACTTGTGTTGATGGATATGAACCCAAGCTTTAAAGCAGCAGTGAAGACGGCGTTAGGTCGCCCAGTCATTGTCGCTGACCGCTTTCATTACTGTCGGTATATTTATTGGGCAATTGACGAAGTACGACGTAAATTTCAGAAAGAGTGGCATGCATATGACCGTAAGAAGTGTAAGCGCATGCGACACGTGCTTTACAAGCGAAGTGAAAAACTAACTGACAAACATCGTTGGTATCTGAATCGCTATCTAAGTATGTCGGACGAGTTGAAGACCGCTTACGAATTAAAGGAAGCCTATTGTGAATGGTTTGATTGGGGCCAAGACAACAGACGATGTAGTCGAGGTGAAAAGAAGAGTACAAGACTTTTACCGAAAGGGAGAGAAAGGGCACATACTAGCGTTTTTAAAAGCGATTCAAACACTTAAAAACTGGCAGGTAAAGATTCTATACAGTTTCTCCTTTAAGTACTCGAACGAATTCCTAGAAGGTATTAATAACAAAACAAAAGTGATGAAACGCAATGCCTATGGCTTTAAACGTTTCGATCACTTTAGAGCGAAAATCTTATTAAACATACAGTATAAAGAAATTGGGGTTCATTTAGGTTGAAGGGTGATGTGCGAGTTACATCACCCGAACGTTTGATTTAGAACCATATTTTGATGCTTTACTAAAGAAAAACAGATGAATATTAATAGAGGTATTCTTAAGTTATTAAGACTCTTGATTAATTTTACAAATTAAGGAGTCGTCATGTGAATGATCACCGCTCTCCATCTGAATCGTTACATGATGGATATTTTTTTGAATTAATTCCTGTTCTATTGTTCGTAATATTTTTTGGCTCTCTTGCACAGTTAAGGCTCCATTAATTACCGCATGACATGATAAAGCATTTTGTCCACTTGT
Organism: Sporosarcina ureae; assembly: GCF_002082015.1. Taxonomy (GTDB): domain Bacteria; phylum Bacillota; class Bacilli; order Bacillales_A; family Planococcaceae; genus Sporosarcina; species Sporosarcina ureae_A. The sequence continues at coordinate 1,190,962 of NZ_CP015109.1, read as the reverse complement.
AATGCTCCATACATGTAAATCGTGGATGCTTATAATACCGGTTACGTTTTCTATTGTTTGGATCACTTCATCTACATCAACATCTTCTGGAGTACCTTCCATTAATATATGTACTGCGTCTTTGGTTACTCGCCAACCACTTATCAAAACGAGAATAGCAACAATAACACTTGCTATTGGATCCGCTAGATTCCATCCTAAAAACATAATGAGTAATGCAGCAATAACTGCACCAACAGATCCTAATAGATCACCAATTACATGAAGAAATGCCGCACGTATGTTTAAGTTTCCTTTTGTATCACCTTTGCGCATGAGTATCCATGCAACAAGAATATTTATTAGTAAACCAATGGAAGCAATAAGTAACATACCAGTCGATGCGACTGCGGGTGGCTCTGCCAAACGATGGAAAGCTTCATAAAATATGTAGATTGAAATTAGTATAAGTGTAACCCCATTAAATATAGCGGCTAGTATTTCAAAACGCTTATATCCATAGGTTTTACTATAATTCGCAGTCTTCTCTCCTAATGTAAAAGCCAATAGACCAACCCCAAGTGATATGGAGTCACTTAACATATGTCCTGCATCGGATAATAAAGCAAGACTATTAGTAAGGAATCCTCCTATCGCTTCAATAATCATATAAATTGTGATGATTATAAAGCTAATCATTAAGGCTTTTTTGTTTGTACCATGTGCATGGTTATGATTGTGATTCATTTTTAACACCTCCAATCTCCAATAGTACATTAAATCATATTCAGATCCAAATTGTTACTATGTAAACGCATGAATATAGCAGTCGCAAAAGAGGGGAATCCTAATGCGACGCTATGGCAGAGTAGAATGTATATAATCATCATCTCGTTAGAAGTTATAGTTGATGGAAATTTTCTATTGTAAATGTTTTGGGACATCTGAATTTCCATTGCTATTTTGTATTCCTTGTATATTCTCTTGTAAGGTCTCGGTGAAAATATTATTGCTTTGATTAGAAAAATGTTGAGGTTTTTTTGTATTATTGTTACTAATTAAATCATGAAGGTCTTGAATATCTTGCTTGGTTGCGGGTTGCTTGTTCGATTTTAACGTATAACCTAACTGTCCACTGGTTTCTAATGTTGCATATTGAACATCACTAATATGTGTAACACCCACTTGCCTTAAGCGCTCTTCTAGTTTATCTACAGTTAACCGATGTTTCTTTAAATTACTCTCATTTAATGTTCCGTTCTCAATAACAGGTATTGCTTTACCTGAAAAAGCACCTTCCGCTTTGTCAATTTTTAATTGGATATATTCGGTTGCTAGTAAGAGGAGTATTAATAAACCAGCTACCATAAAGGTGTTCTTAAGACCATGACCTGCAACTGGTTGGATTAGCAATGTACCAATTGAAATTATGATCACAGTTTGGGGAATAGTCATCTGTGAAATGGTTTTTCTTCCACCAATTCTTAAAAATAGAGTTCCTACTATAAAAATAAGGACTGTTTGCCAAACGAGATTGAGATCCATTATAAATTATCCTTTCTAAAAATAAAGTATTATAGAAATTGCTTGCGAAATAAGTTGTATAACACAACATGGCAGTATATAGGTCTGCATCACAACGTTACTTGGAGGGGGAATGATGGCCTATGCAGGAAAAGCCAACCGTTATGTGGCTGGCTTGGTGTACATACTCGCAGAAACTTCATGTCAGCTGCAACATAAGCATAGCTACAATTGTCATTACATGTATTTAATGTTGGCAAATACAATAATTGTGTTTATAGCCTCCAAGACAATTTTGTTCAAAATGAATATTCACGATTTTGTCCATAAAAACTAAACTATTTCACAGTGTTTCATTCATTGCAATAATTCGCAGCATTTAGCTATACATTCTTCTAGATCTATTACAGCATGTTGCATTTTCTGTTTGGCTTCATGATGGGCCATTGGTAAAGCATTGTTCAAATGCGTTAACGCTCTCTCGCATTCCGAGATACCTTCCTGAATATGATTGGTCATTGGAAAGCATTCCTTTCAATTAAAAAAATGGTATAGGTATATTGTTTGCCTGTTTATTCTTTTCTATTCACATAAACAAAAGGAGCCTGTTGGCAGGCACAATGGAATGAAAGATGACGGACCATCAAACAACTCCGCAAGGCATGTAAATGTTCTGTTATTCCTAAAAGGGTTTTGGAAATTATTACATCAATTTCATATTTCAATTACGAACGGAAGAATCATCGGTCTTCTTTTTGTTTGAGTATATAATAGCTGCTCAATTGCCTTTTTTAGATGATGTTTTAATTCGCTACTTTTATCTCCATTCGATTGTCTTGATTCATTAATGATCGTAATGACTAGCTGATTCACTTCATGCAGAATATCTTCTGCAGCACGTTCATAGACGAATCCACGGGAAATGATCTCGGGGTTAGAAATGATTTTCCCATCCGCTTTGCTTAGGGAAATCACAATAATCAACATTCCTTCTTCTGAAAGCAATTTACGGTCACGTAATACAATTTTCCCGACATCTCCAACGCTTAGCCCGTCCACAAAAACGCTACCAGCTTGTATCCGTCTTGTTTGGCTAGCGACAGTATTGTTAATATCTACTACATCACCATTGTTAATGATGAAGATGTTTTCACTCTTTACTCCTACGGATTCGGCTAATGTTCGATGTTGCTGAAGCATGCGGAACTCACCATGAATCGGGATGAAATAAGTTGGCTTCATTAAGGTGAGCATGAGTTTTAATTCTTCCTGTAAGGCGTGTCCTGAAACATGCATACCGGATGTGCTACCGGATCCATAGAGTACCTTGGCCCCTAAATGGAATAAATTATCGATGATGCGTGACACACTTTTTTCATTACCAGGTATAGGGCTTGACGCAAGAATGACGGTATCTCCAGCTAATACAGATACTTGGCGGTACGTTGAAGTGGATAAGCGTGATAAAGCTGCCATAGGCTCACCTTGACTGCCTGTACATATAACGACAACTTGTTCAGGTGCCATCCGATTGATTTCATTTGCTTCTATTAAAGTGCCATCAGGTATTGTTAGATATCCGAGTTCTGCTGCAACAGATACAATGTTCACCATACTTCTACCAAGTAACGCAACCTTTCGATTTGTTTTAAGCGCAGCATTAATAATTTGCTGAACACGATAAACATTGGATGCAAATGTAGAAATAAAGATTTTTTGATTGGCCTTACGAAATGCATCTTCAATATGTTCGCCAACGACCCGTTCAGATTGTGTGAAACCTGGACGTTCAGCATTCGTGCTCTCGGATAATAAAAGCAACACTCCGCGGTCCCCAATTTCGGTCATTTTATGAAAATCTGGATATTTTCCATTTATAGGTGTTAAATCAAACTTGAAGTCGCCTGTGTGTACCACAGTCCCTTCTGGTGTATGAATCGCAATTCCTAGACAATCCGGAATACTATGATTTACATTGAAGAATGTCATGTTGATCGTACCGGCTTCGACATTCGAATCCGCATGAATCGTCTTCAGTTCCGTTGCACGTAGAAGTCCGTGTTCTTTCAATTTCAATTTAATTAAACCGAGCGTCAATTTAGTCGCATATACGGGAATACTTAGCTGTTTTAGTAAGTATGGAATGCCGCCGATATGATCTTCATGTCCGTGAGTCACAATCAATGCACGAATTTTATCTTTGTTCTTTTGCAAATAGGATATATCTTGAATAATTAAATCTACCCCTAATAAAGTTTCATCTGGGAACTTGGCTCCGCAATCGATAATGATGATATCCTCTTCATATTGGATTACGTACATATTTTTACCGATTTCATTGATGCCACCCAAAGCAAAAATGGATAACGTGCTTTCTCCTATACTCAATGCAAAAACCCCTTACAAAGTTATTTTTAATAAGTTAGATGTAGATTATGATGACCATCATAGCGAATTTTATGTAGTATCACCGAAGATGACTTTCTCTGCTTATTTCTTAATGTGGGAAGCCATCGCCATGCGACGACGAGATTTCACACTACGATTTTTTGTTGAAGGTAGATCCTATATATTAGAAGAGTTCTTCACATCCTTTACTATCGCCAACTAAAAATCGACTCAATCTTATACTGCAAACGTTTTTTAGAAGAAAATACATTACCCTATTTTTGAATATCGTCGTGTTTCGTTTAAAATAATGTTCAATCAAACCATTTAGTCTTTTCTGTCGTTTCCTTTAATAGAAGTAACTAGTTGAAAGGTGGTCGAGAAGATTGAAGAAAATTGGTTTTGTGCTGTTCGTCATTCTGATTGTTGCAGGATTGATTGTGATGACTAGCATGGATAGTGAAAAGCAAGTTAAGTCGAAAAAGGATGATAATATTGTTTTTGTTTATGGTCCGGGTGGTCCTTTTGGTCCGATGGAAGAGTTAGCGAAGCATTTTTCTAAAGGAAAAGGCATTCAAGTTCAAGTGATTGCGTGACCGGAAGGGAAATGGCTTGATAACGCAAAAGAAGATGGGGACATTATTTACGGTGGCTCTTCCTACATGTTACGTAACTTTTTATTTTCACATCCAGGATTATTAAACGAAGACTCTTGGGTTGAATTATATTCCCGTCCCGCAGGAATTCTTGTGAGGAAAGGAAATCCAAAAAATATTCAAACGTTTGCTGATTTAACGAAAGAACAAGTCCGCATTGTCGATGTCAACGGAGCGGGTCAACTTGGACGTTGGGAAGATATGACGGGTCGTAAAGGACTAATCCCCGGTATACAACAAAATATTGCGGTTTCGGTTAAAACGAGCGCTGAAGCAATAGAACTTTGGAACTCAGATTCAACAATCGATGCATGGATCACTTATGAATCTTGGTATTACCGTCTTCAAAATGAAACGGACTTGGTAACGTTTCCGAAAGAGGATAAGTTATATAGAGGGACAACAGCAGCTTTAACAGTAAAAGGTGCGAATAAAAAGGCAGCGGAAAGTTTTTTAACTTATTTACAAACAGAAGAAGCCCATGAAGTTAAATGCTGCAGATGGAGAAGATGGGGAAGTATACGGTCAAGCATTTTTGATAAACAAAAGTGGAAAAGAGGAGCACGTCGTAAATGTATTCGATTTTCCTCAAACGAAAGGGCAAGAAGTATACCAAGTGTGGTTGATCGACAATGGTAAACGCCAGAGTGCGGGTATCTTTAGACCAGATAAGGAAGGTTACGGTGTCCTAACAGTTGACATGTCAAAACTTAATTCATTTGACACTATCGGGATTACTTTGGAACCGAATACTAAAAGTAAACAGCCTAAAGGAAAGAAAATTGTTGGAACTTAAAATTGTATTTCAGGTACCGATGCTAGAAATCATCATGGATACTTAAAAGGGCTTGAAAAAATATTCTCCCCTCTATGGAAAAGAGGGAATAGTTATCGTAAAAGACCGCGCTTCAATCGAGCCAGTTATTTGATAAATATTTTGGCAAATAAAGACCTCTTTCGATTAGTGATCATCATGATGTAATCCTCATCTTTGTATACGCCGTAACAGATTTTTAAACTTCATTAACATTTGTGTTAATTCAAAGGTTAAGAAACTAATTACGGGCAATACTCATAATCTTGGGAGGATTATCGTGAAAAATAATGATGTTACTATACCTGTTTCAAAAAGCTCAAAGGATAAAATTAAGATTATTTTAGTGCTGGCATTGCCAGCAGTCATAGAAAATCTATTTCAGACGATTCTCGGCTTTGTTGATACTTACTTTGTATCGAAAATTGGCCTTGCTGAGGTTTCAGCAGTTGGTGTCACTAATGCTTTACTCGCCATTTATTTTGCTTTGTTTATGGCAATTGGCATTGCAGCTAATGTAAGAATAGCAAATTTCATTGGAGCAAAACAGCCGGAAAAAGCACGGCATATTGCCCAACAATCGGTTATATTAGCTATTTTGTTTGGCATATTGACGGGAATTATTACGATTTTCTTTGCAGAACCATTATTAAAGTTGATGGGAATAGAAGATAATGTGCTAAAGCCAGGGATTATTTACTTTAAAATCGTAGCTGTCCCTTCTGTATTTATGTCTTTAATGTTTGTCCTAAGTGCGGTCTTAAGAGGAGCTGGTGATACACGTGCTCCAATGAAAGCCAGTATTTTAATTAACATAGTGAATGGTGTGCTGGACTATATTTTAATTTTAGGGTTCTGGATCATTCCCGAAATGGGCATTACTGGAGCTGCTATAGCAACTGTTGTTTCAAGAATTATCGGTAGTATCATTCTCTTTTATTATATAAAGCGCACCCCAGTTCTTGCTTTTAGGAAAGATTATTGGAAACCAGATAAACAACACATAAGGGAATTGGTAACTCTCGGAGGCCCCGCTTCTGGTGAAAGGCTAGTCATGAGGATTGGACAAATCGTTTACTTTGGATTCATTGTCGCACTTGGTACAAATGTATTTGCGGCTCATCAAATTGCAGGGAACGTGGAGGTTTTATCCTATATGATTGGCTACGGCTTTGCAACCGCGGCAACTATTCTTGTAGGACAGCAAATTGGTGCAGGGAATATAGGCGAAGCAAAAAAATATGCAGTTCTTTGTACAGGGATTGGTATTTGCTTAATGACCATTATAGGCGTTTTGCTTTTCACTTTAGGAAACTGGGCGGGCAGCTTATTTACGAATGATACTGAGGTAATTGAAAATATCGGAACCTCCTTGAAAGTATCGGGTATATTCCAACCATTTCTCGCTTTATTACTCATTCTTACCGGTGCATTTCAGGGAGCGAATAACACGAAGTTTCCAATGTACTTGACAGCCGCTGGTATGTGGGGAATTAGAACATTACTTGTGTATGTATTAGGCATTCAACTTGGATGGGGACTCCTAGGTGTATGGATTGCAATTGGAATAGATATTGCTTTTAGGGCTGTAGTATTAGCTATACAATTTAAGCGTGATAAATGGATATCTGTTAAAAAGGATGCTGTAGATGAATGTCATCCTCAAACGTCAAAAGAAACTATGTCAGGATGTGTTAATAACTACTAAATAAATTTGAAGGATTCTGACATAGAACAAAATCAGCTAGTAGATATCCGAGTGTAATAGCCCGGACTCCTTGGGCGGTATGAAGTAAGTCAAATGTATCTTTAATTTAATTTAATTTGAAAAGCAGTTCAACCTTAAATCACACGGGTTGGGTTGCTTTTTTTGTGCGCCCCGAATGTGCGTAGTCTATAGGCTGCAAGTGCCGAACTTAGAAGTAACAGTAGCACTTACTGACATAAGTGAAATATCATTGGTGTTTTAAGGGTCCAATAGTTGCTCTGTTTCTCAATGATATAAAATAAGAAATAATAAGTATTATAAAAAAATACAGTTGCAAATTATAAAACTTGCTTGTATGATAAAAAAACAACCAAAACGTAATCATTACGATTTAGGGAAATGAAGGAGGAATTGATTCAATGAGTAAGTGGTTTCTTGCTACTCTATCAGTAATTGTTTTATCATTGCTCACAGCATGCGGTAACAAAGAGCAAGTAAAAGAAAACGTAAAAGAAAAAGTGGAGCCCGAAAGTAGTGAAGACATCTTGTCTGTCTATACAACTGCATATCCGCTTCAATATTTCACAGAAAGGATTGGTGGAGACACGGTTGATGTACATTCTATTTATCCACCCGGGGCCGATGAGCATACATTTACCCCTACACAAAATGATATGATGGCACTTGCTGATTCGGATTTATTCTTTTATATCGGACTTGGGCTTGAAGGGTTTGTAGAGGGTGCTGAAGAGACAATGAAAAGTGAACACGTCAAAATGATAGCGGTTGCTGACAATATCTCCAAGGAGTTGCTTGGCAATGTGAATGATGACGTTGTACATGATTTACATGACGAGGCTGAGGAAGTACATGATTCGCATGAAGAGGCTGAAGAAGTACATGATGAACATAACGAAGCCGAAGAAGCACATGATGACCATGAGCACGGTGAATTCGACCCCCATGTGTGGATTTCACCAATATTAAGTATAGAACTTGCAACAACAATTAAAGACTCGCTTATCGAAGCATCTCCCGAAAAAAAGGATACGTTTGAGCAAAACTTTGAAACGCTAAAAAAAGACTTACTCGAACTCGACCAAAAGTTTAAAGACATGGCTTCGAATGCCCCCATAAAAACATTTTTCGTCTCACACGCAGCTTTCGGTTATATCGCTGATACGTATGGACTTAAACAAGTTGCCGTTGCCGGGTTAAATTCACAAAGTGAACCTTCACAGAAGCAACTAGCTTCTCTTGTTGAATACGCAAAAACGCAGGACTTGAAATATGTATTATTCGAACAAAACGTCTCTTCTAAACTAACTGACGTCATTCGAAAAGAAATCGGGGCGGATTCACTGATGTTGCATAATCTTGGCGTCCTAACAACCAAGGATTTGGACAATAAAGAGGATTACTTTTCTTTAATGGAATACAACATTGAAACACTTTCGAAGGCATTGAGTAATAAGTAAAGGTTGAGGTGTGGAAAATGAAAAATAGGATACCAGTTACAGTGTTAAGCGGCTACTTAGGTTCGGGGAAGACTACCTTATTGAATCATATTTTACACAATCGAGATGAGCTAAAAGTCGCTGTTATTGTTAATGATATGAGTGAAGTGAATATTGATGCTTCTTTGATTAAACAGGGAGGCTTTTCACGCACAAAAGAAAAGCTAGTGGAGCTACAAAATGGTTGTATTTGTTGCACGCTTCGCGAGGATTTAGTGCTGGAAGTGGAAAAGTTGTCGGCTTTTGGCGATATTGACTACATTGTTATCGAATCTTCGGGAATCAGTGAGCCAATTCCAGTAGCGCAGACATTTACCTATATAGACGAAACACTTGGCATCGATTTATCAAAGGTTTGCAGATTAGATACTATGGTTACCGTTGTAGACGCAAACGCATTTTGGCAAGACTTCACTTCTGGAGAAACTTTGCTTGAACGACGGGAAGCCGTAACAGAAGGAGATGAACGAGAAATAGCTGATTTACTTATCGACCAGATTGAATTTGCCAATGTGCTGCTGTTGAACAAGACGGACCTAATTCCTTCAGAAAAGATGGGCGAATTGAAAGGGCTTCTTCACGCGTTAAACCCTGACGCCAAGATCATCAAAACAGTGCAATCCCAACTAGCACTGAGTGAAGTACTTGACACAGGATTGTTTGATTTTGAGACTTCTAGTCACAGTGCTGGATGGATCAAAGAACTGAATGAGGAGCATGTTCCTGAGACAGAAGAGTATGGGATTGCGTCATTTGTTTATCGGAGTCAAAAGCCATTTCATCCGGAGCGCTTAAGGAATTGGCTTTTAGAATGGCCGGTTGAAATAGTTCGTGCAAAAGGCTTTCTTTGGTTGGCTACTAGGAATGATATCGCGGTTTTAATTTCCCAAGCTGGTCCATCTTTAGGGATTGAAAGAGCAGGATTTTGGGATGCGGATTCCGGTGAAAAGATGAATGAGTTAGTCTTAATTGGTATTGGAATGAATCAGCCGGAAATTATGGAAGGCTTGGATAATTGCTTACTTACAGAAGAAGAATTAATACAAGATTGGACCAGTTTTATAGATCCATTACCTGTTTTTTAAATCGGAGTTTAATTTAGAGGGGGAGTTAGTTATGAGAGTGAAAATTACATTGGCTTGTACTGAGTCAGGAGACCGAAATTATATCACAACAAAAAACAAGCGCAATAATCCGGAACGTATTGAATTGAAAAAATTCAGCCCACGCTTGAAAAAAGTTACACTTCATAGAGAAACGAAGTAAAAAAATTTATAAATTTTCAAATCGGAATGATTACTGATTGGAAGGAAGGGATAAAATGGCCAAAAAATCAAAAATAGCAAAGAATAAAAGGCAGCGACAGTTAGTTGCGCATTACGCTACACTTCGTAAAGAGCTAAAGGAAAAAGGAGATTATGAGGCTTTAAATAAGCTGCTCAAGAATTCCTCGCCGACACGTTTGAAAAATCGCTGTGAAGTAACGGGAAGACCAAGAGGGTATATGCGGAAGTTTAATATGTCACGTATAGCTGTTCGGGAACTCGCACATAAAGGACAGCTGCCAGGTGTAAAAAAAGCAAGTTGGTAGGTGGTATTCAGCCATTCTTCTAATAAAGAATGGTTGAATTTTTTCAGTGAAAATGATGTAAGAAGTGGAAAATGAATAAGTAGTTAATGATATCATTGTTAAGATGAAAGGTTAAAAAGTTTTCCGAAGAAAAGAAGAGCCTGTAGTATTTCAACGTCTTTTTTAATCCATCCTTCCGGTCTAACTTATGCAGCAAGAATTTCAACTTGTATATCAAAAATCACTACAATTTCTGCATCTTTATAATTTTCCTCGCACTTATATTTATCAAGCGTCGAAAATAGCACCGTGCTTCCAAATACCGCTCAAACTGTTCGCTTTCAAATCCTTCTTATGTTTTTTGAAAAGCGCCATTGCATCTGTTTCCAAACTTTCTATTATGGATTTTTCAAGCCGCTATTTAATATATATGAATCAAAAAGACATCGTTCCTCAAATAAATAGAGGAAACGATGTTTTTTGATTTACACGGAGTTTTTAAATGACCTTGAACACTGCCAAGACACTTACTATTGCATTTTAAAAATGGTTAGCGAATATTATGAAATTTAACGGAATATAAAATCAAGGTTGGCGTTTAATAAAAAAGTCTGTCCTATGCGACGTGTTATTTATTACCAACATGGACAGCGATCATAAACTTATTCATCGCTCAGAGCTTTCTCAAGCGTTCGAATATTGTAGTTCATTAATGAGAAGTAGTCTTCTTTATTTTTTACGTCGTCATCCGTCAATACCCTAATATTATGGAGCATTAGTGATTCGGCTCCGATTTCTTTTCGTAGTACTTCTATTAACTTTGAGGACACGTTTGGTTCAAAGAAAATATACTTTACATCTTCTGCTTTCGCGTATTCTACAAAGGATGCTAGTTGTTTTTGAGAAGGTTTACTTTGCGAATTCAACCCAGCAATTGCGACTTGCTCAAGGCCGTACGTTTCGGCTATATAGCCAAATGTAGCGTGTGAAACGAAAAATCTTTTTTTGGATGTATTTGATACCATATCTATAAACTCTCGATCTAGTTTAAGTAGATCATCCCGTAAATTTTCAAAGTTATTCTCGAACTCATCTTTTTTATCCGGGGCTAGTTCGATTAAAGCCTCTTTAATGGAAAAAGCAAGTGCGTCACTCAAAATGGGTGACATCCATACATGTGGATCGAGGTTGCCGTCATCATGTACGTGTTCTTCATCAAGATGTTCCCCACCAAGCATTTCTTCTGTTATTGCTTCAGATGTAGCAACCATTTTTACATGTTCATTCTCCAGCGTTTTCTCGGCATTTTCTACAAAACCTTCAAGACCAAGTCCGATATAAAAGAATAAATCCGAATTAGCAAGGGACATTAATTCTTTTTGTGAAGGATCAAAAGTATCCTCCACTACACCTGTCGGATAGATTGATTTTACATCGACATGATTACCACCAATTCGTTCTGTAAAATACTGAAGTGGGTACACGGTTGTGTAAACGGATAGTTGGTCTGCGCTCTCTTTCTCACTCCCTTTATTGCTACAAGCTGCAAGCAGTACAATTGTGAATGATACAATAATTACGACTATTTTTTTATACATCAAGTAAAACCTCCCTCTATAAATATTGATGTATCAACGGTTTGACCCGTTGTTAGGGCGCCAAAAATATATTTTTGACACACTTGTTACCGTTTTGAATTTAATATGTGAATCTTCTAACAGCCTTTGGTACGCTACGCGGTCATCGCTGGATAATACTGGTTGCGATGCTAATACAATATACGATGCACTCTGGATCTCCGCATAGCTTATGATGACGTACCCTCCCATGTCTCTTGGCGTCTTAGCGCCTACATTCCTTCGTTCGGTCTAGTCATAAGGCGGAGGCTAGCTAAGCTCCTTTGGGGACTCACTGGTCGAATGGATAATATAATGCCGGCTTCTCCGTGTCATCCAATTTTCTAGTCGTTCACTACGAATGTAATGCTTAGGCAGCTCTTTCGAGCGTGGGAATGTCCCTCATCATTTGCTTAGCGTCAAATACCATGTGCTTCGTACAGATTGCGTGCAGTACTTTCAGTAGTTTTCCGCAGAGAACTACAATGGACTGTTTCTTGCGTAATGGATTCACTTGTCTGGTTGTGTAATACTCGTGCAGTTGTTTAAATGCTTGGTTGTGCCGAATCATCGGCATCATGACACGGAAGAGTAGTGCACGCAGCTGACTTCTTCCCCTTTTGGAAATTCGTTTCTGTCCCTTGTGCTGTCCGGAAGAATTTTCCCTCAATGTTAATCCCGCAAGTTTCAATAATTGGCGTGGATGATTATAATGGGCAAAACTGCCGATTTCCGATAGTAAATCAATGATGGTTGCGTCTCCAAGTCCTGGGACTGTTTGGAGATACTCGTACTCAACTGTAGCTTGAATAAACGCTGTCAGCTGTTCTTGAAGCGATGCCAGTTCCTTCTCAAGTTGGCGATAACGTTGAACAAGTGTGGCAATTTCAATACGGGCCATCTGTTGTCCTTCTGTTACGCCTATAGAAGTACGTGCATTTTCAATGAGCTTTTTTGTCTTCGGCAACTGGGGAGATTTCATCCCCTCTACCGTCCGGTAGGTTGCCAGTAGTTCTGACGGTTCCTGATTCACTATCTCAGATGGGAATGGAGTACATTCCAAAACGGCTAGCGCCATTTTACCAAACGCTGGAAATATTCCTTGGAACTCGGGAAAGTACCGATCAGTCCAGCGAATCATCTTGTTTTTTATCGCGTTCAATTCTTCAGTAAGATTACCTTTCAAAGTCGAACCAACCCGTAGTTCTGCCTCTGTCTCCCTTAAAATTCTAGGGTAGCTGTAACGTCCATCTTTCACCAAACGGGCGATGACGAGGGCATCTTTTGCATCGTTCTTTGTTTGAAGATTGTCGTCCAGCTCCTTGGACTTCTTTACATGCATGGGGTTGCATACGACGAGGGGGATGCCCCGATCATCGAGAAAGTAAGCCAGGTTGAGCCAATAGTGGCCGGTAGGTTCAATACCTATGATGACATCACTTTTACCAAATTGTTTCTTAGCGTTTAGAATACACTCATAGAAGTATTCGAACCCATGGCTTGATTGATGAACAGGGAACGATTTCTTAAGAATCAGGCCACGTTCATCGACCATGCAGGCGTAATGTGTGCGCTTGGCGATATCCATTCCGATAACTAGCGTCTGATCCGTGACTTGATTAATCTTTGCGTTTTGCGTAAAATTCATGATGAGTCCTCCTTGGTATTTAAATTAGGGGTCAATTCGTGCTGATTTGACACCCCGCATCATACCAAGAGGGCTCTTTGTGTTCAAGTCCCCGAAAAAGCTTCTAACAGGAATGCTCCTTTAAATAATAATTATTACCATTTAATTCAATTACATTTTTTATCACATAAGAAAAGAAACCATTAAGCAACTAATAATTAATCGAATGAACCATGTTTTTTGCAAAACTTTTGCGTAATTTAAAGATATACTAATAAACATCTCGTGTAGTTTCATTTATATAGGAATTATTCCTAATAATCGCAATAGGTCGTCCTTGATAGATAAAAAAAGTTGGTGACACTAAACGGATTATTCTTAACCAAGATGATATCGAACCTCAATAAGTAATAGGAATGCAGTAATTAGTGGTTATCACAATTTATGAAACCTGGTGGTGTTTATGATAAGAAAACTATAGGTAAGAAAACTATATTCTAAAAGAGGAAGAAATATTAATTCTAAGTCTCCGTATTTCCTGCAAACTTTTAAAGTATAGTAAATGCTGAACCTTTATTCTTGAAAAACATGGTGTTATTGAAGATTATGAAACAACAAAGATGTAGAGTTATTTTATAAAGGAATCACAAAAAGAGCATTATAGGCAATACACCGCATGTAATGCTTTGTGCTCCATCAGGGGTAACAACGTTAGAACGGCTTGCTGTGATTAATGCAGCTAAACAAGCAGGGACTCAGTATATCTTTTTGATTGAAAAGGCGTTTGCTGCAGCAATTGGTTCTGGTTTACCACTATGGGAACAATCGTCCAGCATGGTTGTTGATATTGGAGCTAGCACAACAGAAATCAGGGAAATTTCTTTAGGTGGATTAATAATTAGTCACACCATATGTGTGGCTGTTAATGAGATGGATTAATCAATGATTAGTTATACTAGAAAAATTAATTTAATAATAGAGGAAAGATCGGCCGAAAATATTAAAATGAAAATTGGCGCTGTTGGAGATATAGAAGAACTTACGTGTATGGAAGTGCGTGGCGGGATCAACTAACCGGGCTACCCAAAACTATTGTGGTTCAGCCAGAGGAAGTCAGAAATGCATTAAGTGATACGGTTTATTCCATTATCAATTCAGTAAATGTACATTAGAAAACCTTCTCCAGAACTCACCGCGGACATTATGGATAATGTGATAATATTAACAGGCGAAGAAGCTGTGTTACGTAATATAGATAAATTTATTAGTGAAGAAACTCAAATAGCTGCAGGCCCTATCGATTGTACAGCAAACGAAATAGGGGTAGTTTTAGAATATATTCATTTATTTAAAACTAAAGAAAAATAAATTTATGTTGACAAATTAATGGCTATGACATGAAATCTTCACTGAGTGATGAATGAGGATAGTTATAATGAATTGTAAAATGGGCAGTCCCAGGTAAAAACCTTTGGACTGCCTATTTATTATTTTCGGGAGACTATATTATGTTTGCCGAAGAATGTATTCATCTCTAAGGAACATCCTTTTTCGATTAGAATTATTTAACTTTGTTTTAGGGCTTAATCTGTTCCATATAACCTTTAATGTCATTTTCAGACATTTCCCCTGTTATAATCTTTACAATCTTCCCATCTGGATTAATAAGAAGCGTTGTTGGCAGTGGTTTTACATTATACGTTTGCATGACACTTTTTGTTGTATCAATTAAAGTAGGAAACACCATTCCGTACTGCTTAGCGAATGTTCGAACTTTTAAATCCGGTTCAGCAATGTTAACCGCCAGTATTTGAACGCCTTGGTCTTTATAAACTTGGTATTGCCGACCCATTGCGGGCATTTCTTTTTTACAGGGTGCACACCAAGTTCCCCAAAAGTTTAAAAAGACACCTTGACCTCTATACGCTGATAACTGATGCTTTTCCCCATCCAAATCAATAAGTGAAAAGTCTGGCGCATCATCCCCGACTTGTAAAACATTATATTTTTCTTTTGCAAAACTTGTATATACTGCAAATATTATGGCGGCTGCTAAAAGAAATAATATGACTGATCTCATGATTAAACGATTCTTTTTATTTTTCAATTACTGAATCCCCCTATCCATATTCTTTTGGATCTTTAAAAAATAATCCAAAAGGTATTTCCTAATGATTATACTAATGAGATATCAAAAAAGTGTGCAGACACAAAGACGTCATGAATACATAAGCATTGCTAAATTGAAACGAGTCTGCATACCTTCTCCATAATCTTTTTCTATACTCATTACATGAGGAGGTTCATATGCATAAAATCTCAACCAAGTTGGCGGCTTACTTTATCGTTGCCTTTCTCATGCTAGAAGCGATTCTGATGATTTATTTGCATCAGAATATCATTCATGCGAGAGAAGATGAAGAGTTTGCGCGTTTATTAGCAAGTGGTTCCAATCATAGAAATGTGCTAGAGGACAATTATTCACCAGAAACAATTACCCATATTGTTTTGATGGAAGCCGAAAAAGACAGGGAAGTTATTATTACTGGATTGAACAATGAAATTATCCGTAGTTCAGATGAAAATCTTAATGTCTATACACCTTACTTATCTTTAATTCAAAACTCCGCTATTGAAGATGACCAAATCCTTATACCTGAATGGAAGGATTCACCGTACATTGTGAGTGCGCATCCATATGAAGTAGGGGAGGGTCAGTCCGGATATGTTGTCATGTTTCAGAGTAGTCAGCCGATCGAGCGGTTAGTGAGTAAGTTAAATCAACATTTTGGTTTAGCAGGTGGCGCAAGTATCATTATTCTTTTTATTATCTATTCAGTCCTATCAAAGTTTCTAACGCGCCCTTTAATTCGAATGAAGGAAGCGACAGGGAAATTAAGTGAAGGAAAATTCGATGTAAGTCTACCGGCAATGGGAAATGACGAACTTGGCGAATTATCGACTGCAATTATGAAATTGGCAACGGACTTGGAAAGAATAAAGAAAGAGCGTAACGAGTTTCTTGCATCAGTCTCTCATGAACTTGGTACACCGCTTACGTATTTAATCGGGTATTTGAAAGTGGCGATGAGAGAAGAGTTGACAGAACAGGAAAGAAATCGTTATTTAAACATTATTGCTGAAGAAGCTAATCGGATGAAAGACCTTGTGAAAGATTTAATGGATTTAGCGAGAATGGACGAACTAACGTTTACAGTAACGAAAAATGATTTTTCAGCTAAACAGTTTATTGCGGATATCCATCGTCTTGTTTACCCATCCTTTAAATTGAAAAAAGTGGAGCTCAATTTGCATTGTGAAGCGGAATTCAATATTCATGCAGATCCATTAAGGTTAGAACAGATTGTTTTAAATCTGTTAGACAACGCATTAAAGTATTCAGATGAATTTACAACGGTGACATTAGAGATAGCTAAAGTGCAACAACATACAGTCATATGCGTTACAGATGAAGGGATTGGAATTCCATTGACAGAAATTGATTTAGTTTTTGAGAAGCTCTATCGAATTGAAAAGTCTAGATCTAGATCATTCGGGGGATCAGGCCTCGGACTTGCGATAGTGAAGGAACTCGTGGAAGCGCATGGCGGAACGATTGATGTGAAAAGTGTTGTAGGTGAAGGAAGCACATTCACAATTAAAGTCTAAACAATTAAGGAGTCGGACAGATGCGAACAATTTTACTTGTAGATGATGAACAAAGAATGCTGGATTTACTAGAACTGTTTTTAGCACCTCATGGCTTCAAGTGTTTAACAGCGACGAACGGTAAAGAAGGACTTGAAAACTTAGGGAAAGAAAAAGTTCACCTTGTTTTGCTGGATGTGATGATGCCGGACATGGATGGATGGGAAGTGTGTAGGAAAATACGTAGGTTCTCTGACGTCCCTGTAATTATGCTCACAGCGCGGTCTGATAAGTCGGATTTGGTAAAAGGACTTGATAACGGTGCAGATGATTATATAACAAAACCTTTCGATGAAGGCGAGCTGACAGCACGGGTGAATGCAGTACTACGCCGGTATTCAACAGAGGAGAAAGACGGCCAACATACAGTGTATGGTGATTTTGTTTTGAATAGAGATTCCTATGCCTTGCAGCATAAAAATAAGGACGTACAGCTTACTTTAAAAGAATTTTACATCATTGAAACCTTAATTACGCAGCCGAAAAGGACCTTTACGCGGGAACAGCTATTACTTGCGGCATGGGAATATGACACGTATACAGATATCCGAACAGTGGATTCGCATATTCGTAATTTAAGAGAGAAATTAAAAATTGCTGGATTTCCGATGGATGAATTCTTAAAGACCGTATGGGGAATCGGCTATAAATGGTATTAAAGGAGAAGTATACTGATGAAAAAAATAAAGAATTTAGTGGTATTGCTAGTATTTGTCGTCATTCTGTCGTCTTGTAGCAAAGAAAGTGAGCCGTATGCGTTTGAAAAGGTGGAAAACAATAAATTTGAACATTTACATGGGCTCGGCTACATAAACGGCGGACCTGAAATTGTGATTTCAACACATGAAGGGCTTTATGAATATGACAAAGATGAATGGAAAGAAGCGACGAGCGAAAAGAACGATTATATGGGTTTTCAAGCGATACGTGACGGTTTTTTCTCGAGTGGGCATCCGGAACCTAAATCCGCCTATAAAAATCCGTTTGGTCTAATTAAAAGCACAGATCGCGGTGCAAGTTTTGATAAGTTAGCGTTCTACGGAGAAATCGATTTTCATTATCTTGCAGCGGGTTACGACTCAAATGCAATTTATGTGATAAATGAAATGCCGATGAAAGAGATGGCGGATGGGCTTCATTATACGTTAGATGAAGGTGCAACGTGGGAAAAGGCTGCTATGAATGAATTCAATTCAGAATACATCTCTAATTTGGCTGCTCACCCATCAAAGAAAGAGATGATTGCGATTGGAAGTAAAGACGGCATATTCATTTCGAGAGACTTTGGTGAAAACTTCTCCCTGTTTAATGATGCGACAATCGTTCTCTATGCAACATTGACTGAAACCGGTGGCTATTATTCGAGTTATGAAAATGAGACAGTGCAGCTGAAATCGTTTACCTTCGATGACGAACAAGAAATCGCAATTCAACTTCCCGATGACACGATGAACCCAATTGTTTTTATCGCAGTCAATCCAGAAGATGAGAAAGAGATTGTTATCGCAACGCATACGAATGATATTTATTTGACGAAAGATAAAGGTCTTAACTGGAATGAACTTTCAGTGAATGGTGAGTTAGTAAAATAAGAAAATGGATGGTGCTTAAATAAATGTATGGATTGATGTCGGAAATCAGTCAAACAATAACTGAGCCAGTGACCATTCTTATAAATTCTTTTGAACAATTTCCCTTTGTGGTCGCACTTCTTTTGGGCTTAATTGGGGCTGTCGCTCCTTGTCAGCTTACAGGAAACATGAGCGCAATTACTTTGTATGGGAACCGTACAATTCAAATGAAGAATGACATGGGAGAAATTGTGGCATTTATTACTGGGAAAGTAGCTGTGTTCAGTTTTCTTGGACTATTCGTATGGTTCTTTGGGGAATCATTCGAGACTTCGCTAATAGAATACTTTCCATTGTTCCGTAAAGTAATCGGTCCACTTATTATTATTACGGGTCTCGTTTTGCTTGGTATTCTTAAGTTAGGATTTCTTCGAAAATTAACGATGCGCATTCCTACGCGTCTACGGAATGGGAAGTTAGGTTCTTTTATGTTGGGCGCAAGTTTTTCGCTTGCTTTCTGCCCGACGATGTTTGTACTTTTTTTCGTTTGGCTTATGCCCTTGGTTTTGACCACTTCTTATGGTTTTATCTTGCCCGCTGCTTTCGGTATCGCAACGTCCCTTCCGCTCATTGTTCTGTTTCTTTTACTATGGTTCTTTGATGCGAAGCGACTCATTATGAAAAACAGCATGAAGGTAGGAAGAATTATACAACGTTTGGCCGGTGCGATTCTTATCTTCATAGGAATCATTGATACAATCACATATTGGGGAATTTAATTTCATTCAGCGAGGGGCCAAGCCTCTGCTAAATGAAATGAAGGCCTCCGGTGCATTTGTTTATTTTGTTTTTTGGATTTTTACAGAAAAGGAGCCTAGATAAATGTTTGCAGATTTGAACTTGTTTCTTGCATTTGGTGCTGGTTTTTTAAACTTTATATCCCCGTGTACATTACCGTTATATCCAGCCTTTATATCTTACATAACGGGTATGTCACTTGATGAAATGAACTCGGATAAAGGGAAATCTCGGAAAAGTGGAATTCTCCATACGATTGTTTTCCTACTCGGTTTTTCGGTTATCTTTATCTTTCTAGGATATAGCTCATCACTTGTCGGTACGTTTTTTTATCAGTATCAAGATTTACTCCGTCAGATAGGTGCGATTTTTATTGTCATCTTCGGTTTGATGATTCTTGGTTTCTTTACGCCTAAGTTTTTAATGAAGGAGAAAAAATTACAATTTAAGAATCGACCGGCCGGCTATATTGGAACATTCCTTATAGGCCTAGCATTTGCAGCGGGATGGACGCCATGTACTGGACCAATCACGGGAGCTGTTTTCATGATGGCTGCACAAAACCCAGGGTCTGGGATGTGGTATATGCTTGTCTATGTTTTAGGGTTTGCAATACCATTTTTCCTACTTTCAATTTTTATCACACGTGTTAAATGGATCCAAAAATACAACCGAACAATAACGAAAGTCGGGGGCTACTTAATGATAGCACTTGGTATACTCCTTTTCTTTGATGGTTTAACATATATCATCATATGGCTGAGTCCGTTTTTTGGTGGGTTTATGGGGTTCTGACATAGAAGCAGAAAGGACATAGCTTTCATCGATTTACTTATGCACCATAGAAGAACGCTGAATAAGAGTGCGAGTAATCATAATAATCCCATAGAAAAAGTCCGCCATTGTGCGGGCTTTTTCTATGGGATTATTTTATATTGCAAAAGGAAAATACCTAAATATAATCGTTCACATACTTGTCTAATGAATTCCATTAATACTGCATAATTAGCCAGTACACTTAACTATAGAAGAATTTATGGAGTATGGATGAAATATTATATGCTTTCATCCATAAATAATATAAATGAAGGAGGAGTCAATTCAAGATGAGCAAAATTAGATGCCAATGTGGACATGAAAACCCATTTGGTACAGTACTTTGTGAACGGTGTGGGAGGCCACAAACAGAAGAAGCGAAAAAAAGTAAACTGATTGATATGCGTTACGAAGGTTCTGCAAGAAGATCGCAAACATATAAAAAGTCTATTATTGATAAAGTTTGGAACTTCTTCTCTAGTGTGAAAATAGGCGTTAGTATTATTATTGCAGTTCTTACAACTTCAGCAATTGGAACTTTATTTCCGCAAAAGTTATTTGTCCCTGTTGTAAGGGAAGTGGATATTGCAGCTTATTATGAAAAGTATTATGGTACTGCCGGCGTTCTATATTATAAGCTTGGATTTTATGATATGTACAATAGCTGGTGGTTCATTACGCTCATTGGAATGCTTGGTATTTCTATCATAGTCGCCAGCATTGATCGGGTTGTGCCTTTATACAAATCATTGAAAAAGCAACGTACGAAGCGTCATGTATCATTCTTGAGAAGGCAACGAATCTATGGTTTTGGTTCAGTTGAAGATGCCGACGGGTCAATGGCTAAAGCAGAAGAGAAACTAAAAGCGTTACGTTACAATATAAAAGCCGAAGATGGTGCGCTATTAGCAGAAAAAGGTCGATTTTCAAGGTGGGGTCCATATGTCAATCATACAGGGCTGATTATCTTTCTCCTTGGTGTTCTACTGCGAGGTCTTCCAGGTTTTTATGTCGATGAAACACTCTGGCTTCGTGAAGGAGAGACGCGTTCACTCCCTGGTGCACCGGGGTACTATTTAAAGAACAATGAATTTATTATTGATACATATTCTAAAGGAGAAGACGAAGTATTTGGTGAGGCAATAGACCGCGTTGGAACTATCGTGAAAAACTACCAATCGGATGTCACGTTATATAAAGAAGCGGAGGGCGGGCTTCCAGGCCAGTCCGAACAACTGGAATTTGTCAAAGATTATTCCATCATTGTCAACAAGCCGCTTAACTTTGACGGATATAATGTTTTTCAAATGGATTATCGTCTCGATGAACTAAAATCGATGACATTCAGTCTGACTGAAAAAGCATCGGACACATCACTTGGTGAATTTACTGTTGATCTTATCAATCCTGAATCGATCTATCGACTAGGAGAAGATACGTATGTGGAACTAAAGGACTTTTATCCAGATTATGATGGTACTGAGGATGGTAAGCCGAAATCCAAGTCACCAGTTCCGAACAATCCTGCATTCATTTTCAAAATGGTGACACCGGACAAGCCAGCCGGTGAAATGAGTTTTGTTGCCATACGAAGTACACTTGAAACGGAACCGAATGATTATAAAGCAAAGTTTGTCAGTGCAGAAACACGTGATACTACTGGGCTTGTTATCCGCAAAGACAAAACATTGTATATCTTGCTTGTCGGAGGAATTATTTTTATGATTGGCGTTGCTCAAGGGTCCTATTGGAATCATAGAAGAATATGGATTCAAGAGGGGGAAGGCAATGAGCTATTCCTTGCTGGACACACAAATAAAAACTGGTTTGGCTTAAAAGAGGATCTAGATAAAGTAAAAGATTTTGCAAACTTGCCACTTTATGAAGATAGGCAAGATACTGAGTCCAGTATGGATGAAGTGAAAGGGGACAACTCATAATGGAACTTGCATCTTTAAGTGCTAATTTACTTCTCGTCTCGTTTGTTGCTTATCTCATTGCAACGATGTTCTTCGGAGGTGCGGTAAAAGGTTCAAATTCAGAAGCTACGTATAAAAATAATCGTTGGGGAAATATCGCGATTGTTATTACAATCATCGGATTCATTACACATTTAGGATACTTTGTTCTACGTTGGATTGCATCTGGACATGTGCCGGTAAGTAATATGTTTGAATTTACGACTGCATTCGGGATGATGGTTGTAGGGGCGTTCATCTTATTGTTTTTCATTTACAGAACACCTTCACTTGGCTTGTTTGCGTTGCCACTTGCGATCATTATCATTGGTTATGCAAGTATGTTTCCAAGAGAACTTGCACCGCTTATCCCAGCGTTACAAAGCTACTGGTTGACAGTTCACGTTATTACAGCTGCAATCGGTGAGGCGATTCTCGCAATCAGTGCAGTGGCAGGGCTCGTGTTTCTATTGAAAAATGTCGACTTAACAAAATTGTCGAAACAACGATTTTGGTTGGAATCGGTTATGTTCACACTAATTCTTGTTGTCGGTTTCATCTTGTCTGCTTCGACGTTTGCTGCTATGGGATATGAAGCGAAATTCACCTATATTACTCAAAGTGAACAACAAGCTCAAATCGTATATAACTACCCGCCTTTATTTGGTATGAATGAGTATGAATCACTAACCCCAGATAAAATGACGCCATTTGCGGAAATGCCTGCAATCGTCAACGGGAAGACATTGACAACACTCGTCTGGTCAGTTGCAACTGGCACCGTTCTTTATTTGTTGCTTCGACTTGTTTTACGTCGTCCAGTTGCAACATTGTTCCAGCCATTTGCGAAAAAGGCTAATTCTCAAGTTATGGACGAAATCGGTTACCGATCCGTCTTAATTGGATTCCCGGTGTTTACCCTCGGTGCCCTCATTTTCGCTATGATTTGGGCACAGGAAGCATGGTCTAGATTTTGGGGATGGGACCCGAAAGAAGTATGGGCACTTATTACATGGCTATTCTATGCCGCTTATCTTCATCTACGGCTATCCCGTGGATGGGAAGGCAAGAAATCGGCCTGGCTTGCGGTTATCGGATTTATCATCATCATGTTTAATCTAATTGCGGTTAACTTGATTATTGCAGGGTTGCATTCATACGCGTAAGAATATACACCTATTAATCATCAAGAGGGAAGAGGTTGATACATGACTAATCTATTAGCAATAAACCCTGTTGCATTTTCACTAGGACCGATTGATGTCCGTTGGTATGGTATTTTGATAGCACTCGGCATCGTTCTTGCATTCGTTGTTGTCCAGAAAGAAATGATGAAACGTGGGATGCATCCAGATTTTTTGACGGATTTACTTATTTGGGCAGTTCCGATTTCAATCATTAGTGCGCGGATCTATTACGTCATTTTCTCTTGGGGTTACTATAAAGAGAACCCAGGGCAAATTATTCAAGTTTGGGAGGGCGGTATCGCCATCCATGGAGCATTGATAGGTGCTTTTATTACGGCATATATATATACGAAGCATCGGGGCGTTTCATTTTGGAAAACGGCTGATATTGCAGTTGCTGGACTTCTGATAGGTCAAATTATCGGCCGATGGGGCAATTTCATGAACCAAGAAGCGCACGGTGGACCTGTTACGGAGAAGTTTCTTGAAACGACAGTCATTCCAGAATGGATAATGAATCAAATGATGATTGATGGCGTGACATATCATCCGACGTTCCTTTATGAATCGCTATGGAACATTGTAGGGCTTATTATCATTATTTGGTTACGTAGAGTGAATGTAAAACGTGGCGAAATGTTTCTGTTTTATCTCGTGTGGTATTCCACCGGCCGGTTTTTCATAGAGGGAATGAGGGCAGATAGCCTATATGTCATTGGAGACCTAAGAGCCGCGCAGCTATTGTCCGTTACGGCTATTGTCGCCGCAGTCGTTATTTTTATTGCTAGGCGTTATGTTCGGAAAGTGGATGTGACTTATCAGGATGAATAGAAAAGGACTTTGGAAATTAGGGTCATTTTAAGAGGGGAATCAGATTTTATTATCAATAGACGAAAGTACACTATTGATTATGATGTATACAAAAACGCCGTGGAGATTTTCCATGGCGTTTTTTGTATTGGCACTTGCTATTTAGATCTGCACTGTATTAAATTTTCAATAAACGTGCATTAATTGCAACGATTACAGTACTTAGAGACATTAGTATTGCACCGACAGCTGGGCTTAGAACAATTCCATAGTTATAAAGAATGCCAGCAGCTAATGGGATTGCAACAATATTATATCCAGCAGCCCACCACAAGTTTTGTGTCATTTTGCGATAGGTCGCCCTCGAAAGCTTTATCACATTTACAACATCAAGCGGATTGCTTTTAACAAGAACGACATCAGCTGTTTCAATCGCCACGTCTGTTCCAGCGCCTACAGCAATACCAAGTTGGGCTATTGCAAGAGCGGGTGCATCGTTTACCCCATCTCCGGTCATAGCAGTTCGAAGACGCTCAACTTCTTGGATATGTCGAATCTTTTCAGACTTTTCGTGTGGAAGGACTTCAGCAAAGATTTCTTCCATTCCGAGCTGTTCACCTATATAATGTGCTACTTGTACATTATCACCTGTGAGCATGATAGATTTGATATTCATTTCTTTTAGTTGATTGATAGCATCTTTTGCTGTTTCGCGGACAATATCAGCAAGAGCGATCATACCGGCAAGTTTATTGTCAACCAGTGTGAATACCACAGTTTTTCCTTCCGAAGACCACTTATCGAATTGAACATTATTAAATTCAAGATTCAACTCTTTTACATGGCCAGGACTGACGACTAAGACCTGCTTTCCATCGACCGTTCCTTCCAAGCCTTTTCCGGTCAATGATTGGAAATTTTCTACTCGTTTAAGAGGGAGGCCTATTTCTTCGGCTTTCCTAGTTACTCCTTTTGCAAGAGGATGTTGGGATTGAGCCTCGACTGCAGCCGAATAGGAAATGACATCTTCCTCACTGAAATCATTAAATGTATAAATGTTTGTTACACCAAATTCACCTTTTGTAAGTGTTCCTGTTTTATCGAAAACAACGGCTTCAATATTTCGGGCGCCTTCAAAAGCTGCTCGATCTCGTATTAGAAGTCCATTTTTGGCTGCTATAGATGTTGAGACGGCGACTACTAGTGGAGCTGCCAGACCTAAAGCATGCGGACACGCTATAATTAGCACGGTTACCATTCTTTCCATCGCGAATGATACGGGATAGCCAAGTGAAATCCAGATAACAAAAGTTAGCAAACCAGCAGCTAGTGCGCCATAAAATAACCATTTTGCAGCTCTGTTAGCAAGGTCCTGAGCCCGTGATTTAGATTCTTGAGCTTCTTTAACCAAGGTGATAACTTGCGAGAGGTACGTTTCACTTCCGGTCTTCATGACAGAAATGACAAGTGCTCCTTCACCATTTATGGATCCTCCGATAGCTTCTACACCGGCTTCTTTTTCGACTGGGATTGATTCGCCTGTCAGCATCGATTCATCAATTGTCGATTTTCCTTCAAGTATTTGTCCATCTACCGGCACTTTTTCGCCAGGCTTGACGAGTACACGATCTCCTTTATTTAACTCCGTTACGTCTACTTCTGTAATATTGCCATCCTCGTCCATGAGATGAGCTTCGGAAGGCATTAACTTTGCTAGCTCTTCTAATGCTTTGGACGCACCCATTACTGAGCGCATTTCAATCCAGTGGCCAAGTAGCATAATGTCAACGAGTGTAGCTAATTCCCAAAAGAAATCATTTGCCGCGAATCCAAATACCGCAGCTGTGCTATATACATAGGCCACTATAATGGCTAATGAAATCAGTGTCATCATGCCGGGGTTTTTATCTTTCAGTTCATCTTTTATACCCGCAAGGAATGGCCATCCCCCATAAAAGAATACAAATGTTGACAGTGCGAACAAAATGTACACGTCTCCTGTGAAACGCCAGTCAACATCAAGGAACATTTGAATCATGGGTGACAGAATCAAAATAGGAACGGTCACAATCAATGAAATAAAGAAGCGCTTTTTGAAATCCTCTACCATATGGGCGTGATGATCATGATGACCTTGATGAGAATCTGCATTCTTGTGAGTAAGGTGCTCGCTATTTTCATGGTGATGGTGTGAATGATTTGACATATAATTAACTCCTCTCTCTAATTTATCCAAAATATGTACAAATTAAGTATATCAATAATTTGTGCATAAAATATGCAATATCCAAGTTGCTTATCTGGATATAGTAAATAATCTTCAATTCTAATGTGCGCTAAGGTATGACAGACATGTGTGTAGTGCAAGATAGAAGTACAGAGTTTTGAAAGGAATAAGTACATAACGCTGCAATTGTAAAATAATAATAAAAGGCTTGCCAGCCTTCCAAAATTTCTCTACTGTATTGGTGTCGAATCAAATCAGTGGAGGTTGAGAGGAATGCTGGCAATGCCTGAAATCAATTGTATCAAATTAATGAGGAATCAGAAATCATTATCTATAAATCACATAGCAAAAACGTTACATCTTAATTGGAGAACTGTTAAAAAGTATGCGGATGAAGACCAACTGCCTCAAGAGAAAGTGTTGAAAAGATCCGGTATGATGTACGAAGAAAAATGGGGAGAAATTGTTAGTGATTGGCTTTGGGAAGATCAAAAGCTAAAGAGAAAGAAACGGAGAACAAACCAAGGGATCTTTACTGGGCTACAAGCTCTAGGATTCAAAGGTTCCTATCGGACCGTATCGTACTTTATTAAAGAGTGGCGAGAAAGTAGAGAAAATATTGAAGATGAAACTACAGATAAAAACTATGAGCGTCTTATACATCCGCCTGCAGAAGCGCAGTTAGATTTCGGGTTAATGGAAGCTGTACAAGATGGTAAGTATCGTGATATTCACTGTTTAATTATGACCCTACCGTTCAGTAATGATGCCTATTCAATTCCGTTGCCATCAGAAAATCAAGAATGTCTTCTCTATGGACTCAAGAAAATATTTCAGCAGCTAGGTGGCGTACCAAGAAAAATCCGAATCGACAACATGGTAACCGCTGTCACTAAACCAAGAAATAAACACGAAGAAACTGTGTTTGCAAATGAATTCTTACAGTTTGCGAATCATTACGGATTCGAACCTCAAGCCTGTAATCCGTATTCAGGACACGAGAAAGGAAATGTAGAAAATAAAGTTGGCTATGTTCGATATAACTTCATCACGCCCGCACCAGTTATAGAGAACTTGGAACATCTGACGAACTTATTGCAGCAAAAGCATACAAAAGATCGAGAACGAATTCATTATGAGAAGAAAATCTCGATACAAAAACTTTTGGAGGAAGAATTTGAATATTTATTGGCTCTACCAGATGAAGAATTCCCCGTGTTTAAAGAGAGTAAGGTTCAGTCTAATAAGTATGGTGAAATCACTTTAGATAAAGTGAGAGTCTATATTCCAAGAGGAAATAACTATCCATCCTTATCTATTGTGAAATATTGGAACCGATTCAAAGTACTATCTCCTCACGGAGAGATTCTATATGAAGACAACCGTCCTTATATGCATAAGAATCGTGAGATTCCCTGGCAATCAATCTTAAAATCTTGGTTAAGTAAACCGCGTGCAGTAAGCTATTCACGGTTCTCTCCGTATCTTCCAGGTCGTATTTATGAATACATCAATATCTCAAATCTGACGATTCGTAAAGAACGTTTACATTGGTTAATAGCGCTATTAGCAACTCATAATATGAACCAAATCAATGATGAATTCTACGACCTCTTGAGTGGCCAATCTGAAGTCTTAAAAGAACCTGAAGAGCATCCTTATGATGTTAATTGGAGTATGTATGATCAGTTACAAAGTACGTCACAGATTGAAGGTGAAACTCGATGACTTCTAATCTGAAAAGTATTTGTAAAACATTACGCTTGGCTTATGTGAATGAGATTTACGAAGATATCCCTTTCGAGAATCCTACTCAATTTTTAGATGAGTTGTTTCAAAAGGAACTTCAATTCCGAGAGGAAGCAAAATCAGAACGTTTAATAAAGAAAGCTAAATTTACTCAGAAGAAGTCACTTTCTTCATTTCAATGGAATGAACAAATTCATTTTCCAGCACACATTGATAGTGAGGAACTATGTAAGGTAGACTTTATCGGTCGTAGAGAGAACTTGAT
The DNA here is from genome assembly GCF_002082015.1 of Sporosarcina ureae. GTDB lineage: Bacteria > Bacillota > Bacilli > Bacillales_A > Planococcaceae > Sporosarcina > Sporosarcina ureae_A. The sequence continues at coordinate 1,162,474 of NZ_CP015109.1, read as the reverse complement.
ATTAACTGGAGCACCAGGTACAGGGAAAACACATCTCGCAACTGGCATAGGTTATGAGGCTTGTAAGCGTGGATTAGAAGTACGCTTTTACAGAGTTTCTGATCTCGCTGAATCATTGGAAAAAGCATGGCGCGACGGCAAATTAGCGCAGTTTAGAGGTCGATTCAAAAGTGTGGATTTAATTATTTTAGATGAGATGGGATACGTACCCTTCAACAAAGAAGGAGCTGAGCTCCTTTTCCAACTTATTTCAGATTGGTACGAACAGAAAAGCTTGATTATCACGTCAAACCTGGAGTTTAGTCAATGGAATCGTGTATTTAGTGATTCTAGACTAACTGCCGCATTAGTAGATCGTGTGATCCATCATGCTCACATTTTGAATTTTACTGGAGATAGTTTCAGAGTTACAAACGCTTTATCGCGACAAAGATAAAAACTAAATTGAAGGCTGGCAAGCTTGTGTATTTTTCATTGCAAACTTATGCACTTTCTTCTTGCAAAACACAACATGTGCGGTGTAGTTTTAACATCTCGAATAGGAAAAATGATTTTATAGTACTTTATTGATTGTGCTGGACTTTTTACTATGTGTTTTACTAGGAAAAAGCTAGTTTTTCTATAGATTTAGGAAAGTCAATGAAAGGATTTCGGTTCCCTTGAATTTCAAAATTGCTTTATTTCGATCCTTTTCCGTATTCCGATTCAAAGCGGGCCATTGCATAAAACCCACAGTGAATATGAACTTTTTGGAATTTGCTTTTGATTCAACTTCGTAATATGGAAAGTTTGCCTGAATGCTATTGCATTTTGGTTCACAAGCAAATAAAGAATGTAAAATAATTTTCCGGTACATAGCGATTGTGTGAATGATTGGACACTCAATTAATTACCCCCCCTCAATTTTCCAATTATAAGTATATCTTTAGTATACCTAGTAAATATGCAAGAATTATGCAGTATATATGTTCTTTTTATACTCAGAATAATAGAATTATCCCCAAATGTCAGTCATGTAGTCCACATTGGTTACATACCCTTATAAGGTATATTATCTTTTATTTGAATATGGAAAATCAATATATTTTAGTTTAAGAGGTGGGGGATTGATGGGGAACTATGAAATATTTATACTAGGTTCGCTCGGCTTGTTAACACTAATCGTTGTTACATTAGCAATAATCTGGAGGAAAAGATTTCGAACGATGCATGGAATGATGATTTCAATGTTCTTTGGAATGAATGTAGGTTTGACTGCTGGTGTCCTATTCGGTGTAACCTATCAAGGGGATTTATATTTTTCAACAATACTATCAATGACTATAGGTATCCTGGCAGGTGCTTTATGTGGGTTTTGTTTCGGAATACTCTGCGTGATAGAGGGAGTAATGGCCGGCTTAATGGGTGGCATGATGGGCGCAATGTTAGGTGAAATGATTATTGTAAATCAGTCAATCAATTTGATAAAAATATTTTTATTTTTATCCATCAGTACAATTTTTGTGATTACCATTTTAAAAAGTTCAAAAGGAACTAAAATAGAAAATAAAAGATGGTTTTTAAAACCAGTTTTACTATCTGTTTTTATAGCAGTGTATATAATTTCGGGAAATTCATTCGCGGAAGAGAGTGGGGAATTAATGAATTCGAAGTTACTGTGTAGTGCAAGATAGAAGTACAGAGTTTTGAAAGGAATAAGTACATAACGCTGCAATTGTAAAATAATAATAAAAGGCTTGCCAGCCTTCCAAAATTTCTCTACTGTATTGGTGTCGAATCAAATCAGTGGAGGTTGAGAGGAATGCTGGCAATGCCTGAAATCAATTGTATCAAATTAATGAGGAATCAGAAATCATTATCTATAAATCACATAGCAAAAACGTTACATCTTAATTGGAGAACTGTTAAAAAGTATGCGGATGAAGACCAACTGCCTCAAGAGAAAGTGTTGAAAAGATCCGGTATGATGTACGAAGAAAAATGGGGAGAAATTGTTAGTGATTGGCTTTGGGAAGATCAAAAGCTAAAGAGAAAGAAACGGAGAACAAACCAAGGGATCTTTACTGGGCTACAAGCTCTAGGATTCAAAGGTTCCTATCGGACCGTATCGTACTTTATTAAAGAGTGGCGAGAAAGTAGAGAAAATATTGAAGATGAAACTACAGATAAAAACTATGAGCGTCTTATACATCCGCCTGCAGAAGCGCAGTTAGATTTCGGGTTAATGGAAGCTGTACAAGATGGTAAGTATCGTGATATTCACTGTTTAATTATGACCCTACCGTTCAGTAATGATGCCTATTCAATTCCGTTGCCATCAGAAAATCAAGAATGTCTTCTCTATGGACTCAAGAAAATATTTCAGCAGCTAGGTGGCGTACCAAGAAAAATCCGAATCGACAACATGGTAACCGCTGTCACTAAACCAAGAAATAAACACGAAGAAACTGTGTTTGCAAATGAATTCTTACAGTTTGCGAATCATTACGGATTCGAACCTCAAGCCTGTAATCCGTATTCAGGACACGAGAAAGGAAATGTAGAAAATAAAGTTGGCTATGTTCGATATAACTTCATCACGCCCGCACCAGTTATAGAGAACTTGGAACATCTGACGAACTTATTGCAGCAAAAGCATACAAAAGATCGAGAACGAATTCATTATGAGAAGAAAATCTCGATACAAAAACTTTTGGAGGAAGAATTTGAATATTTATTGGCTCTACCAGATGAAGAATTCCCCGTGTTTAAAGAGAGTAAGGTTCAGTCTAATAAGTATGGTGAAATCACTTTAGATAAAGTGAGAGTCTATATTCCAAGAGGAAATAACTATCCATCCTTATCTATTGTGAAATATTGGAACCGATTCAAAGTACTATCTCCTCACGGAGAGATTCTATATGAAGACAACCGTCCTTATATGCATAAGAATCGTGAGATTCCCTGGCAATCAATCTTAAAATCTTGGTTAAGTAAACCGCGTGCAGTAAGCTATTCACGGTTCTCTCCGTATCTTCCAGGTCGTATTTATGAATACATCAATATCTCAAATCTGACGATTCGTAAAGAACGTTTACATTGGTTAATAGCGCTATTAGCAACTCATAATATGAACCAAATCAATGATGAATTCTACGACCTCTTGAGTGGCCAATCTGAAGTCTTAAAAGAACCTGAAGAGCATCCTTATGATGTTAATTGGAGTATGTATGATCAGTTACAAAGTACGTCACAGATTGAAGGTGAAACTCGATGACTTCTAATCTGAAAAGTATTTGTAAAACATTACGCTTGGCTTATGTGAATGAGATTTACGAAGATATCCCTTTCGAGAATCCTACTCAATTTTTAGATGAGTTGTTTCAAAAGGAACTTCAATTCCGAGAGGAAGCAAAATCAGAACGTTTAATAAAGAAAGCTAAATTTACTCAGAAGAAGTCACTTTCTTCATTTCAATGGAATGAACAAATTCATTTTCCAGCACACATTGATAGTGAGGAACTATGTAAGGTAGACTTTATCGGTCGTAGAGAGAACTTGATATTAACTGGAGCACCAGGTACAGGGAAAACACATCTCGCAACTGGCATAGGTTATGAGGCTTGTAAGCGTGGATTAGAAGTACGCTTTTACAGAGTTTCTGATCTCGCTGAATCATTGGAAAAAGCATGGCGCGACGGCAAATTAGCGCAGTTTAGAGGTCGATTCAAAAGTGTGGATTTAATTATTTTAGATGAGATGGGATACGTACCCTTCAACAAAGAAGGAGCTGAGCTCCTTTTCCAACTTATTTCAGATTGGTACGAACAGAAAAGCTTGATTATCACGTCAAACCTGGAGTTTAGTCAATGGAATCGTGTATTTAGTGATTCTAGACTAACTGCCGCATTAGTAGATCGTGTGATCCATCATGCTCACATTTTGAATTTTACTGGAGATAGTTTCAGAGTTACAAACGCTTTATCGCGACAAAGATAAAAACTAAATTGAAGGCTGGCAAGCTTGTGTATTTTTCATTGCAAACTTATGCACTTTCTTCTTGCAAAACACAGTTACAACATAATGGTCATTCAGCAACAATTAATAATAGAGAAGACTTTAATACGAATAGCCAATTTATTGCTATAGAAACTACTGAAATGAAGTACTCAAAAACTAAAATTCTTGTTGAGAAAGATAAACCAATTACATTAACTCTCAAAAATTTGGATAAGATTGATCATGACATTGAAATTCGGACTTCCTCTTTTAATATAACAAAGAAATCCGAACAGAATCATGGACAAGATAAAAACTTATTACATCTTCATGCTGCACCTGAAAATACGGAAACGCTAACATTTAGCCTTACTGAATCTGGAATTTATGAATTTTATTGTACGATACCAGGACATAAAGAATTAGGGATGATTGGACGGTTTATTGTAAGTTAAATACTTTAACATACCAACACCGCATATATCGGTTTACGGAGGGTTGTCCATGAAAAAATCGTTGAAAATCTGGAGTACACTCATCTTCTTACTATTCTTGTTTCCAATTGTCTTGGTACAGATTCAGGTTGAAATACCGGAAGAAATAGCTGTTGTTTCATCAGATGACGGAAAATTAGTTTACGCAGGAAATATAATCGAACAGGAACCTGAAGTCCAAACAGAAATGCGTGCGCTTTTATACGCCACACATTCGCAGGAAGCATTTGAACCCATCACTCTAAAGCATGATGGGAAAATTGCGGTTTACCATGAAGAAGCCAATATTATGAACCTTAGTGAAACAATTAGGTCTCAATTGGAGTTCAATGGATTAGAAACAGATATTATTGACGTTGATTTTACAGCAGAAATGAATAAAGCAGGAATTCCATTTCATAAATCGTATGATGTGGCTAGGCCATATGTGCAGAAAGCGTTGAAGGATACGGATTATGATATCATAATCGACATACATCGTGATTCACTTAATGCGGATAGAACGACCATCACTTATGAAGGGGAAAAATTTGCGCAAGTCGTATTTGTTGTCGGTGGTGATCATGCAAATTTCAAATTGAATCAGGAATTAGCTGAGAAACTGATGGCCAGAATGGAAAAGGAAGTACCCAATATTACAAAGAGTATCGTATTTAAATCCGGTCATGGCGTGGATGGAAAATATAATCAGGATCTTCACAAACGTCTTGTTCTTGTTGAAATGGGTGGAATTGGAAATGATGAAGCGGAATTAAATCGAACGTCAGCTGTACTCGCAAAAGCTGTTTCACAGACATTACTGAGCGAATATCCTCCAAAAACTAAATAATCTTGTACTTACTATCATGCGTGTTGATTATCTAGTTTCTACCAATAAATAACTACAAAAAAGAGAGACCCTCTTGTACAATGTAAGTTACCACACCAACATTGACGAAACGAGGAATCTCTCATGAATAAGAATACCACGTCCTACAATCTGATTCAAAAATTTCTTTCAGATGCAGAGCTCCAGGCTATTTTACTGGAGTTTAACTATACAGATACAGCTCGAAAATGCACGGTTTCTACCGTCATTTCCTATTTAATTAGTGCCGCAACCAATGAATGGAAGAGCCTGCGCCACGCAGCCGATGTAGGGCCAAGTATAGGACTTATTTCTGTGGATCATTCATCACTGTCAAAGCATATGAAAACGTTAGATTACGCAATTATGAAACGTATTTTCGAAGTCGTTGTTGGCAAGCTAAATCGTGCTACACGTCGCACGTTAAAGATGCCGAAAACACTTCTTTTCATTGATTCGACAACCATTACTGTTGGAAAAACACGTTTACCCTGGGCTGTTTATCATGGCGAACGTTCGGGCATAAAACTACATGTTAGCTTCACAAATGAAACAGAGATGCCTCTTCAAATCGTTGAAACAACAGGTCTCAAAAATGACGGCCCTGTAGGTATAGGCCTTGAAGATAAACGCTTTATCTTAGTTTGTGACCGTGCATACTTTTCAATTGATAAGGTTGATCGTTACGTGGCTGAAAAAGAAAAACAACATTTTGTCCTCCGTTTAAAAGACAATATTCAATTGAATAGGAAGAAATCATTGAAAGGTACGCGGACTAAAGATTCTAACGTAACCGCTGATTTCACGTGCACACTCGGTACTCTACAGAAACAGACGAAGAAACGGCATCGCGTTGTACAATTTACAGACCATCGTGGAAAAGATATCCGCGTCGTGACCAGTTTAATGGACATAACAGCAGAAGAAATTGCCGGAATGTACAAATTACGTTGGGCTATCGAGTCATTTTTCCGTTGGATTAAGCAAAATTGAATGTTCCTGTGCTGTTCGGAACATCATCAAATGCCGTGTACAATCAGTTGTTTGCGGCTATGATTGCTTATGTTTTACTGAAATTTATTCATGTACAGGGTCGTAAGGTAAAGCACATAAAACCCTTGTCATTTGCAGGTTTTACACGCCTGTTTCTTTGTGGTGAGCTGCCAATTGAGTGGCGTATTAGTTTGAATGAAACCCTAGATTTTCATTGGAGGATCAATCAATTAAATACTGTATAATTTTGGTTAATCAACATGCGTGACTTACTATAATACAAATGCTGTCAATTGGAATGAATAATCATAAATAAATAATTATTCCTATTAATAAAGAGGCTAGGACAAAACCTTCATCAAATCGAAAAAGAACAGACCCAACGAGATTTGTTGTTGGGTCCGTTCTTGGATACCATTGAATAAGGCTTTTTTTATCTACCGCATTATATTGTCGCAGATGCGGGTTGTGGAAGTGAACAGAATTAAGGAGATGTCATTGAAAACCGACAGCGTATTCCACTTATTACCTATAACCACTATCGGAAAGAAACGAAAAAGAAGTACAAAACCGACCCTTTCAATACAGCCAATTGGGCATATGATGAAGCTACAGTTACTTTTACTTGTCCAGATGATAAATAACTGGAGTTCCATCATTTTTCCAATCGGCCGGACCGTTATCACTTCACAAGAAAGTGTGAAAGTTTACGAATGTGAAGATTGTTCAAGCAGCCTATTTCGTTCTTTCTGTACCAAAGCAAAAGAAGGGAACAATAGGAAGCTGTGTGTGAATGAAAAGTGGGAACGCCAAAAAGAAAATATTTGTGAAAAGCTTTCAACGAAGAACACAGTTGAAAGTACACTGCTAGAGAGATAACTATCTAGGATATTACACGGAAATTCCTATTAGAAAAGAGTTGGATCATCAAAGAACGATGATCCAACCTTTTTTAGCTTACTTCATGCTAGTTATGTCCCAGTCTCTTTAAAAGTTTCTTCAGAACGGTTTCTTACCACACTTTTACCATCTTCATTAAAAATGCATAAATAATAAGTATACTCGATATACTCGAATTTAAAGGAGCATTCCTGTTAGAAGCTTTTTCGGGGACTTGAACACAAAGAGCCCTCTTGGTATGATGCGGGGTGTCAAATCAGCACGAATTGACCCCTAATTTAAATACCAAGGAGGACTCATCATGAATTTTACGCAAAATGCAAAGATTAATCAAGTCACGGATCAGACGCTAGTTATCGGAATGGATATCGCCAAGCGCACACATTACGCCTGCATGGTCGATGAACGTGGCCTGATTCTTAAGAAATCGTTCCCTGTTCATCAATCAAGCCATGGGTTCGAATACTTCTATGAGTGTATTCTAAACGCTAAGAAACAATTTGGTAAAAGTGATGTCATCATAGGTATTGAACCTACCGGCCACTATTGGCTCAACCTGGCTTACTTTCTCGATGATCGGGGCATCCCCCTCGTCGTATGCAACCCCATGCATGTAAAGAAGTCCAAGGAGCTGGACGACAATCTTCAAACAAAGAACGATGCAAAAGATGCCCTCGTCATCGCCCGTTTGGTGAAAGATGGACGTTACAGCTACCCTAGAATTTTAAGGGAGACAGAGGCAGAACTACGGGTTGGTTCGACTTTGAAAGGTAATCTTACTGAAGAATTGAACGCGATAAAAAACAAGATGATTCGCTGGACTGATCGGTACTTTCCCGAGTTCCAAGGAATATTTCCAGCGTTTGGTAAAATGGCGCTAGCCGTTTTGGAATGTACTCCATTCCCATCTGAGATAGTGAATCAGGAACCGTCAGAACTACTGGCAACCTACCGGACGGTAGAGGGGATGAAATCTCCCCAGTTGCCGAAGACAAAAAAGCTCATTGAAAATGCACGTACTTCTATAGGCGTAACAGAAGGACAACAGATGGCCCGTATTGAAATTGCCACACTTGTTCAACGTTATCGCCAACTTGAGAAGGAACTGGCATCGCTTCAAGAACAGCTGACAGCGTTTATTCAAGCTACAGTTGAGTACGAGTATCTCCAAACAGTCCCAGGACTTGGAGACGCAACCATCATTGATTTACTATCAGAAATCGGCAGTTTCTCCCATTACGATCATCCACGCCAATTATTGAAACTTGCGGGATTGACGTTGAGGGAGAATTCTTCCGGACAGCACAAGGGACAGAAACGAATTTCTAAAAGAGGAAGAAGCCAGCTGCGTGCACTGCTCTTCCGTGTCATGATGCCAATGGTGCGGCATAACAAGGCATTTAAACAACTGCACGAGTATTACACAACCAGACAAGTGAATCCATTACGCAAGAAACAGTCCATTGTGGTTCTCTGCGGAAAACTACTGAAGGTACTACACGCAATCTGTACGAAACACATAGCGTTTGACGCTGAGCAAATGATGAAGGACATTCCTAAGCTCGATAGAGCTGCCTAAGCACGACATTCTGAGTGAATGACTAGAAAATTGGATGACACGGAGTAGCCGGCATGATATTTTCCATACGACCAATGAGTCCCTAAAGGAGCTTCGCCAGCCTCCGCCTTATGACTAGACCGAACGAAGGAATGTAGGCGCATTAGACGCCAAGAGACATGGGAGGGTACGTCATCATAAGCTATGCGGAGATCCAGAGTGCATCGTATATTGTATTAGCATCGCAACCAGTATTATCCAGCGATGACCGCGTAGCGTACCAAAGGCTGTTAGAAGATTCACATATTAAATTCAAAACGGTAACAAGTGTGTCAAAAATATATTTTTGGCGCCCTAACAACGGGTCAAACCGTTGATACATCAATATTTATAGAGGGAGGAGAATATTATCAATAAGTGTATAATTATTCGCATCCTTTTTACAATAGAAGGGGTTTAAAGGGTTAGCTGTCATCAAGATTTTTTCATCACCTTAGTTTCTGGAATACTAGTATTTCGGGGAGTGACAGAAAAATTGAATCGGAGGTACAATTGTGAATAAGCGGACGGTAGGTATTGTTATAACAGCTTTAATTATCGGTACGTTGATTGTCCTGATGGTTAAATCAAACCTAGAAATAGCGGAGCCAATCGAAACAATCGTTACTGGGGCGGATAGCACAACGATTGAGTACGAGTCTGGGCTTGAAGAAGGAAATACACCTCCTGATTTTAGGCTTATTACACTTTCAGGGGACGTAATAAAGCTGTCGGACTATAAAGGGCAAAAAGTTATTCTTAACTTTTGGGCATCTTGGTGTGGTCCATGCAAAGCAGAAATGCCTCATATGCAAAATTACTATAGAAAAAATAAAGATTCCGCGAATGTAGAAATCATTGCCGTGAATATGACGAAGGAAGAGCGAGGGACCGACAGCATCCAGAAATTTGTGGATGCGTATGGGTTAACATTTCCGATTCCGCTTGATAAAGATGGCGAAGTCATGGAAATGTATAAGATTATGTCCATTCCTACAACATATATGATTGGCACGGATGGGACAATTAGGCACAAGTTTATTGGACCGATGGATGAAGAGACAATAAAAGCACTTGTTGATGATCTTGATTAGTTAAAGGTAGGATTTACGCGGTTGCCACATTATCTTCTGTTCGTTTAGGAGGTAGGAGAGTTATGGTGTGGTGGGAGTAGTTAATGAAAATCACAATAATGAAAAATCGTCTACTTTATGAACATAGACGATTTTTTTGTATGTCGAAAATACAAAATGTATAGCCGAGTGACTGATTATTCTCCTTAAATAATCCTTAGTTTAGTCATGCAAATGTAACGTGATTGTAAAGCAATAACCACATTTATTATACTAAAGTTATACAGGAAGTAATAAAAAAGTGGTCGAACAATGAACAAGACAAAAAACTATTCGAGGTGGAAAATGAAAAAACGATTAATTCAATTTCTAATGGCTTTGATTTTAATTAGTACAATACCGTTTATATCTTCAAATAAAGTTAGTGCGGCAGCTTCCAATGAAATTGCGACGTATGCGAATAAGTTTTATGGCACACCTTACAAGTTCGGAGGGTCAACACCCGCTGCATTTGATTGTTCGGGTTATATCAGATATGTATATAATAATTTCAACATTAACTTACCGAGAACATCCGCAGATCAGTTCAGAGTAGGTACTTCTGTTAGTAAAGCTGATCTGCAACCAGGGGATTTAGTGTTCTTTGCGAATACATATAAAAAAGGTATATCTCATACTGGAATTTATTTAGGGAATGACGAGTTCATATCTGCGAAAAGTCGTGGAGTCTTGAAGGCAAATCTGAAGACAAATCCTTATTGGGCGCCTAGGTATGCCGGAGCTAAGCGAGTAGCGAATTTTACTAGTGTTCCTGAACCTGACACTGTAAAAAGTGCACAATTAATGAGTGGCAAGTTCAAGGATCTACCGTTGGAACATCTAGCACATGACGCAATCATTGCGCTTAATGAAAAGAACGTTGTCAACGGCTACCTTGACTCGACGTTTAAGCCAGAAAGTTCGATTACGCGTGGTCATGCAGCAGCAATGTTGAATCGAGTGCTGAAGTTGGAATCAACGACCAGAGTGACATTCAAAGATGTGTCGTCAGATTATGCATTTTTAGATGATATTGCAGCACTGAATGAAGCGGGTATCCTTCAAGGGTATACAACAGGTGAATTTGGGGTTAATGATAAGCTTACACGTACTCATCTGGCAGTTATTGTAAATAGAGCATTTGAGCTTCAAGAAATAATGAAGAATAAAACATTAGTAGCATCTACTTATGATGATGTTTCTACAAGTCACTGGGCTTCTGGAGCAATTCATGCATTGAAGACTCTTGACCAAACAGAAGTTTTTAAAACCTCAAGATTTGATCAGGGAAAAGAAGCAACGCGAGCTGATTTTTCCGCTGCTATATACACAGCAATTTCGATAAACTAAATTAATAATTGTAATATGGGCATCCGTTTTTTTTAAAAAAACGGATGCCCATATTTCTTTACTGGGAATTAAATGATTATCGGGATGGATGATATAAAATGATTATTTGACCCCGGTAAAACGAAATGTTATTATAGGGGTACGGGGTATAAGTAATTGGTGAGGAGGGAATATCATGACAGACTCAACAAAAACTACTGTCCAGCCAAATAAACAACAACTTTTAAACCGTTTAAAGCGCGTTGAAGGGCAAGTAAGAGGGATACATCAGATGGTCGAGAATGACCGCTACTGTGTGGATATCTTACACCAAATTAGTGCGGTTCAATCAGCCATGAACAAAGTATCTCTAGCTTTACTGGAAGATCATACTCATCATTGTGTAGTAAAGGCCATTAAAGGGCAAGATGGTGAAGCAGCTATTAAAGAATTAATGGATGTTATGAAGACAATGTCGAAATAAATGGGTAGAAAACACAGTCGAGTTACATCAACTAAATTGCAAAATAGGAGGTCATGAAAATGACGGAAAAAATAATAGTACAAGGAATGTCATGCAATCATTGTGTCAATTCAATCGAGAAAAGCGTAGGTAATCTTAAGGGTATTTCTTCAGTAAACGTTAATTTAAACAGTGGCGAAGTTGTCGTAGACTTTGATCACACATTAACAACATTGGATCAGATCAAAGAAACGATTGAAGAACAAGGGTATGACATCGTTTAAATCATCAGTAATAACCCTATATCCGCTTACATCATATTGGGGGTAGGCGGATATGATTATACCTTTTAGGTATAATCATTATTTTTTAAATAAAACATACCCCTATATAGTATTGGAGGTACAACGAATGCCAACTACTGATAAAACAATTCAAATTAAGGGAATGACCTGCGCGGCATGCGCAAATCGCATTGAAAAGGGTCTCTCCAAAATAGAAGGTGTTGAAAAAGCGAACGTCAACTTTGCTTTAGAAAGATCAACCATCGTTTATGATCCAGAGATAACAGATGAGAATGAATTTATTAAAAGAATAAAGAGACTTGGTTATGAAGTGGTTCAAGAAAAAGAAACATTTGATATTACAGGTATGACTTGTTCAGCATGTGCAGCTAGAATTGAAAAGAGAATTAGTAAAATGGATGGTGTTTCTAATGCTGCAGTTAATTTTGCGCTTGAAACCATTGCTGTAGAATATGATGATAATAAAATTAAAGCATCTGATATGATGACTGCAGTTAAGAAAATGGGCTATGAATTAATACCACAGCAAGATAGTAAAGACAAGATAGACCATCAAGAACAAGAAATCAAAAAGCAGAAGAATAAGTTCATTTTCTCAGCTATTTTGACATTTCCTTTGTTATGGACGATGATTGCCCATTTCGAGTTTCTATCGTTTATCTACCTGCCCGCGATTCTCATGAATCCGTGGGTACAACTTGCACTTGCAACACCGGTACAATTCATCGTGGGTGCCCAGTTTTATAAAGGTGCTTTTAATTCACTTAGAAATAAAAGTGCCAATATGGACGTATTGATTGCATTGGGCACGAGTGCAGCATATTTTTACAGTCTTTATTTATCATTTGAATGGATGAATGCGGGAAGCATTGGGCATGCCGACCTCTATTTTGAAGCGGCTGCCGTTATTATCACATTGATCGTTCTTGGGAAGTTATTTGAAGTCCGTGCAAAAGGAAAAACAAGTCAAGCGATTCAAAAATTATTGGGTTTACAAGCTAAAACGGCAAGAGTGTTAAGAGACGGTGTTGAATTGGAATTGCCGATTGAGCAAGTAATCGCAGGAGATACAATCATTGTAAAACCAGGTGAAAAGATTCCGGTGGATGGCGAAATTATTGAAGGTCGTTCCGCGATTGACGAATCGATGATTACAGGAGAAAGTCTTCCGATTGATAAAGTTGCGGGGGACGCAGTTATTGGTGCAACAATTAATAAGAACGGTTCTTTGCAAATCAAAGCAACAAAAGTAGGGAAGGATACAGCATTAGCACAAATTGTGAAGGTAGTTGAAGAAGCACAAGGATCGAAAGCAGATATTCAACGTTTGGCTGATCGAATTTCGGGTGTTTTTGTACCGATTGTCGTTGTAATCGCAGTGGCGACTTTCTTCATTTGGTATTTCGCGGTAACACCAGGTGATTTCCGCTCGGCATTGATTCCAACGATTTCAATTTTGGTTATCGCTTGTCCATGTGCGTTAGGCTTGGCAACACCGACTTCGATTATGGCAGGTTCAGGTCGAGCTGCTGAAATGGGCTTACTCTTTAAAGGCGGCGAACATTTAGAGAATACACGCTCAATTGATACAGTTGTGTTAGATAAAACAGGAACAGTAACAAAGGGAGAGCCTGCTTTAACAGATATTACAGTAACAAAGGGTTTTACAGAAGATGAAGTTCTACAATTAGTTGCAACAGCCGAAAATCAATCTGAACATCCATTGGCACAAGCGATTGTTCTTGGTGCGAAAGAAAAAGGTTTATCACTTCTTGATGCCACAAATTTTGAAGCTTTACCTGGGTATGGTATTCGCGCCATTGTTGGGGGTCAAGAAATATTGGTCGGCACGAGAAGGTTGATGAAAGAACATAACATCGCAATTTTAGATTCAGAAGTATCTATGGAAAAACTAGAGAGTGACGGAAAAACAGCGATGCTCATTGCTGTGGATCAACAACTTGCAGGTGTCGTTGCGGTGGCGGATACAGTGAAGGAAACTTCCAAAGAAGCCATTGCGAGAATGAAGGAATTGGATCTAGAGGTCATCATGCTAACTGGTGACAACCAACGAACTGCAGAGGCCATTGCTCGTCAAATCGGTCTATCACATGTGATTGCAGAAGTGTTGCCAGAACAAAAAAGTGATGAAATTAAAAAGCTACAAGATCAAGGCAAAAAAGTCGCCATGGTGGGTGACGGAATAAATGATGCCCCAGCGCTTGCAATGGCAAACATCGGAATGGCCGTTGGTACAGGTACAGATATTGCGATTGAAGCGGCAGACATAACACTCATGCGTGGTGATTTAAATAGCGTTGCAGATGCGATTATTATGAGTAGGAAAACAATGCGGAATATTAAGCAAAACTTATTTTTTGCTTTCTTCTATAACACGGTCGGGATACCAATTGCGGCAATTGGTTTATTAGCCCCATGGGTTGCAGGGGCTGCCATGGCGTTTAGTTCGGTATCCGTTGTGTTGAATGCATTGCGTTTGCAAAAAGTTAATTTGAAATAAATATTGAAGATGGTTTATACGAAAGTGGCAATGGAGATATAAGCATAAAAGAGTGGGACTGGAATATATTCCTTTCTCACTCTTTTTCATTCTGAAATTGTGAATAATCATCACGGCGAGCAATCTAAGAAAACTTGACTATTAGTGTCGATTTCATATCGGCATGTCCTGCCCCACATGTAATTTTACAATAGATTATATACTCACCAGGCTCTGTAGGTGTGAAAGTTGATTCATCATCGCCTTTAATGTCTACATCAAGCCCATCGATAGAGATTCCATGCATACCTTCTTCGTTTGCGAAAATTTTATTAAATTTCTGGCTAACGTTGACGGAGTATTCCGTCTAGTTAAATTCAAAGTTGATTGCTGAAATAGTAGGTTCGTTATTTACAATTTGTTCATCTGCATACTTTTTTCATATTCTTTTGTTACACTACAAAAGAAATAATTAAGAGAAAAGAGGAAAAAGTAATGAGGATAAAAATGAAAATTACCGCGCTAGCGATTGGTATATTGGTAATTAGCGGTTGTAGCAATGCTAACTCACAACCTGATGAGGACATGAATAATTCCATGATGAATGATGAAGAGATGGATCATTCAATGATGGATATGAATGAAGACATGATGGAAAATGAGCATATGAGTCATGATGAGGTTGTAAGTTTAAATGACTCAACAGGGGAAAATGAATTAAAAATTCCTTCCATGCTTGAACGTGATAACAACGAAGGAGTCACATACACCGTAAGAGCACAAACAGGAAAGACTGAAATATTTGATGGTGTAGAAACAAATACGTATGGTTATAATGGAACATTTTTAGGTCCAATGCTTCGGTTAGAGAAAGGCGAAACAGTAAAAATCAGAGCGATCAATGAGCTCGATGAGAATACAACATTTCATTGGCATGGACTTGAAGTAGCGGCAGATGCTGATGGTGGCCCTCATGATGTGATTAAACCGGGTGAAGAAAAAACGATTGAGTTTAAAGTGGAACAAGAAGCGGCAACACTTTGGTTTCATCCCCATCCAGAAGGGAAAACCTCTGAACAGGTATATAACGGTCTTGCGGGATTGATTTATATCGAAGATGACAATGCAAAAATCTCGGATTACCAAATGATTATGGGAAGAATGATATACCGTTGATTTTTCAAGATAAAACATTTGATGAAAAGAAACAATTGAATTACAGAGCGGCAATGAATGATGACGGAACAATCGGAGATACGTTATTAATCAATGGAACACTAAATCCTAAGTTGGCTGTAAACAAAGAAAAAGTGCGCCTTCGTTTATTAAATGGATCGAATGCAAGGAATTTCACATTTAAATTGAATACAGGGGATTCCTTTGTTCAAATAGCAACGGATGGTGGGTTTTTGAATGAACCAGTGACACTTAACGAAATCACATTGACACCTTCAGAACGGGCAGAAATTGTTGTTGATTTTGCAGCGCTTAATACTGCAAATGACCTGGCATTAATAAATGAAGAAGGTTCTATCCTTTTGCCGTTAGATGTCTCAGGTCAAAGTGGAAAAACTGATGAAATCAGCAAAAAGCTGAATAACTTTTCATTAACATCTGAAGAGAAGAATTTACCAGTCACCAAAAAGATAGAGCTTTTTGGAATGATGGATAAAGTAACGATAAACGGAAAGAAATTTGATCCAGAAAGAATTGATTTCACACAACCAGAAGGAGTTACAGAGGTTTGGAAATTTACAACAAAAAGATATGATGGGTGGCATGATTCATCCATTTCATATTCACGGGACTCAGTTTAAAATAGTCTCAAGAGATGGGGAAGAACCAGCGGAAAATGAAAAAGGTTGGAAAGACAGTATATCTGTTCATCCAGGGGAGCGAGTAAAAATAGCTATCCAATTCAATCATAAAGGTGTTTACATGTTCCATTGTCATATTCTTGAACATGAGGACAATGGTATGATGGGACAAATAGAAGTGCACTAGACTTTCATGAGTTTAATGTGAAGAATCGTAAGGTGAAAAAGTTAATATGAAAACAGCCAGTGTGCATCAAATCACACTGGCTGTTTTAAAATTTGAATGAATTGAGGCGTGGTATATATTGACTCCGACTGAAGAAAGATCCAGTGAAAAAGAGAAGCGCAAAAAACCACTTTTAATTTTACTTTACATCGCAACTACCTTATTTGCCATTGGTTCTTAGTTCTTTTATTTCTAATGTTTTTTATTCCAGGTGATGAAATTGAAGAACAAAGTTTGTTGGATAAATTGTATGTTAAAGCTGATTTAGAAAAAGAGCCCTTAAAGAAAATAAAAAGTTTAGTAGAAGGAGAAGATGAAAAGACTAATAAGCAAGATACCGAATTCGAGCAACTAGCTAGAGATGAATTTAATCCAGCGATGAAAGATCTATTAAAGGAAAGGAGTTTTGATAAAGAGAGATTTGACGCGATTTTTGAAAATATGAAAGCACCTCTAATACCTCCTAGAGATCCTATCCACTCTACTTTTGGAAGGGATGTCGTATATATTTATCATTCCCATAGCAGAGAATCTTTTTTACCTTATTTTACAGACACTAAAAAACCGGAGAACGCTTACCACTCAAAAGCAAATATTACGATAGTAGGAAAAATGCTTGGGAAAGCTTTGGGAAAAAGAGGCGTAGGTACTGAAGTGGATTCAACTGATATTGTTCAAGAACTTAGTTTGAGAGGGTTAGATTTCAATAGTTCATATCAGATATCAGGAGAACGGGTAAAATCTGCACGCGCTGAGAATAAAGATTTGGAAATATTCTTGGATATACATAGAGATTCTTTACGTAGAAACTCTACTACTAAGAAATAAATGGAGATAATTTTGGACGCCTACTATTTGTTGTAGGTACTGGGCACGAAAATTATAAAAAAAATCTTCAATTCATTGAAGGATTAGATCAACTGCTCTCTACGCGGTATCCGGGTTTATCAAAAGGAATATTACGAAGGATAGCACTCAAGGAAACGGTGTGTATAATCAAGATATATCTCCAATGCAGTTATTGTAGAAATCGGTGGGGTCGATAACACACTGGAAGAACTCAATCGGACTACCGAAGCATTAGCTGATGTACTAAGTGATTATTACTGCTAGAGAAAAGTAATCGATTTGTTTGGAGGCCAACATATAAAGAAATAAGGATTTTTTTGCGAATTGGACGAGCCATAATTGAAAAGTTGAATGACCTATAAGGCTTTATGACCCCCATTCTCATGCAACTACGCTTGACGGATGGGGGTGACGATGCCGGCAGATCTGCCAATGGTTATTCATGCATTAATTTTTTTGACATGACAAGGCTTTCATATTGTTCATTCGAAGGCTTTAAACGTTTGGTAATCCTCATCTGTATCGACATCGAATACAAGTCTTTTGTCGTTACAGGTCAAAGCTTCCCTTTTTGAAGAAAGTCCCCTTGCAAAATCGCACGTGCACCCTTATCTCCGCGTAACTTTAAAAGGTCGGGATACATGGAGGAAGAAAATAGAACAGGCGGTGTAATGATTGTTCAAATGTAGTGGCCACGATCTACAGGATATAATTTCATACAATTGATCATTTCCGAAAGCATTTGAACCGTTATGAAAGGTTGATCAGCTAGCATGACAAGTACGCCATCAGCACGATGATCTTGGGCGTGTTGAATGCCGCAGCGCAAGGATTCAGATTGGCCTGTATCTGAAGTAGCACATTGGATGATTGTACATTTAGCATTCGATTTCATACATGAAGGAATCCATTCCACGTTATCTGTATCTTTTACGATCACATAGACTTCATCAAGTGGTGAATTCAATGCAGTCTCAAGTGCCAAGCTACCAAGAGACATAGTACCAACAGGTAGTGCTAATTTATGGGTACCCATTCGGGTGCTGTTTCCAGCAGCAAGATAAACGCCAACGATTTTCATATTATTTTCCCTCGTCTCACAGCAATAAGTTCCGCTACGATACTGACAGCGATTTCTTCAGGTCCATCCGCTCCAATCGATAATCCTACTGGCGAATGAACATTATATGGTAGTACTCCATCAAATAATCGTTTCGTTCTTTTTTCTGATCCTAAAATACCAAAGTATAGCAACTTGAAATTAAGTAAATAACGTCCGATTTCAAAGTCCAATTGAAAGTCATGTGTCATAAGGACAACTGAATCCAACGGGCTAAATTTTACATTTAATAGTAACTTTGCAACATCACCAATTTGAATAGAAGTCGCGGTTGGGAAGTGAACTTCATTACAAACACTGCTTCGCCAATCAAAGATATGGACCGCATAACCGAGATTCTCAGAAATTCGTGCAAGTGGTCTAGCATCAACGCCAGCCCCAATTATATAAAGAAGGGGTTGTGGCCATATAAGTTGGCAATAAACCGATTCTTCATCGAAATCGAGTTGTTCAGCTTTTGTTTGAAACGGTATTATACTTTTAAAATTAAGTGTAATGTTTGATTGTATTCCCCCAAATTGATGTCCATCAGAGGTTATACATCCATACTGATTAAAGTCCGTCATAGATTGAAAAAAATATGTAGGTTCATTGGCTAATAATTGTTTGTGTGCAATACCAAGGATACTTCGGAAATCCTCATCAATATCACGCACTAATACTGTGATCATACCATTACATCCCGCGCCGCGACCCCAACCAAGGTCGTCTACGGAACTTAAATCATATAGAACAGTATCCACCTTGCCTGTCCTAAATAATTGAGTCGCACGGCTATGTAAATCATTTTCTATACACCCACCACTAATCATACCTATCTGCACACCATTCTCTCGAAGAAGCATCCAGGTACCTTCCTTTCTATAGGAGGATCCTTCCACCTTAACTATCATTGCAAGTACAGTGGGTTGGACATCAACCAATACAGTTTCAATCATTTGCTGAATTGACTGCAATTTCTCACCTTCATTCTTTTCCACCACTTTAGCCACTATGTGACCGTATTATTCATTTCCTTAAAAATCATCATTAGATTATAACTTGTTCTAATTTTGGTTAGAATACGTTAGATCTATAATTCTTCAAGGAGGTGTTATATGTGGGTCCTTACTTACTTCCAGTCATAATCGGAATTATTTTTGGATTGTTGCACGAATGCTTTTGTTACGTACTGATTTTCGGCAATATCCAACCTATCCTACTGGGAGAATTATTCATCTCTCTTTTGGTTTTATTTCCGCTTTTATTGGTGCGGTTGCGATTCCAGCTGTTCTAGAATCTGACTGGACAGCTGTTACGTTTCTTGGCCTTGCAGCGACCCAGTTCCGAGAAGTTAGAAAAATGGAAAGGGAATCACTTGAGAAGATAGATACATTTGAACTCGTTAAGCGTGGGGCCCCTTTCGTTGAAGGAATGGCCCAGGCGTTTGAAAGCCGAAATTATTTAGTAATGTTTACGGCACTTGTCACTACGTTGTGTGCTGTATTTGCATTTTGGATAGGAATAATCGGTGGGATTGTCATGCTCATTATTGTGAAGTTTAATATGACAGGAAAGTCTTTGCAGGATGTCGCAGATGTGACAGAGGCAGCTGTCCGCTTCGAGGGACCGACGCTCTTTGTTGGGGATATATTAATTAAAAACGTGGGACTAGAGGATACGAGGAAAATCATTAGTGAACAAGCAGTTGGTGCAATTGTCATTCCCAAAAATCAGAATAGTATTGTAACATTGTCATTCCTAGGACAGCGGCAGGCGATGTTACATCACGTGGCGACTATCCTGGGGAGTTACCTTGACTCGGGAGAACCTGCTTTGATTCCACTAACGAAGAGAGATATGGCAGACGGTCGGATTGCATTGTTTTTCTTGCCGCGGGAAAAAGAATTTCATCAAATCAAGGCGGTCCTGGACAAAGTTCCCATACTAGATAGTGCAATTCGGATGCCTAAGGAAGCGGATAAAGGAAAATCATAAAATAACAGCAAACTATATGGATTACAGTTGGGAATACGTCTGAAGTCCGCATAATCGGGAGTTGAGTGAATTGGAAAATCAGCTAGCTGCAATTGCTGCAGTCATTACGACGAAACCTGAAACAATTCAAGGCGGAGGTGCACCTGTTTTTGTCGTGACAGATCAAAAGGAATTACAGAAAACCAGCATGACACTTGAAAAAATTATGGATGCTTCAGCTCATGAGATTGACATGAACACAATAATTATCGTTGTACGTTAAATAATGCAAGGGAGAGGGTAAGGTATGACGAATAAAATATTGACGACTGTTGGGAAACCTCAACAACGGATTGATGCAGTGGAAAAATCGACTGGAAAAGTTAGATACGTAGGGGATTATTCGGCCCCTGGTCTTTTGCACGCGAAACTTGTGAAAAGCACGCAAGCCCATGCCAAGATTATTTCCATAGATACGACTGAAGCATGGAAAATGCCAGGTGTGCGTGCGATTGTTACTGGCGAAATGTTTCCGTATCATATTGGCCCCATTTTAGCAGATCGCCCCCCGCTTGCATTTGAAAAAGTTCGTTATTATGGCGAACCTGTAGCAATTGTCGTAGCAGATCATGAATATCAGGCAAAACGCGCAACCGAAAAAGTGAAAGTTGAATATGAACCTTTGCCTATTGTGAACTCTGTCCAACAAGCATTTCAAAAAGACGCACCACTTGTCCATGAAAATGCTGAACAATACACGAAAATTATAAGCGATGTTTATCCGCAAGCATCTACAAATATTGGAAGCCATATTAAAATACGTAAAGGTGATTTTGATTCGGCTTGGGCAAGTAGTGAAGAAACTATCACAGCGACTTACTCATTTAATCTTTCAGATCATGTTGCGTTGGAAACAAGAAGTACCCGAGTTGAAATTAATCCGGCAGGTAAGGTTATTGTACATACTTGCAGTCAGTCACCATTTACAATAAAAAAAGTGCTGAATCAATTTTTCAATGTTGACGTAGGTAACATCCTCGTTCATATTCCGATGGTTGGCGGTGCGTTTGGCGGAAAAGGCACAGTTCAGTTGGAACCACTGGCCTATTTGGCTTCGAAGGCTGTAGGGGGGAAGTTAGTGAAGTTGGAATTTGACCGAGAGGAAGATATGACAACAGCTCCGTGTCGTATTGGTTTTGATGCAACTGTACAGCTTGGTGTAACGAAAGAAGGTAAATTAGTTGCAGGCAAATATACGTATTTAATCGATGCGGGTGCATATTCCGACCAAGCCGCTGGAATCACAAGGGCAGCGGCAATCGATTCTACAGGTCCGTATAACATTCCAAATGTATGGTGCGATTCGTATTGTATGTATACAAATCATCCATTTGCCACTTCATTCAGGGGCTATGGACACCCTGAACTTACATTTGCAGTAGAACGGACGATGGACCGGCTGGCGGAAAAGTTGCATATTGACCCGCTCCAGTTTCGTATTATGAATGGTATAAAACCGGGGGATACATCGCCGACACAAACCGTATTGACGGCGAATAATATAGGTGATTTGGAGAAATGTATTAACCGTGCCAAAGAGTTGATTGAATGGGATGAAGGCCAAAGAGTTGAAAGTGGAAAAAATTTAGTGCGCACGAAAGGGATTAGTACCTTCTGGAAGACCTCAACAACGGCTACAAATGCACAGGCGGGCGCCATAATCATTTTTGAGGCAGACGGCAGCGTGAATTTAAATTGTGCCGCCATAGAGATTGGACAAGGAACTAAAACAATTCTTGGACAAATTCTTGCGGAAAAATTAAATATGGATATGAATAAAATTCATGTCACAATGGAAGTAAATACACAATATGATCCACACCAATGGAGAACAGTCGCAAGCAGCACAACTTTTCTAGCAGGACGTGCTGTTGTGTATGCTGCGGATCATGCAATAGCCCAGTTGAAAAAAACAGCTGCTATTGTGCTTCAATGCTCTCCCGATGACTTGGATGTAGGCAGTGGGAGGGTGTACTTAAAACCTGATCCAACAATGGGTGTAGAGATTAAGGATATTTCTCTAGGATACACGTATCCAAGCGGACATTCAATTGAAGGACAAATTGTAGGAGTCGGAAAACATATACAACGGCATTTAACACCGATGGATCCACAAACTGGTTTTGGAAAGCCTGGACCTTGGTGGTCAGTTGGTGTACAGGCTGTAGAAATTGAATTGAACACAAGAGATTTGACGTATTCCATTTTAAGAGGTGTTACGGTCCTTGATGGGGGAACCATTATTAACCCGATGACGGCAGCACAACAAATGCGTGGCGGAATGTATATGGGCTTAAGTTACGCGACAAGCGAAAAGTTTGTCTTCGATGAGAATGGCATTGTGCAAAACGGGGACCTTCGGAAATATCCGATGTTGCGTTACGGGGAACAACCAGCGGAATATCATGTTGACTTTATTGAAAGCCCCGCGATAGACGGTCCCTTCGGTGCTCGTGGTATAGGCGAATACGGTGTTATTGGAGCGCCTGCGTGCCTGGCAAACAGCCTCTCCATTGCAACTGGAGTGCAATTAAACGAATTGCCGCTAACACCCGAATCCATTTGGCACACTAAGAAGGAGGCGACTAAATGATTTCATTTGATTTCCAGTATTTTAAACCATCCTCCGTTGCAGACACAATAAACATGTACAACGAAATACGAAAACAAGGTGAACAAGCCTTAATTATTTCCGGGGGCACTGAATTTATTACTTTTGCCCGTAAGAATAAAATTTACGCGGATGCGATAATTGACAGTAAAGGAATTCCTGAATGTAATGTGTTGGAAAAACAAGGCGATGATGTAGTAATAGGAGCGGCAGTATCATTAAATAAAATCGCTAATTCCAACCTATTTCCCTTGCTGGGCACAACTGTTAAACAAATTGCAGATCATACCTCGCGAAACAAAATTACAATAGGTGGGAATATAAATAGTGAATTAATATATAAGGAAAGTATTTTACCCCTATTGCTAGTAGACGCGAAAGTAAAAATGGCGAAAGAGACTGATGAAAGAGTCGTCTCCTTACACTCTGTATTTAATAAAAAAATGAATACTTCCCCAGGGGAAATCCTTCTTCAAATTATTATTGACTCATCCTATCTCGCCCTACCGTATATAAGTCTAAAGAGAACCAAGTTTTCGAAAGTAGGTTATCCTGTCGTGTCGGTAGCGGCCATCTTGAGGGAAAGCCAACTACGGGTTGCTTTTAGCGGTGTGTGTGATTTTCCTTTCAGATCCGATGAAATAGAGACAATATTAAATGATTCGGCTATTTCTGTTGTGGATAGAATAGACAAAGTCATGGAAAGCTTGCCTTCCAAAATTGTGGATGACCTTCAAGGTTCTAAAGAGTACAGAGCATTTGTGTTGAAAAATGTGTTACTAGATGTCATGGAAGAAATGGAGATGGGGGAATGAATATACAAAACGCAACGTCCAAGTCTTTTATTCATTTACATGTGAATGGAGAAACAAAGGAGGCGGTTGTTCGGAACGCGGATACACTTTTGTATACTTTAAGGGAGAAACTTGGATTAACAGGCGCCAAGCGTTCGTGTGAAAATGGGGATTGCGGAGCGTGTACAGTGCTTGTGAACGGAGAACCCAGCCATTCCTGTTTATCGTTGGCTGTTGAAGTAGTTGATTTACCGATCATGACAATTGAAGGGCTATTAGATTCGCCTGTACGAGAGGCCTTTGCTAATAAGTGGGCGATTCAATGCGGATTTTGTACACCCGGTTTTATCGTCAATTGTCATGCTTTATTAACCAAACACCCAGATGCAAAAGAAGAAATTGTAGAAGAGTGGCTGCAATCTAATATTTGTAGATGTACGGGATACCAAGAGATAAAAGATGTAGTGAATTCATTGATGGAAACAAATAATCATTCCGCAAATAAAAAACATCCAAGACTTTCATAGAAAGTCTTGGATGTTTTTTAACCTTTTTTAAAGCTTTGATTTCCGTTGTTTAGAGATTGTATGAGTTGGAGTGTCTGCGCTGCCTGTTCAATCTGTTGTTGTACTTGTTCTAGTTGCTGTTGTTCAGCGGTCGTGGACTGTGTAATCGAGATGCCTTGCAAATAATTTAGCTGCTGGACAGCTTGTTGCAGTTGTTGTTGTGCTTGTTGCAATGTCGCCAAATCTGACATAGACGACATCTGTTGGAGTGTTTGTACTGCTTGTTGCATCGCTTTTAATGCCATCTTCTTTTTTGTATCAAATTGTTGTTCGACTAGCGATTGGTTATCCTTCAATTGTTGCTGCTGCTGTTTCATTTGTTGTTCTTTATAGCTGTGTCCCTGTTGCTTGTTCGGCATATTCATTACTCCTCACTCAAATCATTTATTTACCTGTAGTCTACCCCGATTACAGTTATTTATAAGGTTAGGATCCTCAAGAAGTGATGATTCAATTTTCTTCAGATTTCTTACTAGCCACGTCCTGCTTCCTCTTTTATTGAAAAACACAAAAAAACGCCTGCTATCTGTCAAAATGACAGGTAGCAGGCCACAGAGGGGAAATATGAAAGGGTGTTACTCAGTAAGGGTTCATTGCCATGGACGTGGTTGGTAATAGGTCATTGGTCAATGTGTAAAGGGTAACGTGTAATTGGTTTAGCAAGTTTAAGTACATATTTCCCACTCTATGCCTCAAAAAGGAGTCTCACCTTTTTGAGGTTAAAAGTAATTAGCGCCATCGAAGTCGAGAACGATTGTATAGTTTTTCATATTAATACGATTCGATAGTTGGTGAGCAGCTTTTTCGGCTTGCTGTGCTTTCAGTCGATACTCTTCTGGATCAAACAAAGCCACTCGATAAATTGTAGTCGATTCGGCAAAACCGTATTGTATTTCTTCTTTACTCGCTAAAGAAAATTGTTTATAGTAAGAAGACTTTGCACGCAATTGGATAGCCAGTTCAATGGCTTCAACTAATGGTAGTTGTTTGCCTTCGAATTCTACCGTATTTGTACTGTTTGCTACGTAGATGAGATAATCTAGTTTGCGTTGGTCTAGTCTCACTTGTTCCATTTCAGCTTCTACATCTTGTAATGTTCGGCTGATGATCGGACGTGGTGCGCCTTTTTCAACCGTTATGAAAGCCACTCGTTGGGCTTCTGTTTCTAGTTCACGTATTTGCTTAGATAGAATGCTTTTTAATTTAATGCCTTCAGCTAATGTAATGTTCATTGTTCCACCTCTTTTGTTAGGATGAAGTTAGGATTCTGTCTATCCAATACAGAGCTTTGATAGTCCCCACCGTTGATGCTTGTGAACATTTTGCCACAAGCATTAGTTAGTTGTAAAGCCTGATCTTGCTCCAATGAAGGGCGAATGAAAAGAAGTTGGATGACGTTTTCTGTTTCCTCTGTTACGGCTGTTCGTATAGAATCAACATATGGACTACCGAATGGACTGTAACCGTCGCTTAGGAGTAAGATGTTTTCCAAGGTATTGAATTGATTATTCAATCCTTCGTAGCCATCCTCAGCGGTGCCGATAGACAACATGATATCTCCTGCTATTTTGTCCGCATCGTAAATAACAGTCGGAATTTCGTATTGCAAGGAAAAGAACGTATTCAGATCTTCTGCACTATGGAAGGATGGAGTATAGTGACGATCTTTGATCTGTTGTAAGAGTAATTGAAGAGCTGGTGGCTTAGTCGACGGGTCTGCACCGAGAGTTGCCCAAATGGATCGCCACTCTGCTAGACCGTTAAAATCCGTGAAATCTTTATCGAGTAGCTCGAAGTATAGTTGTTCTTGGAATAATTGTAGTCGTCCTTTTAGCATCTGAGGTGATGCGGAGACGATTGTTTTGTTATAATAGATTATGCCTAATTTAAAATCAGGAATTTTCGAGAATATAGAAGTATCAATAGTAAGTTGCATCAGTATCACCTGCTTGTAATTTTACTTCATCTTATCATAAGGGAGGCGGGGAATGGTGAATGTCGCTCAGTTACAGCATGAAATACAAACGTTTGCGGCGTCCATTGGAATTGACAAAATTGGTTTTACGACAGCAGCCCCGTTTGTGAAATTGAAAGATCGTTTAAAACAACAGCAACGATTGAACTATCAATCGGGTTTTGAAGAGTCGGATATTGAGAAACGAACGGAGCCTTTATTATTACTAGATCAAGCAGAGAGTATCATTTCTATAGCCGTTGCATACCCCTCGAAAATGTCGAATAGTCCTCGTGGGAAAAAAGGGGAACGTCGCGGTATGTTTTGCAGGGCTTCTTGGGGTGAAGATTATCATACCGTGTTGCGTGACAAACTAGCACAGCTCGAGTTATTTATCCTGACTAAGGTACCAGATGCGCGACTTCGTTCTATGGTGGATACAGGAGAGCTTGTAGATCGTGCTGTAGCAGAACGTGCGGGTATTGGTTGGTCAGCTAAGAATTGTTCAATCATTACACCTGAGTTCGGATCCTACGTTTATCTGGGTGAAATGATTACAAATCTGCCATTTATACCAGATGAGCCGATGGAAGATCAATGTCTAGACTGTAATTTATGTTTGGATGCTTGTCCGACAGGCGCGCTTATACAGCCTGGACAATTGAATGCCCAGCGTTGTATTGCGTTTTTGACACAAACAAAGAAACCTGTACCTGAAGAATTCCGTCACAAGATCGGGAATCGATTGTATGGATGTGATACATGCCAAACCGTTTGCCCAAAAAACAAAGGAATGAATCATGAGCATCAACTTGCATTCACGCCTGAGCCAGAGCTTGTTAAACCCTTGTTACTGTCACTATTGTCATTATCCAATCGTCAATTTAAAGAGCAATATGGTCATATGTCGGGCTCTTGGCGCGGGAAGAATCCGATTCAGCGAAATGCGCTCATTGCATTGGCTCATTTTAAAGATGAATCGGCGATACCGGAACTCACCCGATTGATCAAAGAAGATCCGCGACCAATGATTAGAGGAACAGCGGCCTGGGCACTTGGGGAGATTGGAACGACAGAAGCAGAAGAGGTGCTGAAAGAATGTTTGGTTATGGAAGAAGAGGAGTTTGTCGTGAGTGAAATTACGAAGGCTTTGGAACAGTTGCACATTATTTGAAAGAAGGTAGTAAGATGACGATTCATGTTGCATTATTCGAACCACAAATACCCGCCAATACGGGAAATATTTCACGTACGTGTGCGGGGACTGATACAGCTCTTCATTTAATAAAGCCACTTGGTTTTTCTACTGAAGATAAAATGTTGAAACGTGCCGGACTGGATTACTGGGAACATGTTGATATTACGTATCACGATGGGATCCAAGAGTTTTTAGACGCGTATCCGGAGGGTGAATTTTATTTCATTACCAAATTCGGAGAGACGAGCTATGACACGTTTGATTATTCGGATACCGATCAGGATATTTTCTTTGTGTTTGGCAAAGAGACAACTGGATTGCCGAATGAAATAACAGAGAAGTATAAAGAGAGTTGTTTGCGTATTCCGATGAACGATGAGCATATCCGTTCATTGAACTTGTCGAATACTGCTGCGATTCTAATCTATGAAGCGCTTCGTCAACGGGGATTTGCACATTTAACATAATATAAAAAAAGGATTGGCTCATGGCCAATCCCTTTTTTATTTATTTCATTTGATTCGTTTTTGATTCGCCTGGCTTATTTTCATATCCGCCAGTCAAGATTGCAGATAAGAATGCAAAACAAACGGCCATAATTAGAATGAGTCTCATTGTTTGTACCTCCTATGAAATCGATAGTCCTTCATACAGTATACCGTAAAAATTGTATAAATGAAATATTCTTCGTCATTTTATGTGACAGCTTACTAACAAATCTTAATGAGGCAAGAATAGCAACTGATAGGTGAATAATACTGCAAAGATATACATCAACAAAGGAACGGACTTACCTTGCCCTTTTGTAATCTTCAGTAATGGATATGTGATGAACCCAAGTGCGATACCTGTCGCAATACTTGAAGTCAGTGGCATCGTTAAAATAACTAGAAATGCTGGGAACGATTCGTCGAATGAGTCCCAGTCTATATTTTTCACTGCACCGATCATCAAACTGCCTACAATGATCAAAGCAGGTGCCGTAATGGCTGCGACGCCGGATAAGGCACTGACGATCGGACTGAAAAACGCTGCGGCTATAAATAGCACTGCAACTGTTAATGTAGTCAAGCCTGTACGACCGCCTACAGCTACGCCAGAGGACGACTCGACGTAAGCGGACGTAGGGCTGGTTCCGACCATTGAGCCGACTGTGGCGGCTACAGAGTCGGCTAGAAGCGCATGACGAGCACGAGGTAGCGATTTACCTTTCATGAGTCCAGCTTGCTTGGCTACACCAATCATCGTTCCGGTTGTATCGAATAGAGTAACGAGTAGAAATGATAGGACAACACCATATAAACCATAAGAAATGACATCTCCCATTGCTAGTGCTGGATTCCATACAAGAATACCTTCAGGCAGATGAGGCATTTTCACTACACCATCAAATTGTAGTTGTTTCGTGAAGAAAGCGACGATGCCGGTTGCAATCATACCTATAAAAATAGCACCATAGACATTGCGGTTCATAAGAATAATGGTCACAAGCAGTCCGAACAATGTTAGCAATACAGCAGGTGAGGTAAGTTCACCGAGTTGTACAATGTTGGATTCATGAGGAACTACTAAACCTGATAAACGTAGTCCGATGAATGCGATAAATAAACCGATTCCCGCTGTAATTCCGTGTTTAAGGTTTTCAGGAATTCCTTCTATTAACTTTTCCCGGAAAGAAGTCATTGATAATAATATGAAAATCAGACCCGCTATAAAGACTGCAGAAAACGCCGTCAAGTAATCGAGTTGACCGTTAGAACCAATGACGACAGAAGCGAAATACGCATTCAATCCCATACCAGGTGCAATGGCGATTGGATAATTTGCGAATAAGGCCATCCAAAGAGTCCCGATGACAGTAGCTATTATAGTGGCTAAAAAGACTTGGTCAAATGGAACACCGGCCTCCGATAAAATAATAGGATTGACGATGACGATATAGACCATTGTCAGGAAGGTAGTCATCCCCGCCAGTAGTTCTGTTTTGACAGTCGTTTGATTCTTCTTTAATTGAAACACTGTGTATTCTCTCCTTATATTACGAACATAATAAAGTCCATAGACAATAATATTCGTTATTTAAGAAGAAATCAACCTGTTATATCGAAAAAGGTTTCGTATATTCTATGAAATAATGTACAATTACATTATGAGTGTATAAAGGAGGATTTTTAATGTCAACGATTTTTGATCAGATGGTTATACTGAGCAACGGTGTGCAAATGCCGCAGTTCGGTTTAGGTACATATAAAATGACAGAACCCGAGCGAACTATGCAAGCCATTGAGAAAGCGGTTTCACTAGGCTATCGCGCAATTGATACAGCTTCTATATATAATAATGAACAAGCGGTAGGAGAAGCAATCCGTCACTCCGGTATTGCGCGTGAAGACTTATTTGTGACATCAAAAGTATGGAATGATGAGCAAGGATACGATGAAACACTGCGTGCCTTCGAACGTTCATTAACTAGATTGGACATGAATTACTTAGACTTGTATTTGACGCATTGGCCTGTTACTGGAAGTTATGTGGATACATATCGCGCAATTGAAAGACTTTACGATGAAAAGTTGATTCGGGCTACTGGTGTCTCGAATCATCATGAAGCTCATTTACAAGAGATATTTACGATTGCCAATATCCGTCCTATGGTAAATCAAATAGAACTTCATCCCCGTTTAACTCAAGAGCCATTGCGACATTTTTGCAGTGACCATCAAATTGCGGTAACTTCTTGGAGTCCACTAGCCAGAGGGCAAATTCTTGAAGATGCAACACTCACAGCAATCGCTGCGCAGTACGGAAAGACTGTGGCACAGGTTATTATCAGATGGCATATCCAAAAAGGATTGATCGTTATTCCGAAGTCTGTATCATTTGACCGTATTACCGAAAATAGTGAAGTGGCAGATTTTGAATTAACACTTTCGGATATGTCGATGATCGACGCATTAAACCGTAATGAACGGACAGGTACGGATCCAGACACGTATTAAATGGGTCTAATGAGTAAAAGGGAGGAAGAACATGGGGATATTTAGAAGGCAACCGGATAGGCGCCTAATGGAAGACGAAACGATCATACAAACGACACCTCTACAAGTAGAGCAAACAGATAACCGCCGTTACGAAAAAGTAGAGACAGAATTGACTGCCGCAGTTGCACAACACGAAAAAGTGAATGCTCAACACCATGTCTTAGGTGATGCAGTATCTGACATCGAATCAAGCTTTCATGTAATACAGAAATTAAGTGAAAAAACGATTGAATCCTCTTCACAGTTGCAAGAAAATGGTCATTCATTGGAAGAAAAATCATTATATATGGTAAAAGAAGCGGAAACTGGTGCGGATGATGTGAGGTTAACCGCTCAAGTCATGAATGATCTAGGTATGCATATGAAAGAGTCGGAAGATAGTATGTCGCAATTGAGTGAGCGGTCTGTAGAAATTCAGTCGATTGTCGGTGTCATCGAAAACATCGCTGCGCAAACTAATCTATTAGCATTGAATGCATCAATTGAGGCGGCAAGAGCAGGAGAGTACGGCAAAGGGTTTTCTGTCGTCGCACAAGAAGTACGAAAACTGGCGGAAAGCACGTCGACCAGTACAAAAGATATCCAGCAATTAACGAATTCTCTTAAAGAGGAAATTATGGAAGCGTTGGAAGCTACAAAGAAGAGTTCAAAGTTGATTGAACAAGGAATAGCGGTTAGTTTACAGACTGCATCTAAAATTGATCATATTTTGGAGACGGTTAAAGGGAGTCAGGTTGATATTTCTTCAATTGAAAAGATGATTGTAGAGCAGAATGAATTATCCACGCTTATGCAAAGAGAGTTACAAAAGGCAAATTCATTATTCTCTTCTGCACATGAACTTATTGTAGAGCATATCGAGGATGCTAAGGAAGTAGATAAGCGTCTGGAAAGCGGAATTCAGCAGTTGTTGGTGGAATAATACTATACAGATGTCCTGGAAGTAATCATACTCCAGGGCGTTTTTTCACATTTTTCTAAATCCAGGAATTACATACTATGGCGATAGAGAAGACCTCGAAAATAACATGTGTATTGAAGCTTCAACTGGCGGACGCTTATTCCTATTCCGACACAATGCCATTTGGTTAACAAGAGTAGAAAAGAGCTGTCCAGGAAGTCGTAGCCAAACGACCTCCTGGACAGCTCTGTTTCGTCTTATTCAGTTTCCACTACGATCAACTCTGAAGTAATGGGATGTGTAAAAGCGACTTTTGTAGCGACTAGCTTATATGGTCCTCTTGATATCGTTTCGCTGCCATATAGCTGATCTCCAACTACGGGGTGACCCATATGAGAGAAGTGGACACGAATTTGGTGTGTTCGGCCTGTTTCCAACTGAGCTTCAACCAGTGTCGTATCCGTTTTACGTTCAATCACTTTAAAATGCGTGACCGCCGATTGGCCGGAAGGTGATACTCTTCGCTTTGTGGCATGATAACGATCCTTACCAATTGGCATATTAATTGTGCCACGCGGTTTTCTTAGCTGGCCTTCAAGTTCAGCCGTATAATATCGTTCGATTTGATTTTGTTCCAACATACGATCGAACATCGTTTTTGCTAGTGGATGTTTTGCGATAAGCAAAACTCCAGCCGTGTGCTGATCTAGGCGATGGATATGCTCTGCATAGCTACCACCTTTTGCGTCGATATATCCCATGACTTCGTTCATCAATGTGCCGGTACCAGGTACGTGTTCTGGGTGTACGGACACGCCGGCGGGTTTGTGTACCGCAAGTATATGCTCGTCTTCCCATAGCACACGTAAGGAGTCGGAAGGTTCTGGTTTGTAGTCGGACTGTGCTTCTGAGAAACCAAAGATCAGTTCCGTGCCCTCGGGGAGAGGTTCTTTCCATTCCACTGGTTGGCCTTCTGTATCCGTTACGCTCTTATCCATGCGCATTTGGTGAACTGATTTCTTACCACCTTGCCATTGTTCTCTCAGTAATTTTTCGATCGTCTCACCGGGTTGTTCAGTTGTATAATGAAAACTTGTCATCTACGTAGTCTCCTTAGTTGCTCTCGAATTCATCAAAGAATGCTCTAATTTGATCGTCAGGCTGTGAGCCGACTGTTCTGCCTTGTTCTTTTCCATCTTTATAGTGGACGAGTGCAGGCCATGCTGTTATATCATATTCCTGCTTCATCTGATCCCCGAACTCGATTAGGTTATATTGATAGACATGTGCATCATATTCGTCTGCAATCGGCATCAACCGCGGAGTCATGTCCATACAGTGCGGGCATTCAGGACTGAAGTAATAAACGGTTGTTGGCTCGCCGCTTTCAATCTTTTCGAATATTTCTTCAGGAAGTGCGACGTTCTGGTAACTTTCGTTGTCCAATAAATCAATAGTGGATTGCTGTAGATTATTTGTACCATATGGGTTGTCAGCCAATTTGGTTTCGTTGGATTTATTATTGAGGACGATGATCAAAATGAAGATCACGACAATAATTCCACCAATCATTAATAATTTTTTCAATGTGGTTCACTCCTTTGTCTGTTTCAAGATTACAAGACTTGCGATAAAAATAAAAGCGAATGCTATCAATGCAAGAAAAGGAATCGTAATAAAGCCGAAATAATTGATGTAGGCACCTGTACAAGAAGCCCCACCACATTCAGGTGCGCTGTCTTGTAAGAAAGCCAGCTTCTGAATGCCGTAGTGATAGAGAGAGATACAGCCTCCGATAAAAGCGAACGAAGCTGTAGTCCAAGCAATCGAAATGTTTTTCTGAATGAGTGCGATCAAACCGATTAAGACAATAGGATACATGAAAATCCGTTGATACCAGCACATCGTACAAGGGGTATAGCCTTTGATTTCAGAGAAATACAATGAACCAAGTGTAGCGATGAGTGCGACGGCCCACATGGAGAGGAGCCAGTTTTCTTGTTTTTTATTCATGGAGAATCTCCTTACGATTAGATAATTGACAAAAGCTTTCCCGTTTAAGCGGGAAAGCTTTATTTGGAAGAATCGGTAGTTTCATTGGTTGCTATATCGGGAGGTTGTTTTTTGGCTTCTAGATACAGAATGTGATTACCGTCTACTTCTTTAACAGTAAACTCATATCCTTGTTCAATAATCTTTTCGCCTTGTATAGCTTCAAAGCGTTGATCCATGAACCAACCGCCGATCGTATCAATATCTTCTTCAAGAATTTCGATATTCAATGCGTGATTGACGTTTTCAATCAGCATTTTAGCATCTAAAATATAGTGATCTGTACCGACAACTTGAAGTTCAGGTAGTTCATCCATGTCGAATTCATCGCGGATTTCACCAACAATTTCTTCTAGTATGTCTTCAATGGTGACGAGACCGGAAGTCCCTCCATATTCATCCAATAGAACAGCCATATGAATACGTTCGCGCTGGATCTTTAAGAGCAAATCTCCGATCGGAATTGTTTCGATCACTCGGATAATCGGCTGCATATAATTGACGACCGATTTACTGCCATTTGACGGATCTTTAATATAGGCTGTTAGCAAATGTTTCATATTGATGAGTCCGATGACATGATCTTTGTCTCCATCGATAATTGGATAACGAGTAAACTGTTCTACACCGAGCAATTCAAACACTTCAGATAATGTCATATCCTTCTCGACTGTCATCATTTCTGTTCGTGGCAGCATAATTTCTTTTGCGACTCGATCATCAAACTCGAAAATACGATTGACGTATTTGTACTCTGCTTGATTGATTTCCCCGCTACGCAAACTATCGGATAAGATAATGCGCAATTCTTCTTCTGTATGACCTACTTCTAGTTCGGAAATGGATTTGAAGCCTAGCAATCGTGTAACAAGACGTGCCGATCCGTTCATTCCTTTAATGACCGGGTACATAAGACGGTAAAATAGATTTAATGGGACGGCAAGGGATAGGGATAATTCTTCCGCCTTGTGCAATGCGATGGTCTTTGGAGCGAGTTCTCCGACCACGACATGCAAATAGGTGACAATCGCTAAAGCGATAGTGAATGAAAGAATGGTTTCGACATTGGCATCGAGCATAAACATGTCGAAAATGGGAGCTAGCATCATGCGAACTGTTGGTTCCCCGAGCATACCTAAGCCAAGAGCCGAAATCGTAATTCCGAGCTGACAAGCGGATAAATATTCATCTAAGTTATCGGCAATTTTTTTTGAAAGAACCGCGCGTTGATTACCTTCATCGATTAATTGGTCGAGACGTGATGAGCGGACTTTCACGATTGCGAATTCACACGCAACAAAGAAAGCGGTGATTGCGATCAAGGCAGCAAATGCTGCCAATCGTATGGCAATATCCAAATAATAGCTTCGCGCTTAACCCAAATGAGGGAAAAGAACAAAGCGTACACCTCCTGTAAAGTAAAGTTAGTTATCTTTTATAATAATTTATTTATAGAGAAATTACAATTCGATTTGCTTACAGAATGGAATAAATCATTTTAGGGATACATAATGTGTCGATATATCGAGTGAAGGAGGGCGTGACAACACCGCTATACGAAGAAATTATCTTCTAGTTACCATCAATTTTGTCATTTACTCAAGTAGTAAAACTTTGTAAAAAAGACTGAAGACCAAGTCCTTTACACAAGGAAAATGTCTTCAGTCTTAGATCGAACTGTTACTCGCCATATCGTGGTTGAGTTTCTTTAAAAGCATTTTGTTCGTCAGGGATGCGGCTTTTGTCTTCAAAGACGTTTTCAGTTTTTTGGTTTTGTATCTTCAAACGCTCTTTTTCTAACTGTTGTTTACCTTTTGATTGTTCTTTGCCCATAAAAGCACCTCCTCTAGTTAGAGGATGGTCGGTTTAAGTGGATCTCATTCATAGACGTGGTAAGTCATCAGGTCATGAACCATCCGCAAGACGTTTTCTTCATCTGGCGGTGTGCCGTTAGTCCAGTTAACCGTGCCGTCTTTATGATAGTCGCCTTTGTATTGTTTGTTTTGGTAATAGAATGAAATGGTCCAGCCTGGTAGATCAGTGTCTTCAAACATTTTTTTGTAACTGAAGTGTTGTAGCATATTGTTTTCTCCTTTACCGTTCCATTAGTGATATCCCGTTCGTTCGTTTCATAAACTGACCAAAAGGAACGAAAGGATGAGTGTGTGTTTGTTACTCAACTACGTAATGCAGTCGAGGAAAAGTATAAGTCGTATTTTTATTATAAGTCCATGTACCAACTAACGAATGATTTGCTGTGGCAGGAATTCATTCGCCATGCATATGAGGATGAAAAAAGTCATTACGAGATGTTCCAGCAGTTGTATTATCTACTAACGAACGAGTTTGTACCGAATCCGAAAAAACCAGCGCCTTGTACGAATTTAAAAGAATCAGCCAAAAATGCGTTAGTTTTTGAACTAGAATCAGTAGAACAATGTAAGGAAATGTTTCTAACGATTCCGTTTGAAGAAGCATATGATCCAATTTTTATCGCTTTACATGATGATATGGAGCATGCGATTCGAATGTCTACCATATTCAATGGAGCAAATTAAATCAAACGTCGAATGAAAAGTTTTTGAAATACTTGGCACCTTCAAGCATCCGAACCCCATACCAGAACATTTCGCCATCAATTAGCTGAATAGCTGAATCGGGTAGCATTTCTTGGAATTGAACTTGCTGTTTTTCTTTAAAGGGATATGGTTCGGATGACAGCAATACTAAGTCGAGATTAGCTTCCTTGAATTGCTCTTTCGTTACCGCTGGATAGCGATCAGGCGATTCGACAAAAGGTGTGATAAAACCGAGCTTTTGCAACAATGAGTTGATATAGGTGTCTTTGCCTACAACCATATACGGTTTTTGCCAAATGACATAGGCGACTCGTGCAGCAGGAAGAGTAGGGAGTTCCGCGAATGCTTGCTTAATTTCTGTAACAAGCGATTCGGACTGTTGCTCTCGATCAGTCAATGATCCCATATCTGTAATCATTCTATAGGCTTCTTCGATCGTCTGTACTTCTGCTACATATACTGGATAGAACTCGGAAAGAATTTCAACCATCTCTTTTGTGTTTTCTTCTTTTTCCATAATAATTAAATCGGGTTGTACTTCATGTATCTTTTCCAATTTCAGATCTTTTGTTCCTGCAACTGCGGGAACGTTCTTAGCTTGTTCGGGATAAATACAGTAACGTGTGCGTCCGACGATTTCATTCTCCAGTCCAATTCCGAATAAAGTTTCCGTAATACCAGGACATAACGTAACGATTCGTTTAGGTGGGAAGTTATACACAACCGTTCTTCCCAAATGATCAATAATTTCTTTCTTCAATGAAATGAAAACCTCCTTTGTTGGTATGTAAAACATAGGTTCATGGTAAGTAATACTCTACTTGCAACGTACCTGAACGGCTATCAAATGTAAAGTCAGAAATCTCCGCCTCTAATTGCTTTTCATTCAGCTGGTTTTTGTTATAATTGGAACGAAGACCAAGTGGAATAAGGTGAAGCGATTGAAAATAGTGCTAACTATTTTGTTCATGGCGTTTATTGGCGCACTAATAGGTGGGGTAACGAATCATCTGGCGATTAAGATGTTGTTCAGACCGCATGAGGCAAAATACATTGGAAAAACCCGTTTGCCATTTACACCCGGCTTGATCCCGAAACGCCGAAATGAATTGGCGACTCAGCTTGGTAAAACGGTAACAAATTATTTGCTGACACCTGATCTGTTCAGGAAAAAGTTGTTGACGCCTGAAATGGAAAAACGTGTAGAGGTATTTGTCCAAGATAAAATGGATCAATACATTCTGCAATCAGATAAGACATTGACCGACTGGCTTCAGCTTGCGGGTGCCGACAAACTTCCTGACCAAGTGGAAGAAAAGTTGGTTACATTGATTGATCAGCAACTTTACGAGATGAAAGAAAAAGTGACAACAGGTACAGTGGAAGAAGTCATGCCACTTCGTTGGCAACAACAAATCGAAGAAAGAATTCCTTTAGCCTCTGACTTTATATTACTACGCGCAAGTCAGTTTGTTGATTCGGCAGAAGGAAGACAGACATTCCAAAAGTTAATCGATGATTTCTTGGCTTCCAAAGGAACATTCGGTGGCATGCTCAATATGTTTTTTGGAGAATCGGAGTCGCTGGTCGGCAAGGTTCAACGGGAAGCATTGCGATTTATAGAAGCACCTGGAACAAGAGATTTAATAGATCAACTGATTCGGAAAGAGTGGCATAATGTTCAACAACAACCGATGGAACAGTTGACGTCTGGATTCGATTTTGATAGTGTGTTTGCTTCAGTGAGAAAATATGCACTCGATCAATTGGCAGTACATGAAAGACTTGATCATAGCTTGTCATACTATTGGCCACAAGGTTCTACGTGGACAGCTAATCAAGTAACACCAAAGCTTGTGAGCTTTTTATTCTCTCAGGCGGAAGCGCAGCTTGAACAATCATTGAAGAAACTTAAGCTTGATGAAATGGTGAAAGAGCAGGTAGACACGTTCCCTGTGGCGGTTCTAGAAGATTTAGTTCTCGGCATTTCACGTAGAGAGTTTAAGATGATTACGGTTCTCGGTGCATTTCTGGGTGGGATCATTGGAATTGTGCAAGGAATTATTGCGCTTACACTAAATGGATTGTAGGAGGAGATAGTATGTCAGTAAACATTTATGATGATATGAACAAATTAGAATCTACTTTACGCAAGACGGATGAGTATGTAGCGGTGAAAACAGCAATGGCCGATGTGAAAAGTGACGAGCAAGCCCTTGCACTGTTCGAAAGCTTCCGCGAAATCCAAATGAATTTGCAACAGAAACAAATGGCAGGCGAAGAGATTGAAGGAGATGAGCTTGAACACGCACAGAAAACAGCTCAATTGGCTCAAGAAGATCCGAAAATCCTAGCTATGCTAACAGCAGAAATGAAACTTAGCGAGTTAATTGAAGAAGTAAACCGTGTAGTATTGAAACCTGTCCAAGACTTATATGAAGGATTTTAATGAATAGACACATCGAAACCGGCCTTGGCCGGTTTTTTTAAACGGATGGAGAGTAGGAGAAAACAATGCAGCAATTATATGTAAATCAACAGTTCCCACAAGACTGGATTCGAATGTTCACGCATTTAGCCAATTTATTTTTCGAACAGTCTAAAATAGTTACTGACCATGCAGAAGATACAGCGATTGATCTACGGTTTATCGAAGCTTACGAAGGTGCGCCAAGTGTAACGGCGGATATTCATTGGCAAGGTAAACACTATACGTCCCGTTTTGCCGAAGATGTAAAAGAAACAGCAGAACGCCAGCAGCTACGTCAGCGTAAAAGAATGTATTCCCATGTATTGCTAGATGTGCTGGAACAAGCAACAGGAATGAATCAAGAGTGGGGGATTTTAACGGGAATCCGACCTACAAAGTTGTATCATATGTATCTTCAAGAAGGCCATACGGTTCATGAGGCGAAGCAACTGCTTCAGCAACGTCATCGCGTATCGGTACGGAAAAGTGAACTGATAGCAGAAATTGCGGACGTTCAACTGAATGCATTGCCAGATTTGTATTCATTAAAAGAAGAGGTAAGTATCTATATTGGTATTCCGTTTTGCCCAACAAAATGTGCGTATTGCACGTTCCCTGCCTATGCCATTCATCGTAAAAGTGGACGGGTGGAAACATTCCTCGATGGCTTGCATGAAGAAATGCGTGCGATAGGAAAATGGTTAAAAGAGCATGATATTCGCATCACGACTATTTATTTCGGTGGCGGAACCCCAACGTCTATTGAGGCAGATGAAATGGATGCCCTGTATAAAACGATGATGGAGTCATTCCCTCATATGGAACATGTTCGTGAAGTGACAGTGGAAGCCGGCCGTCCCGATACGATTACCATACCGAAACTTGAAGTATTAAAGAAGTGGGGAATCGATCGAATCAGTGTCAATCCTCAATCTTATACAGACGAAACGTTGAAAGCGATTGGCCGTCACCACACTGTACAAGAAACGATCGATAAATATTGGTTGTCCCGAGAACAAGGAATGCGCAATATTAATATGGACTTAATCATCGGTTTGCCGAATGAAGGTCTTGAAGAATTTGAACATTCCTTAGCGGAAACAGAAAAGATGCAGCCGGAATCTTTGACGATTCACACTTTGTCATTCAAGCGGGCATCTGAAATGACACGTAACAAAGACAAATATCAAGTAGCGGACCGTGAAACTGTAGGGAAAATGATGACCCGCGGAGAAGAATGGTCACGCGAAAATGGCTATATTCCGTATTATTTGTACCGCCAGAAAAATATCTTAGGGAATCTTGAAAATGTTGGGTATTCAAAGCCCGGCGAAGAAAGTCTGTATAATATATTGATCATGGAAGAAGCGCAGACTATTATCGGTTTAGGTTGCGGGGCTTCAAGTAAGTTCATGGAACCAGCAACTGGCAAGCTGACGCAATTCCATAATCCGAAAGAACCTGGCGCTTATATAATAGGATTTGAAGAAGCCATTGATAAGAAAATAGCGTATTTGGAAGAGTTATTTTCGTCCTCAGAAACTATAAAGTAATATGAATTTCCCCGTCGAAAAGTGTCGGGGGAATCTTTTTATTAAAGTTATGCAAATGCTCAGGTAATTGTGTATAATGTAATGAATGAACAACCATTCACGTAAAGGGGGAATTGATTTTGACAAAACAGATCGAAGTGGAAATTGAAGGACGATTAGCTACAGTAACGTTTAACCAACCGGAAGTAATGAACGCGATGGACGGAGTTATGATGAAAGAATTGGCAGATATCGTAGATCAACTAAAGGATAATTCATCCGTACATGTCGTACTGTTCAAAGGAGCGGGTCGAGCATTTTCTGCAGGCGGAAACGTGAAGGCGATGTTAAACCCGAATGGTCCGATGAAAATGGAAGATATCATGGTCGACTTGTCGAGATTGGCTCTATCCATGTATAGCATGCCACAAGTCACGATTGCATCCGTACATGGTGCAGCAGCAGGACTTGGCTGCAGCATCGCCATTGCATGCGACATTGTCATCGCGGAAGAATCAAGTAAAATCGCTATGAACTTCATTGGCATCGGACTCGTTCCAGACGGTGGCGGTCACTTCTTCTTAAAAGAACGCGTCGGTACAGCTAGAGCGAAACAACTCATTTGGTCGGGGAAAGTACTCGATGGAAAAAGTGCCATGCAGATCGGACTCGTAGATGAAGCGGTAGCAGACGGAGAAGCTTGGAACACGGCACAACAACGTGCTCAAGTGATCTTGAACTCTCCAACAGCCTCCATGGCAGCAACAAAGAAAATTCTTCATGCAGCGGGCATCGCAGAACTCGAGCAAGTAGTGAAACTGGAAAGCGAAGCACAAGCAGCCATGCGCGCAACAACTGATCATCGCGAAGGCGTACAGGCATTTGTCGAGAAAAGAAAACCGAGTTTCTCAGGTCAATAAGGCGCACAAAAAGACGCGCTATGTACACTGCGCGTCTCGTTTATATCTATGGAAATAGTTAAAGAATTATTGATACTTAGCGGCTGTTTCTCTCCATGAGAAATAGCCTTTTTCTATAGCGCGTAATAGTAACTCCGCTGAAGCTAAATTCGTAGCGAGTGGAATACCATACACGTCACATAATCGAAGTAAGGCGCTCACATCGGGTTCATGTGGTTGAGCAGTCAAAGGATCTCGGAAAAATAAAATTAAATCAAGTTCACCCGTTGCGATCATGGCACCCATCTGTTGGTCGCCACCAAGCGGACCCGACATAAGCCGTGTGACGGATAGATCCGTTTCTTCCATGATGCGTAATCCTGTTGTGCCCGTTGCAAAAAGAGTATGTTTAGCAAAAATTTGCTCGTAAGCAATGGTGAAATTGACCAATTCGGCCTTTTTTTCATCATGCGCAATCAAAGCAATGTTCAAACGAGTCACTTCCTTCTACGATTTCTCATCGACCATAGCGTATCACAAAATCCTCGAAAAATCTTGTGCTATTTTTATAAAAATTTGTAATACTATGTTAAATGCTGTATTCCCAGATGATTCATAAACGCATCGTAAGGGGATAATTGATAGTCTTTATTTTGTTTTCAATGTATCTAGTAAATCGATAACTTTCTTTTGGGCATATGGTTTAGCCGTTGGGATGATCATGTTCTACCATTCATGAGATCATATAAAAAACAAAACCCCCTAAATGGAGATTTTGTCATGTGTTCAAGTATGGAATAATAATAGTTTACCAAGAGGAGAAGCTAGGCGGTGTGTTCGCTCGAGTAGATCTTTTTCCGTCAGCAACTGACGACCTTGTTCTTTCGCTACATCATCAGATTCAGCAGTAAAAGTCTCCTCTGTAATCAATGAACCATCTTTTTCATAAGCTGTAAGTTTGTATGTCTTCATTGTATCGCCTCCATCATGTTTTATTTAGTATACTATGAAATGAATGAAATGAATAATGATTCAGTGAATTAAAATGCAAAAAGATATGTAATGTTTAGAATATAGTAAAAGAATATTTATAAATGTGAAACATATTGTCAGTTAAAACGTAGAACGTGATAGAGAGATTAGTAAAGGAGATGATGTGCATGGCCTTAGAATTGGAACGAGTAACTAAACGGTTTGGCGATTTTACAGCAGTAGATCAGCTGTCATTGATGGTGGAAGAAGGAACGATGTACGGGTTCCTTGGA
Organism: Sporosarcina ureae; assembly: GCF_002082015.1. Classification (GTDB taxonomy): domain Bacteria; phylum Bacillota; class Bacilli; order Bacillales_A; family Planococcaceae; genus Sporosarcina; species Sporosarcina ureae_A. The sequence continues at coordinate 1,120,066 of NZ_CP015109.1, read as the reverse complement.
GCGAACGGTGCTGGGAAAACAACTACGTTTCGAATGATATTGGGGTTATTAACTCCGACAGAAGGAAATATATCATGGAATGGACGCACCATATCGTATGAGACGAGTCCGCTCATTGGCTATTTACCTGAAGAGCGAGGTCTTTATCCAAAAATGAAAGTGCTAGATCAGTTAATTTTTCTAGGACAGCTGCGTGGAATGAAAAAGTCAGCAGCGAAAAGTGCTGCACTTCATTGGTTGGATCGTTTTGAAGTCCCGCAAAATACGAATAAAAAGGTAGAAGAGTTATCCAAAGGGAATCAGCAAAAAATACAAGTCATTGCTGCATTATTGCATGATCCGCAATTACTAATCTTGGATGAGCCGTTCTCGGGACTTGATCCAGTTAATGTGGAGATGTTGAAGAAAGCGATTGTGGACTTCCGTAATAGTGGGGCGACGATCCTATTCTCAAGTCACCGCATGGATCATGTAGAAGAGTTATGTGAACAGCTGAGTATTATTCATCATGGTAAACAATTGGTCAGTGGCAAGTTGCGTGACGTCAAACGTTCATTCGGCAAACAGAATGTTCGAATCCGTGCGGACTTCCCTTTAGTAGAGTTAGAAGGCATCGAAGGGGTCACCACTGCTCATCATTCATTGGAAGGGGCAGTCTTTCAAGTAGAGGATGAACAAGCGGCCCATACGTTGTTGCAGACGGCATTACTAAAAGGACCAATTCGTCATTTTGAAATAGAAGAACCATCTTTGCAAGACATATTCATTGCGAAAGTGGGGGAAGAGCATGCGTGAGTTTTGGATTATTTTCAAACAAAGTTTCTTAACCAAAGCTAAAACGAAATCATTCTTCATTACGACGCTTATTATGATAGCGGGGATTTTCCTATTTGCGAATTTACCGAGCATTATTGACAAGGTCGGTAAGATAATGGGCAGTGAGGAAGATGAACGTGTAGTAGTCGTGGATCAGAGTGGAGTATTGTTTGACCGATTGCATGAACAACTTCAGCGCAATGAACAAGGAATTTTATTGGAACAGGCGGAAGACTCGCAAGATCAGCTATTAGAGAAAGTAAAGTCAGAAGAAATTGAAGCGTTTGTGGAATTGAGTTTTGATACTGAACAAACGATCCAAGCGTCTTATACAACGGGTAGTTTGGTAGATCAGTTTTTGCCTTCTGCTTTACAAGAAGCATTGCAGAATATCCAAACTGAAGTGAAAGCTGAACAGCTCTCCTTATCCGGTGAACAAGTTGCCGAGTTGTTTGCACCTATTCAGTTTGAGAAACATAATATTTCAGAATCAGCAAAGTCAGAAGAGGAACTAAACCAGGCGCGTATCTTGGTGTATGTGTTGATGTTCGTTATTTACTTTGCCGTGATCATTTACTCATCGATGATTGCGACGGAAGTAGCGACAGAAAAGTCATCACGCGTGATGGAAATACTCATCTCGAGCGTCTCACCGGTTAAGCATATGTTTGCGAAAGTACTTGGAATTGGATCACTTGGGATTGTGCAAATACTAGTCTATGCAGTGTCAGGATTTTTAGCCTATACACTTTCTTCTACTGGAGAGGAAAACGAGTTATCCGCGTTTTTTAGTCTAGAAAACTTAGAAGTAAGTACGCTTGTTTACGCTGTGATCTTCTTCTTACTCGGCTATTTCTTATATGCCACACTTGCAGCTTTGCTTGGATCGCTAGTGAGCCGTACAGAAGACGTACAGCAAATGATTATGCCGATGTCGTTACTGATCGTTGCAGCTTTCATAATCGCAGCAACTGGGCTTGGGAATCCCGAGTTGGGCTACTTGAAGATTGCGTCATTCATCCCATTCTTCGCCCCGCTTGTCATGTTCTTGCGGGTTGGTATGCTCGATTTGCCTTTGTGGGAACCATTGCTTTCCATAGGGATCATGGTGGTGACCATCTTCATCCTTGGTTGGTTCGGTGCCAAAGTGTATCGTGGCGGGGTATTGATGTATGGACCATCACGTTCACTGAAGGATTTGAAGAAGGCTATACAGCTTGGAAAAGAATAGGTTTATGTGGAGGGTGTCCCGAGAAGTCGCAGTGCTTCTTGGGATACTCTTTTTTGCGTGGATTTAAGTTCAAGTATAAGTAGCAGGTGTAAGTGGGAAGGGATGGAAGCTCCAGTTGGGGGACGCTTTCCCATGGGCTCGCGGTGAGCCATCGGGAGTCGCCCCCAACTTCCGCTTCCATCTTACTAGTTCGAGTGCTTGGATCACTCAATGTAGGTAGTATATGAATTATTGTATGGTCTTAACTTATTCATTGCTATGCGCTATGTTTTAATCGCCTTTCCTTCAATTGATTGAATATGGTAAAATAGGAACTAGTATTCGTGGAAGAGGTGTACGCTATGGAATCTATACGTTTTTTACATACAGCCGATCTGCATTTGGACAGCCCTTTTAAAGGTATGGCCTCAGCTGGTCCGGACGAGTTAGCCAGATTGCAGCAGTCTATATTTGCCGCATTCGACCGATTCATAGCCTACGCAGTTAAAGAACGACCGGACTTCGTTGTTATTGTTGGCGACCTATATGACGGTGAAGACCGTAGCTTGCGTGCGCAAATTCGTTTCCAACAAGGGATGCAACAGCTTCAAAATGTAAATATCCCAGTCTACTTATCGTATGGAAACCATGACCACCTGGCAGGTAGATGGACTAGAGTTTCATTGCCTGAAAATGTACATGTGTTTACTGAGCAAGTAGAGCAGAAGCAATTGATGATCCGAGACGAAATGATTTATTTACACGGCTTCAGCTACCCGCAACGCCATGTGAAAGAGCCAATGATAAGGCAATATCCTGTAGCGAATGAAGGAATACATATTGGTCTATTGCATGGAAGTGTGGCAGGAGATGCCGAGCATGCTGTATATGCGCCGTTTACAGTCAGTGAATTACAGGAAAAGCACTATCGTTACTGGGCGCTTGGACATATTCATAAACGCCAAGTATTATCACAGGAACCGCCAATTGTATATCCGGGCAATATTCAAGGCAGGCACCGCAATGAACAAGGTCTCAAAGGCTTTTACGACGTCTCGTTGACGCCTACTGATGTTTCCATGACATTTGTAGCTACATCCGATGTTGTATTTACTACATTGACGGTTTCGTGCAAAGGAATTGAATACGCAGATGACTGGATTTCTGCGTGTCAGGAAGCGATTGATCAACTGACAGCTGAAATGGGTAGTGTCGTCGTGGAGTTGGTGATGGAACATACGGAAGGCCTTACAAAAGACTTGGATAGATCAGAAGTAGAATGGCTTGAAATTTTGCGCGAACAGTATGAAGCTATGGAACCTTTCGTGTGGATTTCAGCAATTGAATGGCCGCAAATCAGTTATTCAGTAGTCCCGAATTCATTACTGGAACCGGTGGAAAAGACTATTTCTACTTGGGAAGCGGATGACTGGAATGACTTGGTGAAAGAAGTATACAGCCATAAAGCTGGTCGCTATTTAGAAGCACTGACACCGGCGGATTTCGAGCGCTTGAAACAGCAGGCAACCGCATTGCTTGAGAATGAAATGTTGAAGGAGGGCTAAAATGAAAATTCGTAGAATACTTCTTTATGGATTCGGCCAGCATGAGAATTTGGAAATGGATTTGCGACCTGGTATGAATCTTTTGTATGGACCGAATGAAGCAGGTAAGACGACGATTCAGCAAGCCATCCTTCATATTTTATTTGGCTTTCCTCAAAAGAATCAACAAGTGTTGCGTTATGAGCCGAAAACAGGCGGTAAATATGGCGGCTGTCTATACATAGAGGATCAGGAATACGGTAATTGGATGATTGAACGGGTGCGTGGAAAGTCTTCAGGTGACGTGTTAATTCGTTTTGAAGACGGGCGTATGGCGGAAGAAGAAGAATTGAAGAGGTTATTGAGAGGGTATGATCGACAAGCTTTTGAGGCCATTTTCTCTTTCTCTTTATTCCAGTTACAAGATCTTGAGAAAATGGATGAAAATGATTTAAGCCGTACGTTACTGGCTTCCGGAACAACCGGTTTAGATACACTTTGGAAAGTGGAAAAGAAAATGGAAAAGGAAATGGGGGCCCTTTTCAAGAAAACCGGAAAAATACCACCGATGAATAAAAAATTGACCGAAATACGTGAGCTTGAACAAGCGATGCAAAAAGAGCAACAGAAGCTATCGTCATATGAACCACTGACTATTCGTAAGGCGGAACTCGACGAGCAAGTGACGGCATTACGCTTGGAAGAGCAACGTCTGTATAAGCAGTCTGAAGAACAACGAATCGCCATGCAAATTGTTCCGTTGCAGCAACAACGCAATCAAATACGTGAACAGCTTTCTCATATGTCGGATGAATTCCCAGCAGCAGGAATCCAACGTTATGAAGAACTAGCCAGTAAACAATCAGAATTGCAATTAAAGAAAACCCGCTTAGAGAAAGAACAGGAAAAGTGGCAATCGGAATTAATTGATTTGCGACCTGAAAATGAGCGGCAACAGTTAGAGCGCTGGGTGGCACAAGAAGCGGAATGGCATCGATTACGTACGGAGCGGTTTTCTGCTGAACAGGAAATTCGGTTGCTTGAAAAGAAACGACAGCAGCTCAGCAATCGTTTAGGAGTAACTGAGGAGCAACAGTTGTCCATAGGGCAAATAGATGTCTCCATTCAACGCGAACGCTTACTCGAACCGATCCTTGAAGAACAGAAAGAACTAGATCAGCAATTAAAAGCATTGCAACGTCTATTGGCGGAAGCAGAAAGTGAACGCCAAATAGCGGAACAACAAAAAGAACGTAATGACCGGTTGCAATTGACTGAATCTGAGCGAGCGAAACTGGCAGAATTGCCCAAATTGCAACGTCAGCTTATGGAGGCTAAATTCAGTGTATCTGCGGCGGATCAGCACGCATCGAATCAAATGGTTCCGATACTAATTTTGCTCATTGGACTAGCAATCGGGGCATATAGTATGTTGCAGCAACAATGGTTGTTTGCAGGCCTCGGACTAGTAGTTGTGGGGGTCGGTGCTTGGTTATGGAAACAGCAACCTGAATCTGTAGCAGATCAGCAATCATTCATTCGAAATAATGAAGCGTTAGCAGCAGAACTCGAAAGATTGGCTGAACGTGATGATCAGCAGCAACGCGATCAACAGCGAGTGTTAACGGAGATTGAAAGACTGGATCGTAAACTGCACAATTATGCAGAAGAAATGGAACAACTTCATGATCAGAAACAACAGGCAGTAAAGAAGTTGCAAGAACTGGTACAAGATGAACCGTTCGATCTGACATTCAATATTCAGGAAAGCTTCCGTTTACTGCGCGAGTTCCAGGATGCGGAAATAGACCGGAGAACATGGCAGCAACGACTGCAAACGACGACGCAACAATTGCAATCGCTGACCCAAGAAGTGGAAGATATGCTAGGTCCTGTTGCGGAGGAAAATTTATTCGAACGGATTCGCCAGGAGTTACTTCGTCAGGATAGCTTGCAAGAAAAGCATCTAAGCAAACAACAAAGAGTACTTGAAATCCAAGAACAAATACAAGAAACGCATGAGTTGTTGGAAACGATAGCAACAGAAATACAAAATTTGTTCGATGTTGTTGGCGTATCAGAAAAAGAGCAATTTTACACAGCGTATCAGCAAGATCAAGATTCACAATTGCTGAAACGACAGCTGAAAGAAGTAGAAGTCCAGCTGTCTTTATATAGTAAGGAACCATTAGTGAAAGAATGGACTATACCGGAACTTGAACGACAGCGTAGCGAGACGACGAACCGCTTACAAATGATTCGTCAAGAAGTAGAGGTACTTGTAGACGAGCAAGTCAAAGTAGGTCATGAAATTTCACAAATGGGTGCCAGTCAAACGTATAGTGAGCTTCAGCAGCTATTTGAGGTTCGAAAAGCAGAGCTAGAAGAAATGACGCAACAATGGGCGATCCGCAAAGCTGTCCGTGAATCGATTCGCCAGACGATGAGTGAGTGGAAAGAACATCAATTACCGGCTGTTCTCATACAGGCCAATAATTGGTTCGGCCGTTTAACGGGGAACCGATACGCGACGCTCGGTTTAACAGCGGAAGGTTATTTTGAGGCAGTTACTGCTGAAGGACAATCGTTCATGATCAATGAGCTCAGTCAAGCTACAAAAGAGCAAGCCTATCTTTCATTGCGACTCGCGTTGGCATATGAATTAGTGGAGCGCGCACCGTTTCCTATTATAATGGATGACCCATTTGTCCACTTTGATAATGAGCGACTTTCGCGTATGATAGAAATACTTACTGAGTTACAGCCATCTCATCAATTTCTGTATTTTACTTGCCATACAGAAATGAAATCAAAATGGCTAAGTGAACCGCATACAATTGAGATGGGACCAAAAGTAAAAGGGGAGATCCACTGATGAAAAAATTACTTGATTATCAAGTCGGCGAAACGGTCGACATGTATTTATTGATTAAGCAGGCAACAAAAGGCATCACACAGCAAGGAAGTCCGTTCATGACATTGATACTGCAAGACAAAAGTGGAGACCTTGAAGCGAAACTTTGGGATGCGGGTGAAGAACAAGCCCAGATATACAAAGGGGCGACCATTGTAAAAGTAGGTGGAGAAATCCATGAATACCGTGGAAAAAATCAACTTCGACTTAAAGCCATCCGTCCTGTAAAAGAGGATGAGGGCGTGACGATTGCAGATTTAGTACCGTCTTCTGAAAAAAGCAAGGAAGTATTGCTAGATGAATTGATGCAGTTTTTCTTTGAAATGAAAAACCCACAAATCCAGCGTGTCACTCGTCATTTGCTGAAAAAGCACCAGCAAGACTTCGTGTTGTATCCGGCAGCTACAAGAAACCATCATGACTACGTATCTGGCTTACTTGATCACGTAGTTTCAATGTTGAAGCTAGGTAAAGCGATTGCGGAGTTGTATCCGACGTTGAATAAAGACTTGCTGTATGCGGGGATTATTTTGCATGATATCGGCAAGGTGATCGAATTATCAGGGCCGGTCGGTACGCAGTACACGATCGAAGGGAATTTACTAGGTCATATTACGATTATGGTCAATGAAATTTCCAAGGCAGCAGAAGAGCTGGAGATCGAAGGCGAAGAAGTGATGTTGCTTCAGCATATGGTGTTGTCTCACCACGGAAAAGAGGAGTGGGGCAGTCCGAAGCGTCCGATGTTAAAGGAGGCAGAGATTCTTCATTATATCGATAATATCGATGCGAAGATGAACATGCTGAACCGTGTCATGTCTAAGACTACACCGGGCGAGTTCTCCGAGCGCGTATTCCCGCTGGATAACCGTTCGTTCTACAAGCCTACGTTTGAATAAACTAGCGTGGAACGATGCATTTCTAGTTGAGTACTGAATTTTTTAGGGTTGTGATTCTAACAGTGCTAATAAACTGACAGATGGTGTACATTACCCGGCTAAGAAACGCGGTTGGTGGAACGACTATGCGGCTGCGGGTCTTTGTCACTCTTGGTTAAGGTCGTTGCTCGACTGGTTGTTGGGCACTGGAGTCACCGAGTGTCTGCTTTCTGGACCCGCACAGGCACGTGGGGGATTGCCTCCAGCCATGAGCCAGCTGGCGGTAGGGCTGCCAGTTGTCTCATGGCCACGGCCTACCCCGCAGTTGTGCCTGCGCTGCTGAGTAGTATTAACTTTGATTGTGGTTCAAACAAGAATAAAATCAGTGACTTAGTGATACTGATCTTCTATTTATGAAAAAGAAGTGTAAGAACTGCCCTACACACGACGCAACGAAGGCGCCTGCTGTGGTAGGCGTAGCGAGGAGACAAAGACAGGCGCACTTCCTGTCTCTGGCTCCTCGCGAAAGCCATCCACCAGCGCCGAAGTGGGGACGAAGAATTTGCCACTTAGATTGCTAGCTAAACCACAACCTCCTGTACGAACAGGAAAAAGAAAGGCACGTGCAAGAACCACAACCGCACGTCGCTTATTAGGCATGCTAAATAGAAACGTAATCATGGTCACTTACGCACTTACAACAGAACAGTGACCTAAAGAGCACTAAAAGTCTATTGAAAACACAAAAAAAGGTCTGCCACTAGAAGTTGAAACTTCCAAGGCAGACCTTTTTCATATATTACTTACCTTCTTCAACTTCTACTTCAGCATCGTCAGCTGGAGCGTCTTCTGCAGGTGCTTCTTCCGCAGGCGCTTCTACGTCAACCGGAGCTTCACCTTCAGCTGGCTGCTCTTCCATCTTGAACAAATCAAGTGCTGATTTCAAATCTTCGTCTTTGATTTTTACATCTGCTTCTTTTACTAGCTTCGAAACTTTAGCTAATAGCTCATTTTCGTCAGCCTTTTCCATCAATAGTTCATGACGGATTTCATCTTTCTTTTCATCAGTGATTTTCTCATCATCCGTTTTGCGTTTTTCTTTTACTTCGATGATGTGGAAGCCGTTATCCGATTGGACTGGCTCACTGATTTTGCCTGGCTCTAGGTCGTATGCAGCATTCCAGAATTCGGGAACCATTACACCGTAAGCGAACCAGTCAAGGTCTCCACCTTCGTCTTTAGAACCTGGATCAGTAGAGTATTCTTTTGCAACAGCTGCAAAATCTTCACCTTTGTCTAACTTCTCTTTTACTTCTTTTGCAGTCTCTTCATCTTCCACTAAGATGTGGCGAGCGTTGATTTCTGTTTGAGATTCTTCAAGGCGCTTGTCTAACTCTTCGTCAGAAACTTCCACACCGTCAGTCAATGCAGCTTCCTGCAATTTATTCAAACGAATCATTTTCTTGAAGCTGTCAGGTGTTTGACCTTGTTGAGCCAAGAATGCTTCGAAGTTTTCACCGAGTTGTTCTTTGTTTTTATCAAATTCTGCGTCAACTTGCTTATCGTCTACGTCATACTTATCATCCAAAACCTTTTCCAAAATGATCATTTGTAGGGCTTGTTCACCGACAGATGTTTTCATTTCTTGATAAAACTCATCTTTCGTAACATCTCCTGCTTTAGACGTCATGACTTTTTCATCTCCGCCACCAGAACAAGCGGATAAAGCTGCAACCGAAGCTGCGAGTGTAAATGCTAACATCTTCTTTTTCATGTAATTAACTCCCCTAATCTAAGTATCGATTCTGTATATTCTTCAAGTAAACACTATACCATATAACGTATGAAAAACAAAAAGGTTCCATACATCTAAACTGCCCAACCGCTTTTTTCTACTTTCGCATAGGATACAATGTGAAAGGGGGTGCCTTCATGAGCGGTTACACACATGGCGGATCAGGTTCATCAGGCTTTGCTTTAATTGTTGTGTTGTTCATTTTGTTGATCATCGTCGGTGCAGCGTACTTGTATTAAAAAAAGCCCTGCCTCCAGTACTGGGGGTGGGCATACATAGTGTCAGGCGCTAAAGAACACTTCTACATATAAGGATAAAATGAGAATCGTAATCAGAATGTTTACAGTTCGGTAAATCTTTGGCTGCTTTTCTTCTGGAATCTCTCTAGATTGGCAAAGAGCAAATGTCATTTTATTAATTTGATATAAGTAGAACAATGAAAATAGAATGGTAATCGCTATAACCATTTTAGACCTCCTCTTTCTGCTTCTGTACTATCATAGCAGAATTTATGATCAAAAGGAAAAAACTAAACTGTGTAAAGAGCAGGCGTTAAGATTCTACTTCTAATTTTGTTAAGTAATCATTTGAATCGACATACGTCTTCTCGATGTTTCGGAAACCGCGTTCAAATATATCCATAAAATCGTCACCGTAGATATTTCGCAATACAGACATGACCTCTAGGAATTCAGGAAATTTACCGTAAATATCGCGAATGGGAAGGGAACCTTGAAGTACGCTGTAATCTTCTTTATGGTAATTTTTATTCATCTGGATGATTAATGCTTTGCCTTTTTCTGAAACCGTCACGTATGTATTGCGTCGGTCGTCCTCTTTTTTCGAGAAGTACAGAAGTTGACGTTGTTCCAATTTTTTTGAAAAGTTAAAGGCGGTTGAGACATGCATTACACCAAACTTCGCGATATCTGAAATTGTAGCACCTTCTAAATGATAGGCAATCCATAAAATATGATGTTCGTTAATATTGAGGTCATAAGGTTTAATCCATTGCTGCCAATCCTTCTCTACAGCTTTCCATAATGCTTTGGACATTTGGGCTACGCGTTGATTGAAGATCATGGCGTCTTTACGTGTAATATGTTGATCGGCCATCGAGACACCTGCTTTCTTTCAGTCTTTTTATTTATTATACCAAAAAAGCAACAAATAAAAAAGACGGAATAATAAAATAAATCAGTTTGAGTGTATATGCCCATAGAATCCAGCTAGTCATAGCTGTTTTACTATGGGTATCACTCAAAGATTAGCAGGAGAAGAACTGATGCCTTCATGGCAATACGTTAGCGAGTGCTAATGGATTTCTCGAGATCATCCAGTGCTGTTTGGATTGCAGAAATTTCTTTCTCCAAACGTTTTTTATTATGTTCGGTTGAGCGCTTCCAATCTGCTACGGAAACTTTCATTTCTTCAACTGTCTCTGGTACAAGTTCTTTTGCTTCCTTCGACAAATCCGTTACGGAGTCTTTTAGATCTGCGACTTGCCCTTTGACATCTTTCAACTTATCTTTCAATTCAAGTGATGCATGTTTGACACTATCACGCAGTTCACTGCCAGCTTTAGGTGTAGAGTATAGAACAGTTACTGCAGAAGTGACAGCACCTGCTGCCAGACCAATAAAGAATGTGGACGCTTTCATGTAGAGAACACTCCTTTTGTATAGTTATTATTTTATTAAAGCATGTTATTACGCAGTTGAGCAAGAAAATGAATGAAATATTATTCCAATGAAAGTTTTCTGTCCTAATTGGGTAGAGGGGTAGACAGAAGAGTCGGAATCACTTCAAGTTATAAAGCAAAGTGCAGTACTCTTCTGTCCTATTCCCTCCATGTGTTATTGTTGCAGGCGTCTTGAAATATGGGTAGCTAATTCAGATACTACGTCCATTGGGAACTGCTCTACCTTTGTATGAAATTCTACTTTCAGACCATCTGATTTATCATAGCGTGGAATTAAATGCATATGGAAATGATAGACTGACTGCCCAGCGAAAGATCCGTTGTTTTGTAATAAGTTCATTCCAGACGGTTGAAATTCTTCTTTTAATGCATTGGCAATTTTGGGTGCCACTTTAAATAAATTCGCAGCTTCTTCTTCTGTTAATTCATACACATTTTCACGATGTGTTTTTGGAATCAGGAGTACGTGCCCTTGCGTGACAGGCATAATATCCATAAACGCGATCACGTGATCATCTTCGTATACCTTTTCTCCTGGAATCGTGCCTTCTACAATTTTGCAGAAAATACATGAGGTCATTTCTACACATCCTTTCATGTTTGGATGTATTGTAGCATATTTTCAGATAGTTAACGAAGGCGGATAAAGCAATTTTACAATTTCTTTGCTAAAATAATAACAGAAGATAGGGGGAAATATAATGGCAATCCTAGAACTAGAACATGTTACAGGTGGTTATACGCGCAAGCCTGTTCTACATGACCTTTCATTTCAAATAGAAGAAGGAGAATTGGTTGGGTTAATCGGGCTGAATGGCGCAGGAAAGAGTACGACAATCAAACATATCATTGGTGTGATGAATCCGCTTGAAGGAATGATCAAGATTGACGGTGCGACGTTTAGTGACAAAGAACATTACCGCCAGTCATTCAGTTATATTCCAGAGACACCGGTGTTATACGAAGAACTTACATTACAAGAACATTTGGAACTGACTGCGATGGCGTACGGGTTGGACAAGCAGCAATTTGAAATTCGAACTGAACAATTGCTGAAAGAGTTCCGTATGGAAAAACGTTTGAAGTGGTTTCCAGCTCACTTTTCTAAAGGTATGCGACAAAAAGTCATGATCATGTGTGCCTTCTTGGTAGAACCGAAATTATATATTATCGATGAACCATTCGTCGGATTAGATCCGTTGGCGATTCGTGCATTGCTCGACCAAATTATCGAACGAAAAGATGCAGGCGCTTCTATTTTGATGTCGACTCACGTACTGGCAACAGCCGAGAAGTATTGCGATCGTATTATCTTATTGCACGAAGGCCGGGTACGTGCGAACGGTACGATGAACGACTTGCGCAAGGCGTTCGGACGACCAGATGCCACGCTAGATGATTTATATATTGCAATGACTGAGGAAACCGACCATGAACAACATGCATGATATTTGGGGACAACGGTTCTTCCATTATGTTAATGAATTACAGAAATATATGCGCTATGTATTCACTGGACATTTGGCGATCGTCTTCATGTTTGCCATTGGGGCAGGAGGCTATGCGTATAGTGAATGGCTAAAAGAAGTACCTGTTACGTTCCCTTCAGTCTTCATCGTATCCATCGTCATTGCCCTGTTGTTAATGAAAGCGGCACCGACCACGTTACTAAAGCCGGCAGATATCGTGTTTTTCCTACCGTTAGAAAATCAATTGCCGAGCTATATGAGACGTTCAATCACTTGGTCGACGTGTTCACAACTGCCTTTGCCGTTAATTGCTATGGTTATTGCATTACCTTTATTAAAAGCTACGGAAGTAGGAACAGGCACGGACTACCTTCTTGTTATGTTGCTGATCGTAGTGTTTAAAGGGCTGTTTGTAGGAACTGAATTCAATGTTCGTATTGCGAATCACGACTTTGTATGGCCGGATCGTCTCCTTCGATTAGTTTTAACATTTGTAACAATTCAATTGGGTCTTACTTGGAGTCCAGCGGCAATCTTTATTGGAATACTGATCGCGATGCTCTATTCGAAGTTTTGGGATAAAAAAGCGGAACAATTTCCGTTCCCCTACGAGCAATTTATTGAATTGGAACAAAATCGTATGATGCGTTTCTATCGATTTGCAAATTACTTCACGGAAGTACCCCATCTAGTTGGATCTGTGAGTAAGCGCAGCTGGTTAAAGATTGCCATGAAACGTTCTACGTTCAAGCGTAAAGATGTGCAAAATTACTTAATCGTTCGGACATTTATCCGTACAGATGATACGTTTTGGTTGTGGGTTAGATTAACGGCGCTATCTGCGTTGGGTGCGTTTTTAATACCATTACCGATTGTGTCGTTCATCTTTGTAGGAGCATTGGCGTTTGCAACTGCTGTTCAATTGATATTGGCACTTGAAGGCGGCGTCGAGTTCACTATGGATCAGCTATTTCCTGAAGAACAAGAAAAATCGCAAATCAAAGCGGTGCGTTTGTTAGTCAGAAAATTGATTTGGCTACAAGCAATCATTCTATTACTGGCAGCATTACCATTGTACGGATTAAGTGTTACCCCCGTCTTGATTGCGGCTGTTGCACTCATTGTAGGTGAAGCGACAATCCGATTAACTAAAGAGCAAATGAAAGATATATGATGGTAGACAATAGGTAAGATAAAATAGTGTGAGTAAAAGAGTCAATGTTTCTGAAGTAAAGAATCAAATCCGTGACAGAATTATCTGAATATATGTACCTAGTAAACAGCGTGCTAATCGTATTGAAGTAATTAAAAAGTTCGAATAGTTAAAATAATGGTTGCAATTCCTATTCTATTGCATATATAATTACTAAAAGGTATCAGGGGTGAGAGAGATGAATAATAACAACTCATATGCTGAATTTTTGAAAGCGGTAGGTAACAATAGCACTTCTCTCCAAGCGGAAAAGCTGCTGAACGAAATCTATTGGGATCTGTTTCTACAACACATTCATTGGGAACAAACACAATCGCGAATCATGTTGTTGATTGACGATGCGCTAGATCAAAATGACAAAGAAGCATTCGACCTGTATACACAGCAATTACTAGACATTTCACAAGAACATGGATACAAACTTAAAACAAAATAATATTTCCATAGGCACTGCTAGGGCAAAATCCTGGCAGTGTTTTTTATTGTATGGAATGTCTTAGTTGCAAGTTTCTTTCACAAAGTACAAGGGTACAATAAAGTACATAGAGAGTTAGCTTAAAACGTACGTTCGTTATTTCTTTAGAAAAAACCCTAGTTGTGGTAAAATAGAAGGACAGGTGTTTAAGAAGAGGAGTGGAACCATTTGAACGAAACATTTCAATTGCAGGCACCATATACGCCGCAAGGAGATCAGCCAAAAGCGATTGACAGCCTTGTTAACGGCATAAAAGAAGGCAAGAAACATCAGACATTACTCGGTGCAACAGGTACAGGTAAAACATTTACTGTTTCTAATGTACTGACAGAAATTAATAAACCTACACTGGTCATTGCCCACAATAAAACGTTGGCAGGCCAATTATATAGCGAGTTCAAAGAGTTTTTCCCAGATAATGCAGTAGAATACTTTGTCAGCTTCTATGACTTTTATCAGCCGGAAGCATATGTTCCGCAGACGGATACTTTTATTGAAAAGGATTCATCCATCAATGATGAAATTGATAAACTTCGCCACTCCGCAACGAGTGCATTATTTGAACGCAATGATGTATTGATTGTGGCATCTGTTTCGTGTATTTACGGTCTCGGTTCGCCAGAAGAATACAATGACATGGTTTTTTCATTACGCAAAGGGATGGAAATACCGCGTAATCAATTATTGCGCACGCTAGTGGACATTCAGTATGAACGCAATGACATCAATTTCACGCGTGGTACATTCCGTGTTAGAGGCGATGTAGTCGAAGTCTTCCCGGTGGCACGTGACGAGCGTTGTATACGTCTCGAATTCTTCGGTGATGAAATCGAACGGATCCGTGAAGTGGATGCGTTAACAGGTGAAGTCATCGGTGATCGTGATCACGTAGCCATATTCCCAGGATCTCACTTCGTCACACGCGAAGAAAAGTTACTTAAAGCAATTGAAAATATTGAGATTGAGTTGGAAGAACAGCTTAAATATTTACGTGATCACGATAAATTACTGGAAGCGCAGCGCTTAGAACAACGCACGCGCTACGACTTGGAAATGATGCGAGAGATGGGTTTCTGTTCCGGTATTGAGAACTATTCCAGACATTTGACGTTGCGTGAAGCAGGTGCAACACCTTATACGTTGCTGGATTATTTCCCAGATGACTTTTTAATCGTTGTAGATGAGAGTCATGTATCCTTGCCACAAATTCGCGGTATGTACAATGGAGACCAAGCACGTAAAAAGGTATTGGTGGAACATGGCTTCCGCTTGCCGTCCGCATTGGATAACCGCCCGTTAATGTTTGAAGAATTCGAAAAGCATATTCGTCAGGCGATGTATATTTCTGCAACGCCAGGACCTTATGAAATTGAGCATACAGATGAAATGATAGAACAGATCATACGTCCCACAGGATTACTTGATCCAATCATTGAAGTGCGTCCGATTGAAGGGCAAATTGATGATTTATTGGATGAAATTCAACTTCGAATCGAGCGAGATGAACGTGTCTTGATTACGACTTTGACGAAAAAAATGTCCGAAGACTTAACGGATTATTTAAAAGATGTTGGAATTAAAGTTCAATATTTACATTCCGACGTCAAGACATTAGAGCGGACAGAAATTATTCGGGAATTGCGTATTGGCACATATGACGTACTGATCGGAATCAACTTACTGCGTGAAGGGATCGACATACCGGAAGTTTCATTGGTCACAATTTTGGATGCAGATAAAGAAGGTTTCTTGCGTTCGGAACGTGCGTTAATCCAGACAATTGGACGTGCAGCACGTAACTCGGATGGACGCGTTATCATGTACGCGGATAAAATGACAGACTCTATGAAGAAAGCGATCGATGAAACGGAACGTCGTCGTGAAATTCAACAAGCTTATAATGAGAAACATGGCATCACACCCACAACGATCGTCAAACCGATACGTGAATTGATCCGTGCTACTCAAGTGGCTGAAGAAACGGAATCGTATTTGCAAAAGGTGACCAACGGCAAGAAGCTATCGAAAGACGAGAAAGGCTTATTGCTAGTGAAGTTGGAAAAAGAAATGAAAGACGCAGCAAAGGCTTTGGACTTCGAAAGAGCTGCAGAATTACGCGATACCGTACTAGAACTGAAAGCAGAAAGGTAGAGTTCGCATGAAAAATACAGAACTTGTAATCCAGGGAGCGAGAGCGAATAACCTGAGGGACATTACAGTGAAGATTCCCCGCGATAAGCTAGTTGTACTTACTGGCTTATCTGGCTCAGGAAAGTCTTCACTGGCATTTGATACGATTTACGCGGAAGGACAGCGCCGCTATGTGGAATCATTATCCGCATACGCGCGTCAATTCCTTGGACAGATGGATAAACCAGATGTGGATTCTATAGAAGGATTATCGCCGGCTATTTCCATCGACCAGAAGACAACAAGTAAAAATCCACGCTCTACTGTAGGAACGGTGACGGAAATCTACGACTACTTGCGTTTGCTATATGCAAGAGTCGGAAAACCTCATTGTCCGTATCATGGCATTGAAATCTCAACGCAGACGATACAGCAGATGGTAGACCGTGTAATTCAGTTGCCGGAGCGCACTAGAATTCAAATATTGGCGCCAATTATTTCTGAACGAAAAGGGACGCACGCCAAATTATTTGAAGACATTAAAAAACAAGGGTATGTGCGCGTACGGGTCAACGGTGAAACGATTGATTTAGACGACAATATAGATTTAGATAAAAATAAAAAGCATACGATTGAAATCGTCATTGATCGGATTGTCATGAAAGAAGGCGTTGAAACACGTTTAAGTGACTCATTAGAGTCCGCTTTACGTTTAGCTGACGGTAATGTTCTTGTCGATGTAATCGGTGAAGAAGAACTGTTTTTCAGCGAACATCATGCGTGTCCTATCTGTGGATTTTCTATAGGTGAACTAGAGCCGCGGATGTTTTCATTCAACAGTCCATTCGGCGCATGCCCTGAATGTGATGGGCTTGGCATGAAACTTGAAGTCGATCCAGAATTAGTCATTCCCAATAATGAACTAACGCTAAAAGAACACGCCATCGCCCCATGGGAACCAACGAGCTCTCAGTATTATCCGGAACTCCTGAAGACGATTGCCAAGCATTATAAAATTCCTATGGATGTACCAGTTAGTGAGATAGCTGATTCGGATATTGAAAAACTAATGCTAGGATCGAAAAAAGAGAAGATTCGTTTCCGCTATACAAATGAATTCGGTAATACTCGTGATAGCGATATTTATTTCGAAGGTGTTTTGCGCAACGTGGAACGTCGTTATCACGAGACATCTTCAGACTATATTCGTGAGCAGATGGGTAAATATATGACGGAAAAAGCCTGTCCTTCTTGCACAGGCTATCGCTTAAAGCCCGAATCACTTGCGGTATTAGTGAATGGCGAGCATATCGGGAAAATCACGGAACGCTCGATTGTTGAAACAACAAAATTCTTTGATCAATTGACCTTGTCTGAGAAAGACACACAAATTGCAGACATGATTCTAAAAGAAATCCAAGAACGTTTAGGCTTCTTGGTGAACGTCGGTCTCGACTATCTGAATTTATCTCGTTCAGCGGGGACATTGTCTGGCGGGGAAGCGCAACGGATTCGTCTAGCCACACAAATTGGATCTCGTTTGACGGGTGTCCTGTATATACTTGATGAGCCGTCAATCGGACTTCATCAGCGAGACAATGATCGATTAATTGGCACACTACAGAGCATGCGAGACATCGGAAATACGCTGATCGTTGTAGAACACGATGAAGACACGATGATGGCTGCTGATTATCTAATTGATATAGGTCCTGGTGCTGGTGTGGCAGGAGGAGAAGTAGTGGCTGCAGGTACTCCTGCGAAAGTCATGAAAAACAAAAAGTCGCTTACGGGTCAATATTTGAGCGGAAAGAAATTCATTCCACTTCCGACCGAACGTAGACCGCGTGATGAGCGAAGCATTGTCGTTAAAGGGGCTTCGGAGAACAACTTGAAGCATATTGATGCAGAATTCCCTCTCGGTCAATTTATTGCGGTGACTGGCGTTTCCGGTTCAGGCAAGAGTACGTTAGTCAATGACATTTTGCATAAAGCATTGGCTCAGAAATTGAATCGATCCAAACAAAAGCCAGGCAAATTCGAAAGTATCAGTGGTGTCGAACATTTAGAGAAGATTATCGATATCGATCAATCTCCAATCGGGCGAACACCGCGTTCTAACCCAGCCACGTATACAGGTGTCTTTGACGATATTCGCGATGTTTTTGCAATGACGAATGAAGCGAAAGTTCGCGGCTATAAAAAAGGTCGCTTCAGTTTCAACGTGAAGGGTGGACGGTGTGAAGCATGCCGTGGAGATGGAATCATCAAAATCGAAATGCACTTCCTTCCCGACGTATATGTGCCGTGTGAAGTATGTCATGGCAAGCGGTATAACCGTGAAACACTTGAAGTGAGATACAAAGGAAAGAACATTGCGGACGTACTTGAAATGACAGTAGAATATGCTGTGGTGTTTTTCGAGAATATCCCAAAGATTCACCGTAAATTGCAGACGATTGTAGATGTAGGCTTAGGGTATGTTCAATTAGGCCAACCAGCAACGACGCTGTCTGGTGGGGAAGCCCAGCGTGTGAAACTTGCTTCAGAATTGCATAAACGTTCCACAGGTAAATCATTTTATATTCTGGACGAGCCGACAACAGGTTTGCACGTACATGACATTGCCAAGCTACTCGAAGTTCTCCAACGTTTAGTAGATGGAGGAAACACCGTTCTCGTGATTGAGCACAATCTAGATGTTATTAAGACAGTCGATTATATTATCGATATCGGTCCGGAAGGTGGAGACAAAGGTGGAGAAATTGTTGCAACGGGAACACCGGAAGCAATAGCAGAAGTCGAAGAGTCTTACACTGGTAAATATTTAAAGACCATTCTAGAAAGAGATCGAAACCGGATGAAAGAACAAATCAATAAAGTAGTAAAGAAATAGAAAGTGAAACTTTTGTTCCGCAGAACCGTATAAATAGATAGGTACTGAAAAGATTGTTCAAAACGAGGAGGAATCTAGGCATGCAAAATGAACGCATACGAATACTCACGATGCTCGAAGAAGGTAAAATCACAGCTGATGAGGCATTGAAATTACTAGAAGCCATGGGAAAAGAATCTGAAAAAGAAACAGCAGAAGAGAGCTCTTCTGCTGATGCTTTCTTCGAAGATATCCGTAAAGAATTCGTCACAGCAGGTGATCGCTTCATGCAGTTTATGGACACGGCGGTACACCGTGTGAAAGAATTCGATTTCGAAGCTCCATTCAGCAAATCTGTTTCCTTTACACATGCAGAAAGCAAATCTGTAGAAGATATTGAAGAAATCATCATTCATATCGATCACGGCTCTGTGGAAATTCATCCTTCAGACAATGAAGAAATTACGGCGAAGTTCTCTGTAAAGCATTTCAATACGGATTCTGAAACCAGCGCACTTAATCAGTTCCTTGAAAAGTTATTGTTCGTGAAAGACGGTAACAAACTGCGCATCGGCAGCGACTTGAAAATGCTGCAAGTCAATCTCCATCTATACGTTCCGACTTCAGTACTTTATAGTAAACTCTCTGTCCGTTTGTTGAATGGTGGCTGTTCATTGGAGGGCATCGATTTCAAAGATCTGCGCATCAAAACGGCGAATGGGAAAATCGAATGTGCGGATATTAAATTCGATGAAGCCGAGCTAGAAACAGCAAATGGTATGGTCCGTCTGTTAAAAGTTACTGGTGAAAAGCTAGAAGCCGAAACATTAAACGGTCGTGTCTATGTAGATGGCGCTGTACAAGATGTAGATGCAAAATCCTTAAACGGAAATGTGACGTTGACGACTTCATCTGCTGATGCAAAAAGATTGGAAGCGAAGTCAATTAGCGGTTCTGTTGAAATTTACTTCCCATCTTCTATAAGCGTTAAGGGAGAGATTACTTCCAACATGGGTAAGCTCGACTTGCAATTAAATGACGTGTCGCGTGTAGAAGAGCAAGAGCAATTCTTGCATCGTACGATCCGCTTCAGCAAAACTGCTGAAGACGAGACGAAAGAGCCGTTGCATGTAACTGGTGAGTCCAAGACAGGCTCAGTCATGGTTCGCTATAACTCTGTCGATATGATTTGATAGCATAATGAAACACCTGCATTGCCGTTTGTGGCGGTGCAGGTGTTTTTTTGGTTTGTTTGGATGTGTGTAATGAGCGTGGGGGAGTTGCTTGGGTGCTCAATAATTGGTGTAAGCGCTCATAGTTGTTGTGTTTTCGCTCTATGATGAGGGTTGACCGCTCTATTGCAGGAGCTGTCCGCTCTATTCTGGTCCGTATCCGCTCATACTTGCGGTTTATGCGATCAATCACGCTGTTTATCCGCTCATGATCCCATAACTATCTAGGGTAGTTGCTCGGTCGCTCAATAATTCCTGTAAGCGCTCATAGTTGTTGCGATTCCGATCTATGGCGTGGGCTAACCGCTCTATCCTAGTCTGTATCCGCTCATACTTGCGGTTTATGCGATCAATCACGCTGTTTATCCGCTCATTATCCTATAATATCGAGGGTAGTTGCTCGGGCGCTCAATAATTCCTATAAGCGCTCATAATTATTGTATAACCGCTCTACCACAAGGGCTAACCGCTCTATCACAACAACCATCCGCTCATACTACCGGACTATACGATCAATCCCACCACATAACCGCTCATAACCACCTACATCTCCTTCAACCCAACCCACTCCAACCCCATCAATTCACCTCTCATACTCCCAACACAAAATCCCAAAGGCGATAGCCCGTGCGCATTGGCGTTGATAGGTTTTACTTTGCAGTAACGCAGCTTCTGTCTGGTTCGACATGAAGCCGCATTCGACTAAAATTGCAGGCATATTTGTGTCGCGCAGTACGGCGAAGTTTGCTTTCTTCACACCGCGATCGGGGCGCTGGCATGCGAAAATTAAGGCTTTTTGTACGGTGGATGCGAGCACTGCGGAGCTTTTGCTTGCTTGTGGATAGATATAGGTCTCAATCCCTTGTGCTGAGTGCCAGCCAGTGCCAAATGCATTGGCATGGATGGAAACAAATGCATCTGCCTTCATTCGATTAGCTGAAGCGGTGCGTTCACTTAAAGGTACGTCGCGTGTAGCTGCGTGCGTATACTTGATTGTCAGGCCTTCTTTCGTTAAAATTTCGCTGACAAGTGTAGCTACTGCTGCATTAAAGTGATACTCCCGAAGCTTTCCATCAGGTGTTCGTTTACCGGGTGTATCGGGTCCATGACCCGCATCAAGAATGATTAGTGTCAATTCTGTTCACTCTCCTTTATCCTCTATATAGAGAAATCTTTTAAAAAGGATACAAAAAGGGGAGATCAATCAAGAAGTAATCCATTTCTTTTCGTTTCCTTCATGGTAAAATAGGTGGGAATGGTTTATACATAAGCACAAAAATCTGTAAAAGACTGAAGAATACGTACATCGTAGCAGAAAGTGAGGGGTTTCATGGGTGAATTAACAGTAGAAGATGTGATGAATCGATTCGGATTGGAATTGATTGCTGGGCACGCAGGTATTCATAAACAAATTCTAATGAGTGACATTTCACGGCCAGGGCTTGAGATGGCTGGTTATTTTGATTATTATCCTGCGGAACGTGTGCAGTTGATCGGGCGTAAGGAGATGTCCTTCCTCGAAACATTGTCTGCCATTACGCGAAGAAAACGTTTGGAGCGACTTTGTTCGGTAGATACGCCAGCATTTATTATTGCTCATGGCGAAGAAGGTCCGAAAGAATTGAGCCAATTAGCAGAGGAGAAAGATATTCCGGTTCTTCGGACGGATTATAAGACTACACAGTTTTCGGGGATGTTGACGAATTATTTGGTTGGACAACTCGCTCCGATGACGACAGTGCATGGTGTGCTAGTGGATGTGTATGGTGTGGGTGTGTTGATTACGGGTGGCAGCGGAGTAGGTAAAAGTGAAACTGCGTTAGAACTCATTAAAAAAGGGCATAGACTAGTAGCGGATGATTCCGTTGAGATTCGTCAAGTGTCCGATAATGTCTTGATCGGAACGTCACCGAAATTGTTGAAGCATATGTTGGAGATTCGCGGGGTCGGTATTATCGACTTAATGACGTTGTTTGGAGCGAGTTCTGTGAAAGACGATAAGCGTGTATTGCTAGCGGTCGATTTGGAGATTTGGGATGATAAGAAGCACTATGACCGTCTTGGAATCGATGAAGAGAAGGTAGAAATTCTCAATTCGCAAATTACCAAATTATCCGTACCCGTAAGACCTGGGCGAAATATCGCAGTTATCATTGAAGTAGCGGCGATGGATTATCGAATGAAACGTCTCGGCATTAATGCCGCAGAGGAATTTACTAAGCGTTTGGATCAAGCCATCGCAGATAATGCAGAATTATTAGATGAAGAGGGGCGCGACTAAGTGAATGTATCTATGCTAGCGATTAATCCAGTCGCGATCAGTATTGGCAGCTTAGAAGTTCGCTGGTACGGTATTTTGATCGCGCTCGGAATTATTTTAGGATTTATGATAGTACAACGAGACATGCTGAAGCAGGGAATGCACACTGACTTATTAACGGATATGCTCATTTGGGCGATTCCTATTTCAATTATCAGTGCACGAATTTACTATGTTATTTTCACGTGGGATTATTACCGTGATCATCCTGATCAAATTATTCAAATTTGGAATGGCGGGATTGCCATCCATGGCGCGTTGATCGGTGCGGTCATTACCGCGGTAATATTCTGTAAGAAGCGTGGCGTGTCATTCTGGAAAGTAGCGGATATTACGGCACCTGGTTTATTGATAGGACAAATTATCGGGCGCTGGGGAAATTTCATGAATCAGGAAGCGCATGGCGGTCCGGTTTCACAAGCGTTTAAAGAAAATACGATAATTCCTGATTGGATTATGAATCAAATGACAATTGATGGTATCACGTATCATCCGACATTCTTGTATGAGTCGTTATGGAATGTCGTCGGACTTATTTTGATTTTGGTAATTCGCAGAATGCTGAAGATGAAACGTGGCGAGGTATTCTTGTTTTATGTCATCTGGTATTCAATCGGCAGATTCTTTATTGAAGGGATGCGGACAGATAGTCTGTATGTCATCGGCAGTTTGCGTGCAGCACAGTTAGTATCTGTAGCGGGAGTTGTCATAGGGATTGCCATCTTGTTGTATCGTAGATATGCAATGAAAGTGAAAGAGAACTACGATGACAAACAAAAATAATATTGCATTATCTAATACGTTGAAAAATGGTTTGCAAGTAGGGTTCAAAACAACGTGGTCACTCGGTAAGATTATTTTCCCTATTACGTTGCTTGTGACTATTTTGCAGTTTACGCCTGTCTTACCTTGGCTTGTGCAGTTGGTTGAACCTATCATGCATCTTTTTGGCTTGCGCGGTGAAGCGGCCGTGCCGATCGTGCTTGGGAATGCATTAAACTTATACGCTGGAATTGCCGGAATCATTTCATTAGAATTAACAGTAAAAGAAGTTTTCATCATTGCTATAATGATCAGTTTTGCGCATAATCTGTTCATCGAAACGGCTGTTGCTATAAAAGTTGGCGTCAAACTATGGACCGTGCTTGTTGTGCGTCTAGGATTAGCTGTGCTAGCTGGAGTGCTAATTAATGTATTCTGGACAGGTGGTAACGAAATCGCACAATACGGTCTAACGCCACAAGCGGAAGTCGTACCGGAAGGCTTTGCGCAGATTTTCTGCCTCGGGCTTGAAAAGGCGGCATTTGGCGTCTTACAACTGGCAATGATCGTTATTCCGTTAATGTTGTTTGTGCAGTACGTGAAAGACCGTAATTACTTAGAGCGTTTTTCTACTAGTTTGGCACCGTTTACAAAAATGATTGGCGTGAAACCGAACGCCTCGATGACACTCGTTGCTGGATTATTAATTGGCTTGGCATATGGCGCAGGCGTCATGATCCAAGCAGTGCAAGAAGATGGCGTATCGAAACGAGATATTACATTGGCGTTCATTTTTTTGATGGCATGCCATGCGGTGATTGAGGATACACTATTATTCTTGCCACTTGGTATACCGATTTGGCCATTATTGATCATTCGGCTCGTGACTGCCATTGCGCTGACTATTACAGTAAGTATTCTATGGAAGCAGCCAAGAGAGAAGGAGGAAGTTGTGATTGACTAATCAACCAATTACTACATTATTATTTGATTTTGACGGAACGCTTGCAGATACAAATGAATTAATACTCTCTTCTTTCCAACATGTATTGGAAAAACATTTCCCTGGACGTTTCGAACGAGAAGAGATGCTGCCATTCATCGGACCTACATTACATGATACGTTTTCATCGATTGCACCCGATATGACAGAACAACTAATTGCCGAATACCGTGAATGGAATTTGGCGAATCACGATGCATATGTAACTGAATTCGAAGGTGTGACAGATACGCTTCGTAAATTATATGATCTAGGTTTGAAGATGGCAGTCGTTTCCACGAAGAAACGCGACATGGTCGAAAGAGGGATCAACCTTTTGGGAATCGCTTCCTATTTCGATACGGTGATTGGACTCGATGATATCACGAATCCTAAACCCGACCCAGAACCCCTATTACTCGCATTAACACGTCTGGATCGAACAGCGGAAGAGTCACTGATGATCGGGGATAACTTCCACGATATACTCGGTGGACAAAATGCAGGGACACGAACCGCAGCTGTCGCATGGGCACTCAAAGGGGAAGAATATTTGCAGACATTCAAACCTGATTACATGTTGCAACATATGTCGGACTTACTTAAAATAACTGCGGGAATTAAGCTATGAGACGCACGGAGCGGCATCCTTCCAAAGGGGATGCAAATTCCCTCTGGCATATTTACCGTACGGTTTCGATTTTTAAAGTAGCCAAAAATTTCATCGTGATTCAAATTGCGCGGTACACTCCGTTCGTTTCATGGAAAAATGTTTTCTATCGATTGTTCTTGCGAATGAAAGTTGGGAAACATACGGCTTTTGCGCTGATGGTTGTACCGGATGTCATGTTTCCAGAACGAATTTCTGTTGGGGAAAACTCTATAATTGGGTTTAATACAACGATTTTAGCGCATGAATACTTGATAGATGAATACCGTATTGGAGATGTGGAAATAGGCAATCATGTTCTGATTGGAGCCAATACGACAATTTTACCAGGCGTTAAAATTGGTGATGGTGCGATTGTTTCCGCTGCGTCACTCGTCAATAAAGATATTCCGGCCGGTACATTTGCTGGCGGAAATCCGGTGCGTATTATATATACAGCTGAAGAAATGGCGGAACGTGCGGCACGTGAAAGCAAATGAATGACGGACCGTGTAGTTGTGCTATACTAGAGGATACATTGCAGAGGGACGTCAAGTACGTTCCTCTTACTTTTTCGGAGGAGTTCGATTGAAAAACAACCAACGATTTAAGAAAGAAAAAATTATATCATTCCTGCCTGACGGTGATTTTTATCGTAAACGCGCAATGCAAGCTATGCAGCGTGAACAATTTTCTGATGCGGAAAAATATTATAAACGTGCGCTAGAATTGAATCCAGATGATGCACTTACACATATGGAATACGGTGTGTTCATCATGGAGGTCGGCCGCTTTGAAGATGCCTATGAGTTGTTGCAAACCGCCGATGATCTAGACCCAAATAATGAAGAGACGACTTTCTATTTAGCGGAAGTTCACGCACATCTTGGTCTTTTGCGCGAAGCGAAGCAATATGCATTGAAATATGTAGCTATGGCACCCGATGGAGTCTTTGTAGAAGAAGCCCATGAAATCTCTGAATTCGCTGATCAAGAAGAATCATTCGTTGAAGAAGGTGAACAGCTTGATGGTGAAGTGATTTTTAGGCAAGAAAAAGCACGTCGCATGATGGAACAAGGCGATTTTAAAGAGGCCATAAAGGTGTTAGAGGATTTATTAGTGGATTATCCGAAAACGTGGGCTGTCCACAATAATTTGGCGCTTGCGTATTTTTATATTGGCAAAGAAAAGCATGCAGAAGACATTTTGTATGATGTCCTACGTGAAGAGAAAGGCAATATCCATGCGCTTTGTAACTTGGCAGTGTTCTTTTATTACAACCGAGATGAAGAACGTCTGAAAAGCATGATGGAGTTGTTGTCAAAAATTAAACCGTACCAATTCGAGCAACGCTATAAATTAGGTGCGACATTTGCACTAACGGGTCGTTATGAGGAAGCATACCACTGGCTTCGAAGTCTGCAAAAACGCGGATTTGAAGGTGATGTTGGGTATTATTTCTGGTTAGCGAATGCCGCGTACTTTACGGGTCATCGAAAAGTGGCGGAACAAGCAAATGAAGCTTTGTTGAAATTAGATCCTACCAAAGAAGGGTTTGAACCATGGAAGTCATTGGACGAAGAGTTGGACACGGATTCTTACGAAGAAGATGTGCCGTTCTTGATTGAAAAGATTTCGAACCCTTATCGCAGTGAGCGAATGCTCGGTTTATACTTAGTAGGAAAGTCGTCACATTTACAGGAAATCTTATCGCATCCGGGATATATTGATGTTGAAAAATTGACTGCTGCGGAACAGCTGTTTTTAGCGCACAGCCTGAATTATTCATTCCAAGTGACTACTCCATTTGAAAAGGCTTTGAAAAAAGCGCTGGCAATTTGCGATCTATTGTATGAAGAGTATAAACCGCTGGATGAGCAAGGTGTACTGCTCTTTCAAATGTGGTTTACGTTATGTGAAAAGGCGCTTGAACAAAAGTATATGTTCAGTAATGTACATGCACTGGCTGCCGCTGCAGATTTTATGTTCCAATCTTCACATGACAAAAAAGTGACAAAGAAGTCTATTGCAGAAAATTATAGCGTATCCGTTTCAACACTTTCCAAGTATATTCAAGAACTACTTCAATTTCTGCCTTACACAGAAGAATAGTGATTTTTGGATGTTGCATTTAAGTTGAAATTCACGTGCGTTTCTCGTACGATTTTATGTAGCGATAGTTTTATCTGTCAATCAGATAAAATTTTTGGTGACATGAGTGAACACCAAGGGATGCGTATTTTGAAGGAGGAAAACACCATGACAATGGAAGAAAAAGTATATGATGTAATCATCGTCGGAGCAGGACCAGCAGGGATGACAGCAGCTGTCTATACATCACGTGGAAATATGTCCACACTGATGCTGGAAAGAGGCTTGCCAGGCGGTCAAATGGCCAATACAGAAGAAATTGAGAACTATCCTGGATTTGAAAGTATTTTAGGTCCGGATATCTCTACGAAAATGTTCGATCATGCGAAACGTTTCGGAGCTGAATATGCGTATGGAGACGTCACGAAAATCGAAGACGGTCGTGAATTCAAAACGGTTCATGTAGGCGAGAAAAGTTATAAAGCACGCGCAGTAATTTTGACTACGGGTGCAGAATACCGAAAGATCGGTGTACCGGGTGAAGAAGAATTAACAGGCCGCGGCGTAAGTTATTGTGCAGTATGTGACGGGGCGTTCTTCCGTAATAAGGACATCGTCGTAATTGGTGGCGGTGACTCTGCGGTAGAAGAAGGTTCGTACTTGACACGTTTTGCTAACAAGGTCACAATCATTCACCGCCGTGATACATTGCGCGCACAAAAAATCGTACAAGAGCGTGCATTCGCAAATGAGAAGATTGATTTCATTTGGAATTCAACAGTTAAGCAAGTAAATGAAAAAGACGGGAAGATCGGTTCCATCACGTTGGTATCTACTGAAGACGGTTCTGAACGGGAGATGGAAACGGAAGGAATGTTCGTTTATATCGGGTTGGATCCAATAACAGAGCCTTTCAAAGATCTTGGTATTTTGGATGAAAACGGCTATATTGAAACGAATGAAATAATGGAGACGAAAATTCCGGGTATCTTTGCTGCGGGCGATGTGCGTGAGAAATTATTACGCCAAGTCGTGACGGCTACTGGAGACGGAAGTATTGCGGCTCAAGCAGCTCAGAAGTATATCGAAGAGTTGATGGAAGAAGTAGAAGCGAAGGCGTAAACAGGTTATCGTTTTGTAACGTGTATGTAATCGTCCTGCAATATAAAAGGGGGATAATAAAAAGAAGAAAGACCCCCTTTCATAATATAGCAACTTTGTGGCTATTTACGGTACAAACTTCCGTGAATAGCCACCTTTTTTTTTCGTTTTACTTGAAAGCATTGTATACTATAAGTACATACTCGAAAAGTGAGGAAATACATATGCAAAAAATTGCTAATTTGCTCGTGGTAAAAGACGGTCAAGTTCTTTTACTCAAGAAGCCAAGGCGTGGTTGGTATGTAGCACCGGGAGGGAAAATCGATGAAGGTGAGTCTGTATATGAAGCAGCTAATCGTGAATTTCTCGAAGAAACCGGTGCACAGGCAATCTCGCCACATTTAAAAGGCGTATATACGATGATGATCATGGATGATGAAGAAAAAGAATTATTAAACGAATGGTTACTCTTTACATTTGTCGCACGTGATTATTCCGGAAACATAATGAAAACAACCGTCGAAGGTGAACTGGAATGGCATCCGCTTGAAAGTTTGCATACACTGCCAATGGCGGAAGGTGATCGCAAGAATTTGCTCTTTGCGGTGAGTCAGGAAGGTATGCAGTATGGAACGTTCTATTATACAGAGCAATTCCGCTTCTTGCGGGAATCACTTCAACAATCAATGGAAGGTGAATAATGTTTATGGATCAACCACAGGCGGTAAATGAATATGAAGTCGTAATTATTACGGGGATGTCAGGTGCAGGTAAGACAGTCGCCATGCAATGCTTTGAAGACATGGGATTCTATTGCATAGACAATTTGCCACCCGAATTATTTGTAACATTCCTAGATTTGATGATGAAGTCGGATAATCAGATGAGGCGCATTGCCGCTGTGATGGATACGCGCGGGGGAAGTTTATTTGACTCTATGGTTACTGCACTCGAAGGATTATTCAAGATGGAAGATGTTAAAACCAGTTTGTTATTCCTCGATTCAAATGATGAAGCACTTGTGAAACGGTATAAAGAAACGCGCAGATCACATCCGTTATCCGAAGGCGGCGTGTTACTCGAAGGGATTCGCAAAGAGCGTCTTTTGTTAACTGAAATAAAAGGACTTTCACGTTCTATTATTGACACATCAAAATTAAAACCTAAGCAATTACGAGAGAAAATCACCCGTGAGTTTGCTGAAGCAGGAGAGCCAAACTTTACATTGAATTTTGTATCATTCGGATTCAAGCATGGGATGCCGATTGATGCGGACGTAGTATTCGACGTACGTTTTTTACCGAACCCGTTTTATTTGGAGGAATTACGTCCGTTGACAGGTTTGAATCGCGAAGTATCGGAGTACGTATTGAAATGGTCAGATACGAAAGAATTAATTGAAAAACTAACCGATTTATTCAAATTCTTGATTCCACAGTATAAACAAGAAGGAAAAGGTCAAGCGGTTATAGCTTTCGGTTGTACAGGTGGTCAACATCGCTCTGTTACACTTGCTGAATATTTTACAGGTGTTTTTAAAGGCGATTACCCGACACATGTATCGCATCGGGACGTTGAAAAAAGAAAGGGTTGACATCACTATGCAATCCACTACGATGAAAAGAGTTGTTGTGTTCGGTGGCGGCACAGGTTTATCCAATATCCTACGTGGATTAAAACGGTATCCAATTGAGCTGACCGCGATTGTTACGGTGGCGGATGACGGGGGAAGTTCAGGTCGTTTATTCGACCAATATAACGTACCGCCACCTGGAGATATCAGGCAAGTTATGGCAGCGCTTTCAGATGTTGAGCCCATGATCGAGAAAATGTTTCAGCATCGTTTCGAGGGAACGGATGGTTTGAAGGGACATTCTCTTGGAAATTTAATGCTTACAGCTCTAACAACTATTACTGGCGATTTCGCACGTGCAGTCGAGCAGATGGGTGTGGTGCTGAATATTAAAGGAACGGTGTTACCTGCAGCAAATCAGCGAATTACCTTGCATGCCGAGCTTGAAGATGGTTCAATCATTACAGGTGAATCGAAAATTCCTCTCTATGGGAGGAAAATCCGTAACGTTTTTATCACGCCTCAAGATGTAAAACCTTTGCCGGAAACAGCCGATACGATAAAAAATGCAGATTTAATCGTATTTGGGCCGGGAAGCTTGTATACTAGTACTTTGCCAACACTTTTAGTGCAGGATATCCGTGAAGCGGTTCTCGAAAGTACTGCAAAAAAGGTCTATGTTGGTAATTTAACTACGCAACGTGGCGAAACGTATCGCTATACTGCTTCTGAGCACGTTCAGGCGCTTTACGATCATGCGGGAGAACCGTTTCTTGATGCAGTACTAGTGAATAATGCAGAAGCGTTCAGACGCACGCATAACCTGAATGAAAAAGAAGAACCTTGGCTTGTGGAGAATGACCTAGAGGTACTGCAATCTTTAGTGCCTGAAGTATTCGTGCAGGAGATTGCGACCATCCTAGATGGAACGATCATGCATAAAACGATGGAAGTATCAGATATGTTGATGCGTTATATAGAGAGAACGTAGAAGGCGGATAGATATGAAAATCGCCGAAAAGGGGGAATATCATGTCTTTTGCATCCAAAACGAAAAAGGAACTGACGCAGATCGAAGCGGATGATTGCTGTACGAAAGCAGAAATTGCGGCTTTCATCCGAATGAATGGTGTCATGTCTTTTTCTAATAAACAACTAAGTCTTGACGTTCAAACAGAAAATGCCTCTATTGCGCGTCGTCTGTATTCGAACGTGAAGGCATTGTATCCATATAAAGTGGAATTGCTAGTACGAAAAAAAATGCGTTTAAAGAAAAATAATATCTATATTTGTCGAATCCGTGATGGAGCGAAACATTTATTGGAAGAGTTATCGATCATGACGCATGACTTCCAAATGATCCATACAATCGATCCACAGCTAATTGAAAAAGACTGCTGTGCACGCGCATACTTACGGGGAGCTTTCCTGGCAGGAGGCTCCGTTAATAATCCAGAGACGTCTTCTTATCACTTGGAAGTCTTCTCAAGCTATCAGGAACACAGTCAATCACTTGTTGAGTTGATGAACCACTTTCAGTTGAATGCGAAATCTATTGAGCGTAAAAAAGGGTTTATTGCGTATCTCAAAGAAGCAGAAAAAATATCCGATTTCCTAGGTATCATCGGTGCGCATGTATCTCTTATGAAGTTTGAAGATGTACGGATTATGCGTGATATGCGCAACAGTGTGAATCGGCTAGTGAATTGTGAAACCGCCAATCTGAATAAGACAATCGGTGCGGCACAAAGGCAAGTAGAAAATATTAAATTGATTGAGCGCACGATTGGTTTAGATCAATTACCAGATCGTCTGCAAGAAAT
The DNA here is from genome assembly GCF_002082015.1 of Sporosarcina ureae. Lineage (GTDB taxonomy): Bacteria > Bacillota > Bacilli > Bacillales_A > Planococcaceae > Sporosarcina > Sporosarcina ureae_A. The sequence goes on along the minus strand of NZ_CP015109.1, from coordinate 1,088,512 downwards.
TGCTCGATTACGTGTCACGCATCAAGATGTGACGCTAAAGGAGTTAGGTGAACTGGTAACAGGTGCACCGGTCAGTAAGTCAGGTGTCAATCATCGTTTGCGTAAAATTGAAGAAATCGCAGATCGTTTACGTTAAATAACTAGTAGATCCTTCATGAGAAGAGGAAGAAAAGGAGCACACAATATGGTAGAAAAAACAGTGAAAGTAGGAATTAAACCTGGTTTGCAAGCAAGGCAGGCGGCGTTATTTGTACAGGAGGCCAATAAGTATACGGCTGATATTTATTTGAAGAAAGATAATCGTCAGGTGAATGCGAAGAGCATTATGGGGATTATGAGTTTGGCGATTGCGAAGGGAACGGAGATCACGTTGATTACGGACGGGATTGATGAGGATTTGGCTCTTCAGAATTTGGCTGATTTAGTGGAAGATGAGCAGTGAGTGTAATTATGTTAGACATGGGTGGCGATGACCTTTTTGAGGTTTCGTCATCTTTTTTTGTGCAACTGGAATGCAGGAGTAGGGCGATTAGAGAGTAAAGGGAGCCGTTGATCTGCGTTCCAGGCGGACGCTTTCCTGCGGGCATGGCTTGAGCCTCCTCGTCCGCTTCGCTACCTGCGGGGTCTCAAGGCACATGCTTTTCCCGCGGGAGTCGCCGCCTGGAACGCAGATCAACTAGCTGTTACAATCTGGAGTTAGAGAGCTGATACATTTGTATTGTAAAGATTAACCCAAACCCAAATAAATATTAAATACAAAATAAAAAGGTTGTCGCGGAAGGCCATTTGGCTTTCTGCGACAACCTGTAGTTGTTTATTTCTTTTCGATTTCGTTGCGTTCTAGAACGTGGTCGATTAGGCCGTATTCTTTAGCGCGCTCGGCAGTCATGAAGTTATCGCGGTCTGTGTCTTTTGCGATGACATCGATTGGCTGGCCAGTGCGATCAGCTAGGATTTGGTTTAGTTTTTCACGTAGGTGCAAGATGCGTTTTGCGGCGATTTCGATTTCAGTTGCCTGACCTTGTGCGCCACCTAGTGGTTGGTGAATCATTACTTCTGCGTTTGGCAAAGCGTAACGTTTACCTTCTGTACCAGCTGTTAGCAAGAATGCACCCATAGATGCTGCCATACCTACACAGATTGTGCGGATGTCTGGTTTGATGTATTGCATGGTATCGTAGATTGCCATACCAGCTGTGATACTTCCACCTGGGCTGTTGATGTAAATGGAGATATCTTTGTCTGGATCTTCAGCTTCTAGGAATAGAAGTTGCGCAACGATAGAGTTAGCGACGTTGTCATCAATTCCGCTACCCAACATGATAATTCGGTCTTTCAGTAGACGGGAGTAAATGTCGTACGCTCGCTCACCACGGTTTGTTTGTTCAATTACTGTAGGAATTAGATTCAATTAGACTTCCTCCTTTAATTACTTCATAATATTCGTTCGGTTGAAATCATTTCGTATTTCAACTATAACTGTATTTTACCTATTAAGGTCAACAAAGGTCAAATCATTTGCCTTAAAAATACACATTGCTTTTCATTATATTCTACGATATAATGGAAGATGTCTCTTACAGAAGAAAAGCTTTTTTCTGTAGTTGAGTATTTGTAGGTAAAGTTTGATACTACACGTTTAGTCCTCGTGGTGCAATGGATAGCACGTGAGCCTCCGAAGCTCAAAATGTGGGTTCGACTCCCGCCGAGGGCATCAAGGTTCTATCTTAAACAACGATTGTTTGTCATGATCCATTTGGATTGTGCATCCAATCGTTGTTTTTTTATGACATCGGAAAAATATATATCGAACACATTGGATGAGAAGAGACGAAAGTATACGCATCCAGTGTGTTCTTTTTAAATTATTAATATTCATTTAGTTAATTAATTTACTAATGGAAAATAAACGGTAAATTTTGAAAGGTGAAGTAGAATTTCAAAAAACCTTTTTAAAAGTAAATAATTGATGTCTTTTCACCTAGTAAAAAATAAAATTTTGTGAAAAATTCTTAAAAATAAAGTTATGGAAACGCTGTCATCACGGTATTTGTAGTTACTATTTTTATATAACTAAAATGTAAAGTTGTCGAAAATCGTTTGAACTTATTAATTCACTATGGTAATCTATCAACTAACTTACTAATAGTTTGATAAAAAAATCAAGGGGGGAGAATTATGAAGAAATCGGCGATAGGTGTTTTGGCGGTGATGATGCTTATAGTACTTGCAGCTTGCGGGAATGGGGATGCAGATTCGTCAAGTAATGAAGGCGGAAGCAAATTGGATAACATGAAAGAAAAGGGCGTTGTCAAAGTCGGCTTTGCCAATGAGAAACCGTATGCGTATGAAGAAGATGGGGAATTGCAAGGTGCAGCGGTCGCTATTGCCAAAGCGGTTTTTGAAAACTTGGGAGTGGAAGAAGTAGACGGTCAGCTTTCTGATTTTGGCCAATTGATCCCAGGCTTGGGCGCAGGGAAATTTGATGTCATTACAGCGGGTATGGCCATTACGCCTGACCGTTGTTCAAGTGTTTCATTCGGAGAACCAGAAATTAAGTATGGTGAAGGTTTGATTGTTGAAACGGGTAACCCAATGAATTTAAAAAGCTATAAAGATATCGCTGCGAACCCAGACGTTAAAGTAGCGGTAATGAGCGGTGCAACAGAGAAAGACTTTATGTTGCGCGAAGGGATAGCAGAAGATCAGATTATGATGGTTCCCGATATCCCAGCGTCTTTCTCCGCAGTTGAATCCGGACGTGCAGCAGTTACGACAGGTACAGAAATGACTATCAAAATGGCGCTCGAGTCTGCGAACAATGAAAAGCTAGAGTTCGTGTCAGACTTCGAACAGCCAGATATTGAGGGAGTGCCAAGCTTCGGTGCTGCAGCTTTCTTGAATGACGACGATGAATTACGAGAAGCCTATAACGAAGAATTACAGAAGTTGAAAGATAGTGGTGAAATCGCCGCATTAATCGAACCATTTGGTTTCACTGAAGAAATGAATATAGTAGAAGACGACATTACGACAGAAAGTGTTTGTAACGGCGATAACTACTAAGTACACAACCGGGTCATGCCCAACAGCGGCATGACCTTTTTAATTCGCGAAATGAAATAGATGGAAGTAAAACAATTATAATGGAGTGGTTTTGTGAGTTCCTTACCCGATATTTTTTCCACTGTCGTACAAGGGTTAGGCATTACGCTACAGGTGCTAGTATTATCAATTATTTGTGCGAGTATCATCGCATTCGTCGCGGGCTTATCACGCGTCCATACGAATCCGCTTATTAAAGGATTCACTGGTTTTTATGTAGAGATTTTCCGTGGAACATCATTGATTGTACAGCTATTTTGGTTTTCCTATGCGTTACCGGGTTTATTCAATATCCATCTAGGTAGCGATGTATGGGTAGCCGTGCTGGCAATATCCTTGAACTACGGAGCGTACATGTCTGAGATTGTGCGAGGATCGATTCAAGCGGTGGCTGCTGGTCAAACGGAGGCTTCCATTGCATTGAATTTATCCAAGTTTCAACGTATGCGTCATATTATTCTTCCGCAAGCTCTACGCATGATGCTACCTGAATACGGCAATTACTTAATTCAAATTTTAAAAGCAACATCATTGGTTTCATTAATCGGACTGACCGATTTACTGTATTACGGAAATATTTATCGAAGCACGCACTTGTCGGAATCTCCGATGGTATATGTACTTCTACTCGTCATGTACTTTGTTATTGCATTGCCATTGATATTCTTCACAAGAAGAATGGAAAGCGTATCGAAGAAAGGAGTGGCTAGCTAATGACTTGGAGTTGGGACGTATTCTTTTCCGTTATTCCACTAATATTTAAAGGACTATGGATTACAGTCGGTTTGACGCTGGCTTGCTACTTATTCGCTGCGATCTTTGGTTTTGTATGGGTATTCATTAGTCGCATACCTTGGCGGCCTGTGCGCTGGTTATTTGGCTGGATTGCTGAATTTATCCGCTCTACGCCACCACTCGTGCAGTTGTTTTTCATTTATTATGCATGGCCGATGATACCAGTCGTAGGCGTTTCATTGAACCCATTCGTAGCCGCAATTTTAGGGCTTGGCATTCACTTTAGTACATATATGTCTGAAGTATACCGTTCGGGTATTGAGTCTGTCGATAAAGGACAGTGGGAAGCTTCTACTGCACTGAATCTGTCGACACGTCAAAAGTGGATGAAAATTATTTTACCGCAAGCGATTCCACCAACCATTCCGATGCTTGGGAATTACTTGATCATCATGTTTAAAGAAGTACCGTTAGCTTCAACGATCGGTGTGGTAGCGATGCTTCATATCGCGAATGATTACGGTGCTCAATATTACAAATATGTGGAGCCGTTAACGGTAGTCGCATTATTCTTCTTATTGCTAAGCTATCCATCTGCACTGCTGATCAATAAATTAGAGAAGAAATATAATCGTCGGTTCGACAATAAGACGTTAGCGTAAGAAACAAAGAAGAAGGAGAGGATCAGATCGTGGAACCGATCGTACAATATAAAGATGTGCACAAATCGTTTGGTAAGACGGAAGTATTAAAAGGAATTGACCTAGACATTAAGCCTTCTGAGAAAGTTGCGCTCATTGGACCTAGTGGTTCTGGTAAGACAACGATTATCCGCATGCTAATGACACTCGAAGAACCTACTTCAGGCGCGATTGAAGTCAATGGAAACAACTTGTGGATGATGCAGAAAAAAGGGGAATGGGTCACGGCGGATGAAAAACATTTACGTTCTATCCGTGGGGATATCGGCATGGTATTCCAGCACTTTAATTTGTTCCCGCATATGTCGATTCTCGAGAACTGTATGCTGGCCCCTGTTCTCGTCAAAAATGAAAGCAAAGCGGAAGTGAAAGCTACAGCAGTAGAGATGCTAGAAAAAGTGGGGCTTGGCGACAAAATCGAATTGTTCCCCGCACAATTATCAGGTGGTCAAAAACAGCGTGTCGCGATGGCGCGTGCATTGATGATGCGTCCGCAGGTGATGCTGTTTGACGAAGTAACATCCGCACTGGATCCTGAACTCGTCGGAGAAGTGCTAGAAGTCATTCGGGATCTAGCGAAAGAAGGAGAGATGGCGATGATCCTGGTCACGCACGAAATGGATTTCGCACTCGACATTGCAGATCGTGTCGTATTCTTGAATCAAGGAGTCATTGAAGAAGAGGGACCGCCTTCGGAGATACTGTTACATCCGGAAAGTGAGCGACTGCAAGACTTCTTGGGACGTTTTATGAATAGTCGATAACAAGAAAAAGGAAGCCGCAGGGGAATGCGGCTTCCTTTTTGTCTCAAGTTAGTTGACCAAGACCTTTATCGCTCTTTACTCAACTCATCATGAATGAGATCCATATTATAGTTCAAGTATTTTACATACGTATCAACTTCGTCACCAGGATTACCGATTTCGTCGGAGTAGATCGGCTTTTCGGCAATCGGAACGCCAGTCTCATTGGAGACAGTTTCCATTGGGCGAGGATCTACGTTAGATTCCACGAATAACACAGGTACTTTATGTTCTTTGATAAAGCCAATGAGTTCCTTGATTTGTTTAGGAGAACCATTTTCTTCTGTATCAATTTCCCAGATAAACGCTTCTTTCAAGCCATAGTGGTCATTCAAGTATTGGAATGCACGTTCACTTGTTATGAGCACGCGGTTTTCTTCAGGTATTGTAGAAAGACGCTCTGCGAAGTCATCATCGAGCTCTTGTAGACGTTGTACGTACTTGTCGCCTTGCTCTTTGATCTTGTCGCCATCTGTCGGGTGTTTGTCAATCAATACATCCCGCATAGCTTCAGCCATCTTCACGCCAACAGCTGGATCGATAAACGCGTGTGGGTTAATTTCCTCATCTGTGCCGTCTTCTCCACCGGTATACTTCGGTTCAACTTCTTCAGTCAAGCTATAAATGTTTTCGTCTTTTTGTCCAACGGAATCCATCATTTTGAAGAACCAACCCTTTTCTCCACCTTCCAGGTTTAACCCGTTGTAAAATAATACGTCTGCGTCAGTTGCGGCTTTAATATCATTTGGTACCGGCTCATATTCGTGAGGATCCGTTCCCGTTGGTACTAAGTTATACACGTCAACGTAGTCCCCACCGATTTCACGTGCCATATCCGCAATGATAGTAAATGACGTAACCACTTTTAGCTTGTCGCCGGTTTCGGCTACTTTGTCACCGTCGCCCGTACCTTCTGTCTTTGTGCCTTCATCGTCATTACCGCATGCCGCCAACATAAACACAGCGAGCAATGACAAGGTTAGCCATTTTGCTAAGTTTTTCATGTAATACATTCTACTCCTTTATGGTTAATGAATTTATAGTACCGCCGTAGCGGTTGATCCCTTACTCGGTTACGCTTGAAATCGATTTACGTTTCATTTTCTTGCGGAACATACCAACGACAACGCCTTGCTTAGGTGAGAATAAAAATGCCAGGACGAAAATGGCTGTCGCGGCTAAGGCAATCACGGGTCCGGATGGCATGTTGTACAAGAAACTGAAATACAGGCCGGTGATGGAAGATACAGCACCGAAAAATGCTGCCAATACGACCATGATCGATAAGCGATTCGTTAACAGATACGCTGTGGAAGCAGGTGTGATCAATAAAGAGACAACGAGAATCACGCCAACAGTTTGTAATGAAGCGACTGTAACCAATGTCAATAAAAACATAATCGCGTAGTGAATTAGACGCGTTTTCAAACCGTAAGCCGCAGCCATTGTTTCGTCAAAACTAGAAACGAGAAGTTCTTTAAAGAACAACACAACGACTAAAATAACGATGGCACCGATAATCAACGTCAGCCACATATCAGAACTGCGGACAGACAACACATTACCGAATAAAATCTGCGTTAAGTCTGTCGCGCTTTTTGCTTGTGTGATTAAAATAATCCCGAGAGCGAAAAACGCTGAAAACACAATCCCGATAGAAGAGTCATTTTTGATTCGACTATTTTGAGAGATGGCACCGATACTGAATGCTGTCAGAACACCCGTAAATACTGCGCCGTAGAAATAATTAATTCCAAGCATATAAGAGATGGCAACACCTGGTAGAACCGCGTGGGAAATCGCATCGCCCATCAATGCCATACCACGAAGAACGATGAAACTACCAATGACTCCGCAAATGATGCCGACCATGACCGACGTAATCAATGCTTTCTGTAAGAAACTGTACGTCATTAAGTCTTGAATAAACTCCATTACATAGAAACCTCCAAGCCGTCGATCATAAATTCACGGTTATATGCTTTCGCCATATTGTCTGACTGGAATACTTTACTAGTCGGGCCTGCATCAATTAACTCTTTATTAATGAGAACCAACCCATCGAAATATTTTTTTACTTTTGATAAGTCATGGTGAACGACGAAAATCACTTTGCCAGCCGCTCGCATTTCGCGTAAAATCCCAATAATGATTTCTTCACTGGATACGTCAATTCCAACGAATGGTTCATCCAGAAAGAAGTAATCTGCTTTTTGGGCTAGCGCACGTGCAAGGAACACTCGTTGCTGCTGGCCGCCTGACAGTTCACCAATTTGGCGGTCGGCGAAGCTTTCCATACCTACTTGCTTTAAACACTCCATCGCCCATTCTTTATCTGCTTTACGCGGACGTCTTAGCAAGCCGACTTTAGGATACGTCCCAAGCAAGACCGTATCTTTTACAATGATCGGGAAGTTCCAATCGATATTTGAACGCTGAGGAACATAAGCGATCTGCTTACGCATAGAATCCACCGTTTTACTACCGAATTTCACATCCCCATGATCTTTATGAATTAAGCCAAGCATAGCTTTCATCAATGTTGATTTGCCCGCACCATTGGGTCCGAGCACACCGATCAAACTACCAGCCCCAAATGAAAATGAAACATCTTTTACAACTTCATTACCGTCATACGAAACACTTATATTATTGACCGTGATCGGATCTATCAACTAGTTTCCTCCTCTTTTCTTTCCTCAGTGCAACTTTCAGATAAAAGGAATACAACTTTTATTTTAATCAAGTAGCAGTATAGTTTTTTTATAAGTAATAATATAAAACAATAGTTTCCCTTATGCAACTCTAATGCATGATTAGGACTATATTGTTTCCCTAGTGCAACTTTCAATAGTATAGCTTACTCTAAAATATCTGTAAAGTAGTTATTGAAAAATATTGTCGCGGATTTTATCTAGAAGCACATTGAATCGAATAGATGTGTCATATTGTATGTAGTTTATGCTTATATATAGGAAGTAAACTGGACATAGACCCAATAACTCACGTTAAAAATATCGCTATGGGAAGTTTGGTGAGTGAAAGAAGTAGGGTAAGTACATACTAATGAGATGACGAGAGGAGTAGTGATCGATGAAGAAACTTGCTGGCCCGCTTATAGCCATTATCGTGTTAGTAATTATCGCGGCGATTATGATCGTCCCTTCTTACAACAAGTTAGTGAACTTAGAAGAAGATGTCGACCAGTCGTACGCGCAGATCGAAACGCAATTACAACGTAGAGTAGATTTAATTCCGAATTTAGTCAATACGGTGAAAGGGTATGCCTCACATGAAAAAGAGGTGCTTGAAAACATTGCGAACGCTCGTAGTAAAATGGCCGGGGCACAAGGTCCTGAAGAACTAGCAGCAGCTGATTCAGAACTATCGAGCGCGTTAAGTCGTTTATTAGTAGTAGTGGAAAATTATCCCGACCTAAAAGCGAACCAAAACTTCCAACAGTTAATGGATGAACTAGCAGGTACAGAAAATCGTATCGCCGTTGCACGTAAAGATTATAACGACGTCGTGTCGGTTTTTAACAGAACCGTTAAACGATTCCCAGGTAAAATCGTCGCTTCGATCTTCGGTTTCGACGAAAAAGAATACTTCAAAGCGGTCGAAGGGGCGCAACAACCGCCATCAGTCGATTTTGGGGATGACGCGAAGTGATGAACCGCGTCTGCATGTTCATCGTAGCCGTACTAGTGGCCCTTACTGGTACTACGACCGTCCATGCAATTACAGATGTGGTCGTGGATGATGCAGATATTCTATCACCTACGCAAGAAGCAGAGCTCGAAGAATACGGCATGCGCCTGCAAGCGGCAACGAAAGCAGAACTCGCTGTTCGTACAGTCTATTCACTTGAAGGCGAACCGGTTGAGGACTATGCGCTTCGGGTGCTTCGTGAATTACAATTAGGCGATAAGGAAATGGACAACGGCGCATTGCTCGTCGTTTCCACAGAAAAAGATGAAGCGGCAGGTATAAAGCGCAAATTTTATTTAACGACCGGCTACGGTTTGGAAGGAGCGCTCCCGGACGGTAAAGTAGGACGTTATATTGATGAATTAGCGATGCCTTATTTAAGGCAAGAACAACCAGACCTCGCGATTATGGAAGCGTACAAAGCATTCTATAATGAAATAGCTGCAGAATACGGACTAGAAGGCGATGAGTTGCCAGTCGTATACCCCGAGCAAGGTGAAGAAGATGTAGGCATGCCATCATTTATTTTCGTGATTATCGTTCTCTATATACTCTTCCGCGTCTTTTTCGGCGGCGGAGGAAGAGGCGGAGGCGGTGGTCCACGTGGCCGATCTAGCGTGGGACCGATATTCTTCCCTGGCTCCGGTGGCGGCGGCTTCGGAGGTGGAAGTAGCGGCGGAGGCTTTGGAGGCTTCGGCGGCGGTGGTTCCGGTGGTGGAGGCGGAGCAGGCCGAAGTTGGTAATGGCTTGCTTCGCAGGAAAGTGACAATGACTCGAATTTTGAGTTATTGTCACTTTTTTTAGGTTGAGTACTTTATGAAGTTTCGCGGTATGACAGCTCATCTTCCTCCATTGTATCTACCGCGCTATTTATCTTTGCGCAGTTACTGTGGTGGGGGAAGGCGCTCAATGTATCGTGCTATCCGCTCAATGTCGGTCCGCTATCGCTCTATACGTAGCGTGATTCGCTCTATCGGGATCCGTAATCGCTCATAATACCATTTTGTCCGCTCTATGCAACCCTGTATCCGCTCTAATCGCGCGGCATGATAGTTTGTTTTCCCGCATTGTATCTGTCGCGCTATCTAATCTTTACGCAGTTACTGTGGCGGGGGAGGCGCTCAATGTATCGCGCTATCCGCTCAATGTCGCTTCGCTACCGCTCTATACGTAGCGTGATTCGCTCTATCGCGACCTACATCCGCTCATAATTCCATTTTGTCCGCTCTATGCAACCCTGTATCCGCTCTAATCCCGCGGCATGATAGTTTGTTTTCCCGCATTGTATCTGTCGCGCTATCTAATCTTTACGCAGTTACTGTGGCGGGGGCGCTCAATGTATCACGCTATCCGCTCAATGTCGCTTCGCTAGCGCTCTATAAGCAGTGTGATCCGCTCTATCGCGCTCCCCAACCGCTCATAATTCCAAGTTGTCCGCTCTATTAAACCCCGCATCCGCTCTAAGTCCGCGGTATGACAGTGTATTTCCTCACATTGTATCTGTCGCGCCATCTAACTTTACGCAGTTACTGCGGCGGGGGCGCTCAATGAATCACGCTATCCGCTCAATGTCGCTTCGCTAGCGCTCTATAAACAGCGTGATCCGCTCTATCGCGCCCCCCAACCGCTCATAGTTCCACGCTATCCGCTCTATGCAACCCCGTAACCGCTCATACTCCCACGCCAACCGCTCATAACCCAACCACCCAAACCTCCACAAAAAAATGCAAATCCCTAGAAAAACAACCCATTCCATGCCATCATAAGTAAAAACGAGGTGATCCACCAATGAAAATTCAATTTTACACAAAACCTAACTGTGAGCTATGCGAAGAAGCGGAACGAATGCTTCATTTAGTCGCAGAAGACTATCCACTCGAGTGGCAGACAATTAATATAGAAGAAGATGACGAAATCCATGAGAAATACATGCTGATGATCCCGGTTATTGAGCACGAAGGACAGGTGTTGGCATACGGAAATATCAGCTATATCGATGTTTTGGAATTAATTGAACAGTGAAAACGCTTTCTTATTGTGTTTCGTTTCTGAACATGCTATACTTCATGTATAGTATTTTTTTACACTAGGTGGGACAAGAATAATCAATGGGGACCAAATATAACCCACCCGAAAAGAGTGATGTGAGTGAACTTAACATTTTACGAAGCGCAACTCGCACTTGTACCTGAACTTCCGCTGTTGATCGAGCAACGCTATCAGATGTTGAAACTGATTAAGGCGTCGGGGCCTGTCGGCAGACGAACACTTAGTTCTATGTCCGGCTTTTCCGAAAGGGAAACACGTACGATGCTTGATTTAATGAAAGAACAAGAATTGGTGCATATTGCGAAAGAAGGCGTATCGACTACTAAAAAAGGTATAGAAGTGCTCTTTGTATTGCATGATACGATGGAAGAGAAATCGGGTAGACGACAACTTGCGAATGAGTTGGCGGAGCGTCTCGGTATTCTGAAAGTACATGTGGTGGAAGGGAATTCTGATGACTCAGCTTTGACGAAAAAGCTACTCGGTATGCAAGCGGCGAAACAATTTCGTTCGCGCATTAAGGGCAATGAAATTGTCGCTGTAACTGGTGGCAGTTCAGTAGCCGCGATTCCATCGTTTATGCAGCAAGATGAATTGCCGAATGTGCAATTCATTGCAGCAAGAGGTGGCGTTGGAGAAGAAGTGGGGTTGCAGGCGAATATGATTGCTGCTTCGTTTGCAGAATCGTGTCAAGCCACGTATAAAGCATTTTATTATCCAGATACTCTAAGTGAAGAAGCGCATGCGGTATTCCAGCATGAGCCTGCTGCAAAAGAGATGTTGGCGCTATATAGTCGCACCGATTGCGTCATACACGGTGTCGGGGATGCGACGAAGATGGCTGTATTGCGAAACTCTTCCGAAGAAGAACAACAAATTCTACGGGATCAGCAAGCAAAAGGGGAAGCATTCGGCTTTTATTTCAATCAGCAAGGTGAGATTGTCCATCGGATCAGAACAGTTGGGATTCAAATGGAGCAATTGCAAGACGTGCCGCTCGTGTTCACAGTAGCTGGCGGAGCGAGTAAAGCGGAAGCACTGCTATCGTATTTGGCGAGTGCACCGTCCCAAACTATTTTGATAACAGATGAAGGGGCAGCACAGAATATGCTGTCGCTTATGTAAAAATGCAGAGACCATGCCTAGAAGGCGAAATGATACAACTACTTTAACGGAGGCGATTTAGTATGGCAGTGAAAATAGCGATTAATGGATTTGGACGAATTGGACGATTGGTACTTCGCGAAGCATTTGCAACAGAAGATATGGAAGTCGTGGCCATCAATGATTTAGCGGATGCTGCGATGTTGGCTCATTTATTGAAATATGATTCCGTACACGGCATTTTCGACGCAGATGTGCAATCAGATGAGTCTTCAATCAGTGTAAATGATAAAAAGATTAGCGTGTTTGCAGAAAAAGATCCTGCGAACCTACCGTGGAAAGACCTAGGCGTAGATATCGTCATCGATTGTACAGGTGTCTTCCGCTCAAAAGAAGGATTACAAAAGCACCTCGATGCAGGCGCGAAGAAAGTCATTTTGTCGGCTCCAGCGCAAGGCGATATGACGACGCTTGTAATGGGGGTTAATGAAGGAACGTATGACGCGGCGAATGATCACATCGTGTCGAACGCGTCTTGTACGACGAACTGTTTAGCGCCTGTCGTAAAAGTGTTGAACGATTCATTCGGCATTAAGCGCGGTATGATGACAACCATTCACTCGTATACGAACGACCAGAAGATTCTCGATCTACCACATTCCGATTACCGACGTGCGCGTGCGGCGGGTGTATCGATGATTCCGACGACGACGGGTGCGGCTTCTGCTGTAACAAAAGTAATTCCTGAACTGAAAGGAAAACTAGATGGAATGGCTGTACGCGTGCCAACTCCAAACGTTTCACTTGTGGACTTTGTGACGGAATTAGAAAAAGACGTCACAGTAGAAGAGGTAAACCAAGCATTCAAGAAAGCAGCTGAAGGCGATTTAAAAGGACTGCTGTTCTTCAGTGACTTACCATTAGTATCTGTTGACTACAATGGCAACACAGCTTCTTCCACAGTAGATGGTTTGTCTACTATGGTGATGGAAGATAATATGGTGAAAGTCGTTTCTTGGTATGATAATGAATCTGGTTACTCCGCTCGTTGTATCGACCTTGCACGATATATGAACGAACAAGGCCTATAATTCGATAAAACCATCAATTCTGTTATAAATCGTAGCCATTCCACATGTAACCGATTATAATGAATAAATATGGGTGAGAGGAACGGAGAACCCCGTTCCTCTTTTTGTATTGAAGCCAAGGAGGATTTACGGAATGAACATGAAAAAGACGATCAGAGATATTCAATTGAAGGGCCAACGCGTATTTTGTCGCGTGGATTTCAACGTACCGATGGAAGATGGAAAGGTAACGGATGATACACGCATTAAAGCAGCTTTACCAACAATTAACTATATGACGAACGCAGGGGCAAAGGTTATTTTAGCTAGCCATTTAGGACGACCTAAAGGTGAAGTGAAGGAAGACATGCGCTTGACACCTGCTGGCAATCAATTGTCTGAGCTTCTTGGTAAACCTGTGAAGAAACTCGATTCATCGATCGGTGAAGAAGTAGAAAAAGCGATTGCAGACATGAAAGACGGCGACGTGATCTTGCTGGAAAACGTTCGCTTTAATCCAGGCGAAGAGAAGAATGACGCGGAATTATCGAAGCAATTTGCTGCTCTTGCAGACGTCTTTGTCAATGATGCATTCGGAACAGCGCACCGCGCACATTCTTCCACTGCAGGCATTGCAGAGTACATACCAGGCGTTCTAGGCTTCCTGCTTGAGAAAGAATTAGATGTTCTCGGAAAAGCCTTGTCTCATCCGGATCGTCCGTTCACAGCAATTATTGGCGGTGCGAAAGTAAAAGACAAAATCGGCGTAATTGACAATTTACTGGATAAAGTAGATAACTTGTTGATTGGTGGCGGATTGTCGTATACATTCACACGCGCACAAGGTCACGAAACGGGAGATTCATTAGTAGAAGAAGATAAAGTAGAATTGGCGAAGTCGTTCATTGAAAAGGCGAAGCAAAAGGCCGTGAATCTATACTTGCCGACAGATGCAGTCGTGGCGAATCAGTTTGCAGCGGATGCAGAAACACGAACGGTTGCAGTCGATGCGATTACAGAAGGTTGGATGGGTCTAGATATCGGACCGGAAACAGCAGCGCGTTATGAGCAAGTCATTAAAGACTCGAAGTTTGTCATTTGGAACGGACCGATGGGTGTATTCGAAATGGAATCATTCGCAAACGGAACGAAAACTGTGGCGGACGCAATGGCAGAAACGACTGCTTATACCGTGATTGGTGGAGGAGACTCCGCAGCGGCAGTAGAAAAGTTTGAAGTAGCGGATCAAATGGATCATGTATCTACAGGTGGCGGCGCGTCACTCGAATTCATGGAAGGCAAAGAATTACCGGGCGTCGCTGTGCTACAAGATCGAGAATAAGGAGGAATTCTTTTGCGAAAACGAATCATCGCGGGTAACTGGAAAATGTTTAAATTATCTGGTGAAGCTGCAGATTTTGCGGAACACATTAAAGAACAACTCACGGCATCAGATCGAGTCGAAGCAGTCATTTGCCCACCGGCATTGTATCTGAACGATTTACTACAACGTTTTGAGGCGACTGCGATCAAAGTAGGCGCTCAAACGATGCATGATACCGACGAAGGAGCATTCACGGGCGAAATCAGCCCGGCTATGCTCGAAGACTTAGGCGTACAGTATGTCATTCTTGGACATTCCGAACGTCGTCAGTATTTCAATGAAACGGACGATACCGTAAATAAAAAAGTACTCGCAGCGTTCAACCATCACCTCGTACCCATCGTGTGTGTAGGAGAATCGTTAGAACAACGCGAAGCACTTGAAACGGTTTCGATTGTCTCAGCACAAGTAGAAAAAGCGTTTCTAGACGTGACAGCGGAACAAGCGAAACAAGCTGTCATTGCGTACGAACCTATCTGGGCGATCGGCACGGGCAAAACCGCAACAGCCGACGATGCCAATGAAGTATGTGCAGCGATCCGTCATAAAGTGGAAACATTGTATACAGCAGACGTAGCCAATGCCATCCGTATTCAATACGGTGGCAGTGTAAAGCCAGAAAACATTACTGAATTACTCAGCAAGGACAATATTGACGGTGCGTTAGTTGGAGGAGCAAGTCTTGATCCGACAGCATTCGTAAAATTAGTGGAGGCTGGAACTCATGGGGAATAAACCGGTCGCGTTAATTATCTTGGATGGCTTCGGCTTACGAGATGAAACGTACGGCAACGCGGTAGCACACGCCAACATTCCGAACTTTGATTTGCTGTGGGAGAACTATCCTCACGCAACGTTGACGGCGTGTGGAGAAGCAGTAGGGTTACCAGAAGGACAAATGGGGAACTCTGAAGTAGGTCACTTAAATATTGGTGCGGGACGTATCGTCTATCAGAGCTTGACGCGCATCAACAAGTCGATTCGTGAAGGCGAGTTCTTTGAGAACGCGACATTGCTGGAAACGATGGCGCATGTCAAAACGAAAGGCTCTGCACTTCACGTGATGGGACTGCTATCAGACGGTGGCGTGCACAGTCATTATGAGCATTTATTCGCTTTATTAAAAATGGCGAAAGAACATGGCGTAGAACGTGTCTACTTGCATGCATTCCTTGATGGACGCGACGTGGGACCGACGACGGCTCTTCCTTACATTAAACGGACAGAAGATGTAATGGAAGAAGTCGGTGTCGGCCAGATCGCAACAGTGTCCGGCAGATACTTTGCGATGGACCGCGACAAGCGCTGGGAACGCGTACAGAAAACATATGATGCCATGGTCTACGGAATTGGACCTCATTGTGATTCAGCAGAAGAAGGAGTCCGCGCTTCGTATGCCGAAGAAATACATGATGAGTTTGTCGAGCCGTTTGTCATTCAACAAGATGGCAAACCGGTAGCGACGATCGAAAACGGAGATGCAGTCGTTTTCTTCAATTTCCGTCCAGACCGTGCGATTCAAATGTCACGTGCGATCACGCAACCGGACTTTGATGGCTTCGATCGAGGCGTGAAAAATTTTACGGACTTACATTTTGTCGGCTTTACGCATTATAATGATGATGTAGTAGCAGACATTGTATTTCATAATGTCAACCTAACTAAAACTATCGGTGAAGTGTTAGAAGACCAAGGCAAGCGTCAGTTGCGTATTGCGGAAACAGAAAAGTATCCGCATGTGACGTTCTTTATGAGTGGTGGACGCGAAGAGACATTTGAAGGGGAAACCCGCATTTTGATCAATTCGCCAAAAGTCGCGACGTACGATTTGAAACCGGAAATGAGCGCATACGAAGTGACGGATGCGTTAATTGCGGAAATCGAAGCAGAGCGACAAGATGCGATCATCCTGAACTTCGCGAACCCGGATATGGTCGGCCATAGCGGAATGCTAGAGCCAACTGTTAAAGCAATTGAAACGGTCGATACGTGTTTAGGCCGAATCATTGACGCCTTATCTGCAAAAGGCGGATCGGCTATCATCACAGCGGATCACGGTAATGCAGATGAAGTCACTACCATCGGGGGACAACCGATGACAGCGCACACGACGAATCCTGTACCTGTCATCGTCACGAATCCAGATGTAGTGCTGCGTACAGACGGTATTCTGGCAGACTTGGCACCGACAATGTTGAAAATGTTAGGTATTCCACAACCGGTTGAAATGACCGGAAAACCATTATTCTAAGGAGAGATTTTCATGCCAATCATTACCCACATTCAAGCTAGAGAAGTATTGGATTCACGAGGCAATCCAACTGTAGAAGTAGAAGTATTCACAGAAAGCGGTGCCTTTGGACGTGCCATCGTACCATCCGGTGCATCTACTGGGGAGTATGAAGCGGTAGAACTACGTGACGGCGACGAAAATCGTTATAACGGTAAAGGCGTATTGAAAGCAGTAGATCACGTCAATGAAGTGATCTCTTCTGAACTAGAAGAAAACTATTCAGTGTTGGATCAAGTCGTGATCGACAGAGCATTGATCGAATTAGACGGTACCGACAATAAAGGCAAGCTTGGTGCCAACGCAATCCTAGGTGTATCCATGGCCGTTGCACACGCAGCAGCAGATTACTTGGACGTTCCATTGTACCAGTACCTTGGCGGATTCAACGCGAAGCAATTGCCGGTACCGATGATGAACATCTTAAACGGTGGAGAGCACGCAGATAACAACGTTGACATTCAAGAATTCATGATCATGCCAGTTGGCGCAGAATCTTTCCGTCATGCACTTCGCATGGGTACGGAAATTTTCCACAGCCTGAAATCGGTTCTCCACGGTAAAGGTTTGAACACAGCAGTTGGAGACGAAGGCGGATTTGCTCCGAACTTAGCTTCTAACGAAGAAGCACTTTCTACGATTATCGAAGCAATTGAAAAAGCAGGGTACAAAGCGGGCGAAGACATCTTGCTTGCGATGGACGTAGCTTCTTCTGAGTTCTATGATTCAGACCAAAACAACTACTACCTTGCAGGTGAAGATATTCGTAAAACATCTGAGGAAATGGTTGCGTGGTATGAAGAGCTTTGCGAAAAATATCCAATCGTATCGATTGAAGACGGTTTGGACGAGAACGACTGGGATGGCCACAAACTATTGACAGAACGTCTTGGCAATACAGTCCAATTAGTTGGTGACGATCTATTCGTAACGAACACAGAGAAATTATCACGTGGAATCAGCGAAGGCATCGGTAACTCGATCTTGATCAAAGTAAACCAAATCGGTACATTGACTGAAACATTCGATGCGATTGAAATGGCGAAACGCGCAGGCTATACGGCAGTCATCTCTCACCGTTCAGGTGAATCAGAAGACGTGACGATTGCAGACATCGCAGTCGCAACGAACGCTGGTCAAATCAAAACAGGTGCACCTTCTCGTTCGGATCGTGTCGCGAAATACAATCAATTGCTTCGTATCGAAGATCAATTGTTTGAAACAGCACAGTACCTAGGTACAGACACATTCTATAATTTGAATAAATAATAGCGACTACTACTGGTCACTCGGCATAATTTGTAACAAAAGGTTGTGCCGAGAGACGGGCTTTGGTAGAATAGAAATGTTGTAACTTGCTATTTTTGGAGGTGGAAAAACATGCATGCAGTTTTCACAGCATCGCTGATAGTCGTAGCTATAGCATTAATAGTCGTCGTTTTATTGCAATCCGGTAAGAGTGCGGGACTGTCAGGGGCCATCTCCGGAGGCGCAGAGCAACTTTTCGGAAAACAAAAAGCACGTGGATTAGATCTCGTTCTACAAAGAGCGACTATCGTCTTATCCGTCCTATTTTTTGTCCTAACCATTGCGATCATGAAAATATAAAATGCAAGCGCCTGACCATGTTTGAACGGTCAGGCGCTTTTCGTAGAAAGGAACGAAAGACATGCGAATTGCCCAACCGAAACCATTCTTCTTTCAACACGGAAAACGTGCGGTATTACTATTGCATGGTTTTACAGGAACATCCGCGGATGTGCGGATGCTCGGCCGCTTCCTTGAAAAGCATAACTACACGTCACTAGCACCACATTACCGCGGTCATGGTGTGCCGCCTGAAGAATTAATCCAAACAAATCCTGATCAGTGGTGGGAAGATGTACTGGATGCATATAATGAGCTAAAAGAGGCAGGATATGAAGAGATTGCGGTGGCGGGATTATCACTTGGTGGCGTATTTTCCCTGAAACTGGCCACGCAATTTCCGCTAAAAGGCATCGTCACGATGTGTGCACCGATGACGATGAAAACGACTGACTTGATGTGGTCCGGCGTGCTGAAATACGCACGAGACTACAAAAAGTTCGCAGGCCTATCAGACGAGCAAATCAAAAGAGAAATGGACGACTTAAAAACAAAGTCCATGCCAGGTCTAGACGGTTTGCAATCGATGGTACAAGGCGTGCGCGACCAAGTCGACTGCATCTACACACCATTACTCGTCGTTCAATCACGTCACGACGACGTCATCGATCCGAACTCTGCACAAATCATCTATGACGAAGCAGAATCTACAGAAAAAGAACTACAATGGTACGAAGAATCGGGACATGTCATTACACTAGGCCCCGAAAAAGCACAACTTCACGAAAATGTACTACATTTTTTAGAATCCCTTGATTGGCAAGAGTGAAAATAGGGGAAGGTATAACTAAAGAAACAAAAGGAGGAGATGGTTTTTTTGGAACCAAATATAAAAGAGTTACAAGAACGGGTTATGTCTTTATTAAAAGAAAAATCCTATACCCCGTCCACTGTGCACGAGATTCAAGAAGCACTCGGCTTAGAACAGGCGGACGAATTTAAAGACTTAGTAAAAATGCTCGTACAATTAGAACAAAGTGGGAAAATCGTGCGTTCACGCAATAACCGCTACGGCCTGCCTGAACAAATGAATCTACTTCGCGGTAAATTCATCGGTCACGCAAAAGGCTTCGGCTTCGTGGTGCCAGAGGAAGTAGAAGGCGATGATGTCTTCATCCCACCTCATGAAGTCAACAGCGCAATGAATGGCGATATCGTCTTCGTACGCGTATCAGACGACTCATTTGGAGATCGTCGCGAAGGGGTTGTCACGAAAGTCGTCGAGCGTAAAACGACACAAGTCGTCGGAACGTATCAAGCACATGAAGGATATGGTTTCGTTATACCGGATGACAAGAAATTGCCAATGGACCTCTACATCGAAAAAGGTCATTCATTAGAAGCGGTAGATGGTCAGAAAGTGATTGCTGAAATTACGAACTGGCCAAGCGATGAAAACAATGCGACGGGTATGATCACACAGATTCTCGGCCATAAAAATGACCCAGGTGTAGACATCCTATCGATCATTCACAAGCATGGCATTGCGATAGAATTCCCTGAAGACGTCATGCAACACGCGACAAGTGTACCGACGACCGTTCAGCCAGAAGACTTCGAAGGCCGTAAAGATTTACGTAATGAATTGACGATGACGATCGACGGTGCCGACGCAAAAGACTTGGATGATGCGATTTCCGTCTTCAAAGAAGACAATGGATCCTATCGTCTATTTGTCCATATCTCAGACGTGAGCTACTATGTCACGGAGAATTCTCCGATGGACGTAGAAGCGGCAGACCGTGGAACGAGTGTCTATTTGACAGACCGCGTGATACCGATGCTACCACATCGCTTGTCTAACGGAATTTGTTCCATCAATCCTGGAGAAGACCGCTTAACACTGACGTGCGAAATGAAAGTCGATTCGAACGGTAAAGTCATTGATCATGCCATTTATCCAAGTGTCATCAATTCGAATTACCGCATGACATACGATGATGTGTACCAAATCATTGAGCATCAAGATGAAGAACTATCAAAGAAATACGAAGAAATTGTACCGATGTTAAACGATATGGCGAAATTAGCCAGCATTTTCCGCAAGAAGCGTCAAGATCGTGGTGCCATCGACTTTGACTTCAAAGAATCCAAAATTCTAGTAGATGAAAACGGCTGGCCGACAGACGTAGTCATTGTGGAGCGTACAGTATCTGAACGCTTAATCGAGGAATTCATGCTAGCTGCCAACGAAACCGTTGCAGAGCACTTCGACCGCATGAAAGTACCGTTCTTATACCGAATCCACGAAGATCCAAAAGAAGAGAAACTACAACGCTTCTTCGAGTTCCTGACAACATTCGGAATCGTCGTCAAGGGCACGGGCAAACAAGTCGATTCAGGTGCGTTGCAAGAAATCGTTGAATCGATCGAAGGAATGCCAGAACAATCCCTTATCTCAACGATGTTATTACGTTCGATGCAACAAGCGAAGTACTTCCAAGACAGTATTGGTCACTTCGGTTTGTCAACGGAATATTACACGCACTTCACTGCACCGATCAGAAGATATCCAGATTTAATCGTTCACCGACTGATCCGTACGTATTTATTCAATAAAGACACATCGGCTCAAACGGTTGCCCATTGGTCTGCTACACTGCCTGAGATTGCGCGACACACGTCTGAACGTGAACGCCGTGCGGTAGATGCAGAGCGTGATACGAACGCACTGAAGAAAGCGCAGTTTATGCTCGACAAAGTAGGGGAAGAGTTTGAAGGAGTCATTTCTTCTGTTACGAACTTCGGAATCTTTGTAGAGCTAGAGAACACGGTAGAAGGACTAGTCCATGTCAAAAACATGAACGACGACTACTATCGCTTCGATGATCGCCAAATGATGATGATCGGCGAACGTACAGCGAAACAATACCGGATCGGAGACGAAGTAAAAGTGCGTGTGACTTCTGTTAAACCAGAAGAGCAATCAGTCGACTTCGAAATCGTCGGAATGAAAGAAAACTTCAGAGGCTCTCGTAAAGAGTCACCAAAAGTGATCCAAGCTAGCAGAGGTAAGAGCCGAGGCCAAGGTGCTGGTAGAGGCCAAGCGCAAGGTTCTAGTAAGAAATCCAGTGCGGGTGGCGGAGCGAAAAGTTCCAGCGACAAGCGCAATAAAAAGTACGAAAAACCAAAGAAGAAGTTTTATGAAGGAATGCCAAAGAAATCTAAGAAACGTCCAAAGAAAAAATAAGACTGGAGCTTGTCTCCGGTCTTCCGTCAGGGAGGAAGTTGCATGGCCAAGGGAACCGGTAAAGTACTCGCCATTAATAAAAAGGCGAATTTTGATTACGCAATTGAAGAAACGATTGAAGCAGGAATTGTGCTAAAAGGTCCGGAGATCAAATCGATCCGCAAAGGGAAAGTCCAGTTGCGCGATGCGTTTATCTTGATCCGTAATAATGAAGCGTGGATTTCGAATATGCATATCAATCCATACGAACAAGGGAATATTCATAACCATGATCCTGTCCGCGTGCGAAAATTACTGTTGCACAAAAAACAGATTGCTTCACTCGCAGGCACGATGAAAGAACAAGGCTACTCGATCGTTCCGTTGAAAATGTATATTAAAAACGGCTTCGCGAAAGTATTGATTGGTGTAGGTAAAGGAAAGAAACTCTATGATAAGCGCCAAGACTTGAAAGAAAAAGAGCATAAGCGCGATATGCAACGAGCATTCAAATCCAGACAGCAAGATTGATATTCGAGCCGATTTATTGTATACTATAGATAGTTTCAAGTACGACCCGCCGTTTTAAGTGAAACGGGCCTGGGTTCCGGACTTTCCTTCGGGGACGTTACGGATTCGACAGGGGTGGTCTGGGCTTGAGCCGCGCGTCGGAGGGATCGTCTCCGTCAGAAACGACAGTTAATAATAACTGGCAAAACAAACAACAACCTAGCATTCGCAGCGTAAGCTGTTGAATCTACCTTCCGTTTCCATCGCTCATGTGGAGGCGTAAGGTTCACTTATTAGTGAGCTACGATGACATCTGCATTCTGAGGGTGTCATAAGAGATTCCCGGAATAGCGCACAGGACGCCCTGATTGATGGCAGAATGCTTGCGCGAAACCTAAATAATCGATCTACACGCGTAGACGCTGAAGTAGCAGAGCCTTTGGACGTGGGTTCGACTCCCACCGTCTCCATTATGAGATTAAGGTGTAATAAGATGTAAGGGATATTGTACAAGAGAACCTCTTGTGTGATATCCCTTATTTTTAAAATAAAGTAAAACGATGTTTAAATCATCATGCTCATTACATACTTACACATATACATAATCTGAAAGGATGTGGTATGTGTGGATGAGAAGGAGGAAAATGAAATGGCCATTTTAAAAGACAATCAGGCAGATAGTAAAAAAATACTGACAGAATCTATAAAAGAAGTAGACCAAATGAGAAAGGGAAAGCTACCCAAACATTCATATAAGGATATGATGAACCGAGTGAGGAAGAGCTTAGAAGAAAAATAATGGAGTATAAAGTGCTTGGCGTTAAAGCGTTCGAAAAAGAGCTTTTAAAAATCGCTAGAAAATATCCAGTAGTGGTTGATTTAGTCGATTCCCTTTTTGCGGATTTTGAAGAAGGTAAATTATATGGGGACCGAATTCCCAGAACCAAAGGAAATGTCGTATATAAAACCAGATTGAGTAATCCAAATGCAAACAAAGGAAAGAGTGGCGGATTTCGTGTAATATGGTATTTAGTCACAGCCGACTTAGAAATATATCCGTTAACCATTTATTCTAAAAACGAACAAGAAGATATATCTGTAAAGGAAATCACACGAATAATAGATCGAATTTTAGAAAATGAATTGTAGTGAAGCACCTATACAAAGACGTTAAAGACATCTGGAAATATATTCAGTGATGAATCGGTTTTCTACACTTTTTCTATGAAGGGATATTGTACAAGAGAGAGCTCTTGCACAATATCCCTTATTTTAATAAAGGGGATGTAAGCTGTGATAGAAAAAACAGATCGACTTTCACTGTTAAAAAAGAAAGTCGATCAACCACGACCACTTTCAAAAGGACTTATTCGAAGCTTGAAAGAAGACTTTCTGATTAAAAATACATATCACTCCAATGCGATTGAAGGAAATACGTTAACGGTTTATGAAACGAAAGTAGTGCTAGAGGACGGCATAGTTATTGCTGGAAAATCCATGAGAGAGCACCTAGAAGCTATTAATCATAAGGAAGCAATTTTAGTTGCGGAAGAAACGGTGCAGCAAGATCAGCCTTTCGCGGAAATGGTGATTAAACAATTGCATGGCATCGTCTTTCATTCAATAGACAGAGCTAATGCTGGGAAATATAGAGAACAGAATGTAATCATATCAGGTGCCTCTCATACGCCACCTGATGCTGTAAGTAGTTCCACAGATCCATGATGAACTAATTCTACTTGCCATCGACGAAGGGCGTATCAGCGATAAATATGTCGCCTTCGATGCCACACATTTTGAGGCAAGAGATCGAGTCCAAGCCGCCAAAAAGAAAAAGAAGCAGGTACCGAAAAAGCACGGACGGAAGCCTAAGGCCGAACGTGAACAATGGTTAAAGGAAAAGCAGGCTGAAGAAGACGCACGTCCGATTAATGAGAAAGAGATTGCAATAGGAAGAATTAAAGGTTTTGCCTTTTTGAATTTGCATCCGTCAAAGGATTAATATTAATATTGTATTTTATTTTAATGTCCATCTTCTTGTAAAGTTCAATCCATTTTTTTTCATCCATTGGTTTTGAGAATGGTTTTAATGTATGAATGCCTAGCTGTAATGGATCCACATTCAATTCTTGCATCTTTTTTACTAGTTCTTGTGTTTGTTTTTCAAGATTGGATTGGATATCTTTTTTAAAATCTTCTAAATCCTGTGGGTCAAATAATTGCTTTTCTCCCCGGTATTCTTCAATTCTTGAGTCTATATTCACTGTATAGGTCATTGTAGACAAGCTTTTATTGATATCCACTTTCGTTTTAGACCTAACATGACCGAGAACAACTTGTAATTTTGGAATCGGTAAAACTGCTAAGTAGTGATCGTTGTGTAACAGTTGGAAGATACGATCATCAAAAGTTGTTAGTATTTCAACTAGTTTATCATTTTGAAACAGGGCTGTACCTTCATAGCTGATAGCGTCATTTTCTATTTTGAATACAGGTAAGAAAGGATCTGAATAAGGAGTATATAACAAATTTTTAAATTCATGTAGATTAACGACACTTAATTCTCCCTGATTTTTTTCCTCATAGTGCTTCAGCATTTGGTAAAAAGAGTAATCAAGATTTTCTTGTTTGTCCAATTGATTTTCCAAGTATTCTTCAAAATTTCCTTTTACGATAACTAAATAGATTCTCAAAGAAATATCCGGATCAGTCAATAACACATTAATAATGGACATAATCCCCTCGTTTCTTCCGAGGTCTTCATTAATTATCAGCATTCGCATTTGCCCAAATTTCATTTCCTGGTAGAAGTTTAAATTAAAACTCCTTAGTACCTCCTTTATTAAGCTTACTTCTTGCGTTATTACACTCTTTTTTTCTTTGCTTAGAGAAGGCAAAATCGTACTGATTTTTATTTTACCTTCATCCCCTTTACTAAGTGATAAAAATGTGACTGGAGTAAGCTCTTCAATAATGTTATTTTCAGTAAAAGGGGCACATCCAGTTAACCATAACGCCATAAATATGATTGACAATTTTTTAGCCATCTTCTTTCGTAGTCTCATGTTTATTAACCCCCTTTATCTTCATCACTACGATCATAGTAATTGGAACCACTAAGTAACTTAAGCTTCCTGCTAAAATTTGAAGATTAAGTAAAATAACCTGCTTTTCATCTGACTTCCAAATCCATTCATTTACAAGAATCATTCCAATTAAAATAATGAATACACTGAATAAAAAGCCTACTCGACTGGGTGGTCTCTCCATTTTCCCACTAGCTATTTTAGATGCTCCATAAAACAACAGTAGAAAAATTGAAACCGCAAAGACGATGTTAAATAATTCTAAAGAAAGCATGACCATATCAATACGTTCAATTACTGGATTTTGAAAATAACGGGCCATAGTGACAATTGGAAATTGACTTTTGCTTAAATAATTGGAACCGAAATAGAATAAGGACGCCATATATAAGAATACATACTCTATAACGGT
Organism: Sporosarcina ureae; assembly: GCF_002082015.1. Lineage (GTDB taxonomy): Bacteria > Bacillota > Bacilli > Bacillales_A > Planococcaceae > Sporosarcina > Sporosarcina ureae_A. The sequence goes on along the minus strand of NZ_CP015109.1, from coordinate 1,062,736 downwards.
TAGAGCATTGCCATAAGACAAATAGCGAAATGTCTTATTATTTGTTTTAAACCACGGTCCCAAAAATACCAGAAATTCAGGCCCTGAAAATGAAGATAAAATTAAAAATATTCCTTTCCAGGAATTCACACTTAATTCCATTGGAATAATTGGATACAAATCACTGAGTTGAGCTATTGGAGGAAAGAAGAAAAAAGCAAAGAATAAGAACATCCAAAATGTACACAAAAATGAAATCACGACAAAACGTATAGTTTTTTCAACGCCCTTCCATGCTACATACAAACTAGACAACATAATAAAAAAGATAAGCCAATTTGAATCTGTAGCTGGAAACATAAATATTTGAACCATTTCCGAGAATCCTAACATAATCACGAAAAGTTTAAGCAGGATAAAGAACAACCCGATGAATGAGAGGAGACGTACAAGTTTTTTTCCGAATAATTGGACAAATCCGTTGTATCCTTCGCTAGAAATCCGGGTTAAAAACCATTTGGATAAAAGAAGAATGTTTAGTTGAGACAATATGCCGACCGCTATAATCACCCAAATCATATATGAATGGATCAAAAATCTTGGCATAATCAAAAAAAAGTAAAGCATTTGGAGGCGATTCACCATCAACATGACATAGAACCCATTATAGGTTTCATTCTTATTAAATAATTGAAGGGCTTCCATCAGTTCATCTCCTAGTTTGATATCTCTTCATCTTCAGCGGTTTAAGATGTTCTGGACGCTCCTTCATTTTGACTAAAGGCCCTCGAATGAATAGGTCAAGCCAATCTTTTCCATAGAAAGGGGCAACAGGAGATAAATATGGCTGCTTGAGTGAAGACAAGCCATTAAGGTGGGCTAAAATGATAATCATTGCCAAAACAATCCCTACTATCCCAAGAAACGAAGAAAATATAAGAAGAATGAATTGAATCAATGAATTCGCCTTTGTCACAAGGTAATTAGGAACAAGAAAAGATCCGATAGTTGAAATCCCTACCATGACAATTAACACCTGACTTGCCATACCAGCCTCAACTGCTGCTTGACCAATTACAATGCCCCCAATAACCCCAAGCGTTTGACCAGTCTTTGTTGGCATCCTTAAACTTGCTTCTTTTATAATTTCAATAAAAATCAACATGATAAATGCTTCCCAAAAAGGAGTGAACGGAAGCTTGCTCCTTGACTCCACCAGGACGAAAAGTGTTTGTAAAGGAATCATTTGATAGTGATGAGTTGTTAATGCCACGTAGAATGGGATCAATGTGATAGACAGAATAAAACTTACATATCGGATGATACGCAAAAAACTGGCAACTACCCATCGATTAATATAATCCTCTGGTGATTGGAACAAATGAAAAAAAGTAATTGGGGCAACGAGAGCAAAAGGTGTATTGTCTACCAGAATCGTAATTTTTCCTGATCCCAGAGAATAAGCAACAACATCAGGTCGGTCAGTTTGCTGAAACTGAGGAAAAATACTATCTTGATGTTCCTCCATGAATTCCGCTACTTGAGAAGAATCAGATAAGAGATCATAATTAATTTCCGAAATCTTCTTTTTGGCGGTTGAAACAAATTCTGGATTGGTCAGCCCTTCTATGTACAATAAAACCACATTTGTCCTACTTAAAGAACCAACGGTGAACTTCTCTGTTTTCAGATCATGTGTTGGAAGACGCCTACGAATGAGCGTAATATTTTGTTCTAGCTGTTCACTGAAGCTGTCTTTTGCTCCTAAAAGGATGGTTTCAGTATCGGATGGTTCAATTGCACGTCCAAGTGGATTTTCTAAAGGGATAGCGAACCAAAGGTTTGACGAAGAGTCAAATAACAAAACAGATCCTTTAAACAGCTGCTTTATTGCCTCATTAAAAGTGGAAATGGAGTTTATTGTTGAGTGAACATTGCATTCCTGAATGGATTGTTTGGAACAGTTAGATAAAGGTTTTAGAATGCTTTCATTTAATCTTTCTTGGTCAATCAGAGTTCTTACGTAGATAAGATCAACATGTTGATTTTCAGAAATATTGAGTTCCACAAATTCCGCATCATCCATTTGAACGAGGGCTTTTTTTAGAGTCTCTATTGATATTTCTGATTCTGCGTTTGATTGAGAAACAGGCTTATTTTCATCCTGTTGTTTTTTCCAAAACATGTACATTCCTCACTTCTATATGTTAAAAAGCATTTTGGAAGGACGGTAAAATTCGATATTAATTCCATTATTGGCTTTTTAAGTTTAAAATATACGAAACTAAATTAATAAGATGCAGGGGCACAAGTAGACATTAAAGAAGCGATAATGTGAGCGGACTCGATTGAATTGGGGCTGTTATTGTGTAATATTTTCGGCTATGAATCTGTGGAAGATGTTTGGAAATATATTCAGTGAGGGTTTAAATGAGAGTTCTCTTATGAAAAACAAGTAACTGATCTATAGTTGTATACGAAGCTGCAATTCTCCATAGCGGGTTGGAAAATACCTTCACTGATGGCAATGGAGCTCGTTTGTTGTTGAGGACGGTATTTGTGTTTTATTAGATAGAGCTCAACATAATTAAAGGTACCTGTATAACACAGGTACCTTTTTGATATTAAACCTCTATCCCCGCAATCCCAAATCCTCCAGGACCAGAATGTGACGAAATCATCGCACCCGCTTCAATCCAAAGACTATTCTCGAATCCTTTTTTTCCTGCAATGTCATTGATCCGTTCTTTAATAGTCTCACTAAGGCCGATAGAGTATATGAAATATATTTGTTGTCGATCAATGTCATATTGCTGTAAATAGTCTAGCAGTAAACTTTCAGCCACTTTGCTCATGTTCCCACGATATTTTTTAGTCGAAACAAGCTTCCCTTCCACTAATTCAATACACGGTTTGATTTTTAACAAAGCCCCGCCTAGATACGCCATATTACTGACTCGTCCGCCAGCCCGTAAAAAATCTAAGCTACCCGGAAGAAAGGCAAGTCTCGCTTTGGGAACCTTTGCTTCGATCTTTTCTAGCAAGTGGACAGGATCTATTTCAGGTTCTTCCTCCAGCAGAGTAACCGCATACATAATCACCGTAGTTAATCCGCCTGTAACGTTTAATGTATCGATTAAATAAATATCCTCAAAATCTTTCGCAGCTGTTAACGCATTTTGATAGGAAACAGACGCCTTTGATGTATAGCCTATGTGGACAATTGTATGATCAGGAAATTCCGTTCGAATCTTTTTGAAAAACTCTTGGTACTCATGAGTATTTGTGGCGGCGGTGGATGGTATCTTTTTGGTGCGGGCATAAAAATCAAAGATATCTTGGACGGGTAGATGACCGTCTAAATAGTCTTGGCCATCCATGACTACGTGCATGGGTACTACATGGATGTTGTGTTTCTTTGCTAGAAACTCTGGTAGATCAGCACCGCTTTCGGTTGTTAGGATGATTTTTTTCACTGTTTGTCGCCTCCAGTTTGTATTCTATTGGGTGTGTGGGTTATTTAGTTTAGTTTTACTATACATGATGGATAGGTGATGTATATTGGAATTTATGAAATATGTAAAAGAGAAGTTTTACTTATCTCAATAAACGTATAAATTGGTGTGAACATTATGTGATAATATCTGCATTCTGAGGCTGTCATAAGCGATTCCAGGAATAGCGCACAGGAAGCCTTGGCTGATGGCATAATGCTTGTGGGGACCAAAAGATCAATTTACACGCTTAGACGCTGAAGTCACAGAGCCTTTGGATGTGGGTTCGACTCCCACCGTCTCCATATTAAATATACTACCAGGTTCCAAAAAAACAGAAAAAAAATTCTGAATTGAACTATAGTTGTGTGAAGACCTGATACCTTTAATTAATAATTTTTTGGTGATATTGAGTATATAACAAAGTAAGAGTAATATAAGAAGTAAGTAAAATAAAGATACGAGGTGGCGTTCGTGGAAGTAAAGCTTTTTTACCGCACCCAACGTGATTTGGCGACTGCGTTGAACAAGTTAGTCGATGCATATTGGGAAGAGGAAATTGAAGAAGATGAACTAATAGAAGGCGTTAAAAGTATGTATGAAAATAATCAGGACAAACTGATTAAAAATAATGAGTTCACGAAAGTTGTTCAACAGCAGAGTGGAAAAAGACGATTAGTTGTTGTTGAAAGAATTTTGGAAATGAAATAGGTTGATAGTCTTGTGCGAAAGGTAGGATTAGATGACAATAGAATTAGAATATTCTTCAAGTATGAATGGTGCATCTTACTTGTTGTTTGAATTAAAGCAGGTCGTTAAATTGCAACAAATGGGGCTATCTACACAAGAGATTAGAAGCAAAGTAGTAGATGATAACATATTTCAATTCGAGAATAAAGGAAGAATCACTCGAACATTGCCATCAGTAATGAGGAGAGCTAAAGCGATTGATTCGACATTAGCTTCACTGATGACGGAAGGTTCCATTGAAATGAGCAAAGTGATTAATTTGTATGCCATTATGAAAACGGATTTACTTTTTTTTGAATTTATGGATGAAGTGATTAGGGAAAAGTTCCAGAATAACGATTATATGATTGAAAAGAAGGATATCAATCTTTTTTTCACGACCAAATCAGAGCAAAGTGACAAAGTTGCCAGTTGGAGTGATATAAATATCGAAAAGTTGAAGCGGGCATTTATGCAGGTATTATACGAAAGTGGCATGTTTAAAGAACGTCGGGGCAAGGAACTAAACCGCCTAATTATAGACGAACAAATCAAAAACCATCTTACCCATATTGGCGATGCCCGATATGTCCGTGCGATGGGTGAATGAGGGGTGACAACATGGCGAATTTGAATGCAAGGCTGGATCAGATCATACCGAAAATCAAAGAAGACAAATTCATTGATGGGCGTGGACTTGGCAATGAAATCAGTTTTTATGTCTTCGACTATGAGTCAGACGGTGAGCTTGTCGTGAGGGACTATATCAAGCATATCAAGAAAGAGTTCAGCTATGAAGGGACGAACAGACGAATTATCGAGTTTGATTTATATAAAATGCTTATCGAAATTACAAAAGAAAAACGGATTTTTGACCGTATTTTTCAGATGGAAGAACAACAAGGAAAAGATGCTTTGTTTAAAGCGATGACGACATTTGCCAAACCCGAAGTATTTCTACAGAAAATTGAGGAACAGATGGGTGACCACAATGTTGTTTTCCTTACAGGGGTTGGGAAAGTGTACCCGTTTGTACGCTCTCATAACATCCTGAACAACCTTCAGGAAGTGTTGGACAAAACACCTGTCATCATGTTCTTCCCGGGACAGTACGACGGTCAGTCACTCCAATTGTTCAGCAAATTTAAAGATGATAACTACTACAGGGCATTTCGCTTAGTCGATTAATGGAAGAGGGGGAAATTAGATGATACTGAAAGAGATGTTTTTAAAAGATATTGAACGGGATATTCGTGGCGTTATTAAAGTTGCCCAAACAAGTGAAGCGGACATATATCAAGAATTGGACGAGTATGTCGTTACACAAGAATTACATAAACACTTCTCTAAGTTCTATGATAACTACCAAAAGGGAATCGACGGCAAGACGGATAAAATGGGTGTGTGGATTTCGGGTTTCTTCGGATCGGGTAAATCACACTTCCTTAAAATCCTTGCTTACCTATTAGAAAACAAAGCTGTACAAGGAAAAAAGCCAGTTGATTTCTTTGAAGAAAAGGTAAAAGATCCACTTGTATATGCGAACATGAAGCGAACTGCTGACGTGGACACAGAAACGATTCTTTTCAACATTGATTCGAAAAGCTCGCTTGATAATAAATCTAAAGAAGATGCGATCTTACGTGTGTTTATGAAGGTGTTTTACGAACATAGAGGCTATTATGGGGACATTCCAGGCGTTGCGGAGATGGAGAAGTATTTGGACAAGCAAGACGTGTACGAAGCGTTTAAACAGGAGTTCCAAGCGTTAGCGGGCGAACCATGGGAGAGCCGTCGCAACAGCTTTTACTTTGATGCGGATTTCGTTATCGGAGCGTTGACAAAAGTGACGGATATGTCGGAGGAATCAGCACGCAATTGGTTTGAAAACGGTGTAAATAACTTTGAAATCAGCATTGAGAAATTCTCGAAAGACGTGAAAGAATACATTGACGAAAAAGGCCCGAAATTCCACTTAGTCTTTCTCGTCGATGAAATTGGTCAATACATCGGAGATAGCCGTAATCTCATGCTCAACTTGCAGACGCTTGCGGAAGATTTAGGGACGCATGCCCACGGGAAAGTATGGATCATGGTGACATCGCAAGAAAGCATTGACTCCATAGTAAAAGTAAAAGGTGATGACTTCTCACGAATCCAAGGTCGTTTCGATACAAGATTATCCTTGTCATCCATCTCGGTAGATGAAGTCATTAAGAAACGTATTTTAGAGAAGCACCAGCACGTCAATGACAAACTAAAAGTTCTTTTCCCTGAAAAAAGTGCCATCTTGAAAAATCTTATTAGCTTCCGTGAAAGTACAGCGGATCTTAGGGGGTATGACAATGAACAGGAGTTCGCTGAAGTATATCCATTCATTCCATATCAATTCAAACTCCTGCAAAATGTATTTGAGCAAGTACGGAAACACGGCTCATCAGGCAAGCACTTGTCTGAAGGAGAACGTTCGATGCTTTCTGCGTTCAAAGAAGCAGGGCTTCGCTATAAAGATGCGGAAGAAGGCACGCTCATTCCATTCCATGCGTTCTACGATACGATTAAAGAATTCCTTAACCCGTCTATATCAAGGGTTATTGAAGGAGCAAATGAAAACCCAGCGTTAAAAGATGATCCATTCAACAAAGACTTACTAAAGTTATTATTCATGATCAAATACATTAAAGAACTGCCAGCAAACATCGACAACATCGCAACACTCATGGTGACACATATTGATGAAGACAAGCTACAGCTAAAAGAAAAAATCAAAGGTTCTCTTCGTAAATTGATTTCGCAAACATTGATTCAAAAGAATGGCGATTATTATTTGTTCTTAACGGATGATGAGCAGGACATTAACCGTGAAATTAAACAGATGAACATTGATGATGATATCGTCAAGCGGGAGCTGGCAAACTATATTTTCCAAGACTTGTACGATGATAAGCGTTTCAATTATTCACGACAGTATTCCTTCTCTTATAATCAGAAAATGGATGAGAAAAATTATGGCAACCAGACATCAAGCATTGGATTGCAAATTCTGTCTCCGCTGTCAGATCATTATCATAAGTCCGATCAGGAAATGATGATGATGACTTCAGGCAGTGGCGAAATGATCATTAAACTTGGTGGCAACGAAGCTTATGTCGAAGAAATGGAAGAGGCATTACGCATTGAAGAGTTCCGCAAGAAAAAGAACATCACTCAGCTTCCAGAAAACATTCATAATATCTTGAACAACAAGCAAGCAGAAGTGCGTGAAAGGAGACGCAGGGTACGGGAACTGTTAGACAATGCCATTAAAGACGGGGCGTTTTTCGTCAACGGCGACAAAATGGATATCAAAGGTTCTTCAGTAAAGGAGAAAATCAATTCAGCCTTCAAACAGTTGGTAGATAACGTCTACACAAAGTTAGGCTATGTAAAAGAACATTTGGAGAACGAGAGACAATTAATCGCTATTTTAGCTTCTGACAATGACCAACTTTCTTTGGACGATTCAATTGGAACAAAACCAAACGAATTGGCAAAGAGAGAAGTTTATGAATTTATTGACATGCAAGATCAAATCCAAAAACAAATTCGAGTAAAGCTTGTCTATGACCGTTTCGAAGATAAACCATTCGGATGGAAACAGCTTGATATCGCAGGACTCGTTGCGGAGCTATTGAAAGAGCAACGTATCCGCATCCGTTATAACGCCGAATATTTAGAGCCAGAAACAGATGCGAACAAATTGCTGACGGTCTTTGGTAAATCAAATGAAGCCGATAAAGGAATCATTGTTAAGCGTGTGAAAGTTGACGACGGACTTATCCGTACTGCTAAACGTGTATGCAGGGAAATTTTCAACACAACGGATTTAGCAGATGATGAAGATGGTTTGGTAAAAGATATCCGTGGGTTGATTGAAAAACAAATCGCCGAAATCAAGGCATACAAAGCCCGTTATGAAGGCAGAAAATATCCAGGGATGAGCTTACTCGACAAAGGGCTTGAATACTTTGAGCAATTTGATAGCAAACTCGATAACGCTTCATTCTTCACGAAGCTAACAGAACTGGAAGATGATTTGGCAGATTGGGAAGAAGATATCGTCTATGTGAAAAGTTTCTTTGGCACAAATCAGAAAGATATTTTCGATCAAGGTTTGGAGGCACTGTCCAAGTACGAGGAAATTAAAACATATTTATCAGGAAAAGAAGTAGCTGGGGAGATGGAAAAGCTACGTTCCATTATCCAAGACCCAATTCCTTATCGGAAAATCAAAGACATCCCTGAGTTGGTTCATGCGTTTAATGAAAAATTAAACCTCGTCCTAAACGAGAAAAAAGACAATGCCCGTGAAAAGTTAAAAGTAGACTATGATGAATTGTCCATTCTGGCGAAGCAGTATGGCGTATCAAATGAAACCAAACAACAAGTCGATGATCACTACAACCGATTAAAGGATAGTCTTGATGCCTTTACAGATATTTTTAAAGTCGATGCAACAATTTCCCAAAGTGCGAGCTATAAAGAAAGAACAGCGACAGAAATCAAACGGGAAATTGCTGAATGGCAAAGACGGAAAGCCGAAGAACAAAAAAGGAATTCAGGTACGATCGTTGAAACTCCTGTCAAAACGATTGTTCAAAAACAGGCAGTAAAAGTAACTGAACTTGTTGCCGTGACAACATTATCGACAGAAGATGATGTCGATAAATACATCAATACGTTATCCCATAAATTAAAACAAATCATCAAATCGAATAAACAAATCGAGTTTATCGAATGAAGGGTGAAAATAGATGAATAAAACTGCATTAAAGAAATTCGCAACCGAAGCACGAGTAGAGTTGCTTGAAAAAGTAGAACTACAAGCAAGAAAGCTTGGCATTACAGCCGAATCTATCCAAAAAGCAAATGTCGAAAGCTCCGATGCCGTCTTTATTGACGGCAAACAGCTTTCAGATACAGAAAGACAACAACGGAATAAACTTATTGCTCGAATTAACGAAATCGGCTTTGAACGAGTAATGGAAGAGACGGCATACACTTGGTTCAACCGTTTCATCGCATTAAGATACATGGAAGTGAACGAATATCTTCCAACAAAAGTGCGGGTCCTATCCTCAAATTCAGGCAGTGCCGAGCCAGATATGATGAAAGAAGCTTTGTCACTGGATCTTGATTTAGATAAAGAAAAAGTGTACGACATGAAAATGAACAATGAGACAGACGACCTTTTCAAATATCTGATCAAAATGCATTGTAACGATTTAAACCGATACATGCCATTTATGTTCGAGACAATTGAAGACTATACGGAAATTCTCTTTCCAGAAGGATTGCTTGGAACGGATTCTTTCGTTCGGCAAATGACGGATACGGAAGTCATTCCAGAAGATAATTGGACAAAGGTTGAGATTATTGGGTGGCTTTATCAATATTATATTGCTGAAGAAAAAGACCGAGTTATTTTGGCAAAAAAGAAATATAAAAACGAAGAAATCCCATTTGCAACTCAATTGTTCACACCTGAATGGATTGTTCGTTATATGGTGCAAAATGCTTTGGGACGTTATTGGGTTGAGTCACACTCTGAGCATCGAGGTTTGATAGAAAATTGGGAGTTCTATTTAGAAAATCCAAATCCCGAAGTAGATTTTGAAGAGAAATTAGCTCCATATGTTAATAAAGAACTTAATGTTGAAGATATCAAGTGTTTCGACCCTGCCATGGGAAGTGGGCATATTTTGGTGTACATGTTTGACGTTCTCCATGAAATCTATAGTCAATGTGGATACACTGAGCGAGAAATTCCACGTCTTATTATTGAGAAGAACCTCTATGGTTTAGACATAGATGATCGTGCGTACCAATTGGCAAGCTTTTCAGTCGTAATGAAAGCAATGCAATATAACAAGCGATTTATGCGGAGTATTGAACGAGAAGGCTTAGTGCTGAATTTAGCATCTATTCAAGAAACAAATAAATTGACGGATGAGGAAGTGGCCTTTTTAGCTGGGGAACATACTGGTGAAAAGTTTGATGAAATGCAAAATTATATTGAACAATTTAAACATGCGAAAGCAATTGGTTCACTTCTTAAACTTGAATCCTACGATACTTCTTTTCTGCATGAACGTTTAACTGCAATCGAACAACAAGTGGGTAACTTGTTCGAATTAGAAATGAAAGATCGTACTTTGGAGTTATTTAGATGTTTAATCAAGCAATCATCTCTCATGGATCAAAAGTATGATGTTTTTATTACTAATCCACCATATGCAGGTAATAGATATTTGTCGAAAGAAGTTACAACGTATTTAAATGCGAATTATCCAAATGTTAAATCCGACCTTTATTCCGCATTTATGGAATATAGCTTTCGGTCTACAAAGCCGAACGGTCAATTAGGTTTTATTACTCCGTTCGTTTGGATGTTTATTTCTTCTTATGAACATATACGAAATATAATCGTTAAAGAAAAAAATATTAGCTCATTGATTCAATTGGAATATAACGGCTTTGAAGCGGCCATGGTACCAGTGTGTTTGTTTACTTTACGAAACTATCATGTAGATGTGTCAGGAGAGTTCATAAAGCTATCGGATTTTACTGGTATAGAAAATCAGCCAATAAAAACATTGGAAGCTGTTCAAAATCCTTCTGTTTCATATCGCTATTCCTGTAAACAAAATCAATTTAGCAAAATATCAGGAAGCCCTATTGCGTATTGGGTGAGTGATAAGGTAAGAACACTATTTGAGAACTCAATAAAACTTGGAGAAATTGCATCCCCCCGCAAAGGAAATTCAACTTCAAATAATAATTTATTTTTAAGGTTATGGCATGAAGTAGACATAAATACAGTGAACTTTAATAAGACCAAAATTGTTAAAGAAGAAACTAAAATTAATAGATGGTTCCCCTATAATAAAGGCGGGGGTTATAGAAAGTGGTACGGAAATAATGAATACTTAATTGATTGGAAAAATGACGCCGAGGAAATTAGGAAAATACCGACAGCTGTTATAGCCAATTATAATTATTTTATGAAGCCTGGCTTAACATGGTCTACCATTACTTCCTCTAATTTTAGTATTAGAAAATTTGGAGAAGGGTTTATCTTTGATAATGGTGGTTGTTGTTTATATACAGACGAGAACGAAAGAAATTATTTTTTATCTTTATTAAACTCTTCAGTTTTTAAATATGTTTTAGGCGAAATAAATCCTACATTAAATTTTCAATCTGGTGAAGTTGCAAAATTCCCTGTTGTAAAAACTAATATAGAAACTATGTCAATAATTGACGAGTTAACGAATGAAAATTACTTAATTAGTAAAAAAGAATGGGATTCAATAGAGACTTCCTGGGATTTTCAAAAACATCCTCTAATTATGTATAAAAGAGAAACTTCGATAGAATCTACGTTCAAGAAATGGAAGATATTTATGGAGGAGGAGTTCAATCAGCTAAAGTTGAATGAAGAAGAGCTAAATCGTATTTTTATTGAAATCTATGGTTTACAAGATGAACTTGAGCCTAAAGTGGAGGATAAAGATATAACCATCCGCAAAGCCGATTTAGAACAAGATATTAAAAGCTTTATTTCCTATGCAATAGGCTGTTCCTTCGGCCGCTATTCACTCGACGAAGATAGTCTGATTTATGCAGGTGGTGGCTTTGATTTTTCCCGTTATCAAACATTCCCAGCAGACGAGGACAACATCCTTCCAATTCTGCCAGGTGCCTATTTTGAAGATGACATCGTAACAAGGTTCATTGATTTCGTCAGAATAACATTTAGTGAGGAAACACTTGAAGAAAATCTTGACTTTGTTGCGGATGCAATTGGACGAAGAAAAAATGAAACATCGAGAGAAGTCCTACGTCGATATTTCTTGAATGATTTCTATAAGGATCATCTCCAAGTTTATAAGAAAAGACCGATTTATTGGCTATTTACTTCAGGTAGAGAGAAGGCGTTCAATTGCCTTATTTATATGCATAGATATGATAAAACAACGCTATCTCGTATTCGAACAGATTATTTACACGAGGTTCAGACCCGCTTGGATGCTGAGAAAAATGATTTACTTGAAATCATTAATGGAGATTCCACAACAAGAGAAATCAACAATGCAAAAAGAGAGCTAAAGTCTCTTGATAGGAAAATCGACGAATTGAAGGCATATGACGAGTTGTTACACCATATGGCGGATATGCAGATTGAGATTGACTTGGATGACGGTGTGAAAGTGAATTATGAGAAGTTTAAAGGGTTAGTGGCAAAGATTTAGTAAAAAACGTTTTCCGATACTTCTACTTAGAAAGGTACTTGGATTCTAAGACAAAGCATCATATCAAATAGAGGTGAAATAGTTTTGAACAAAACCGCATTAAAGAAGTTTGCAACTGAAGCAAGAAGAGAGTTGCTGGAAAAAGTAGAACTTCAAGCAAGAAAAATTGGTATTACAGCCGAGTCAATTCAAAAAGCTAACGTTGAAAGCTCAGATGCTGTCTTTATTGACGGCAAACAGCTTTCAGATACAGAAAGACGACAACGGAATAAGCTTATCGCCCGTATTAATGAAATCGGCTTTGACCGATTAATGGAAGAAACATCCTACACTTGGTTCAACCGTTTTATCGCTTTGAGATACATGGAAGTAAACGATTATCTTCCAACAAAAGTGCGTGTCCTTTCTTCGAATTCAGGTAGTGCCGAGCCAGATATGATGAAAGAAGCATTATCACTGGATCTTGACTTAGATAAAGAAAAAGTTTACGACATGAAAATGAACAATGAAACAGACGAGCTTTTCAAATATCTAATCAAAACGCATTGTAATGACTTGAATCGTTATATGCCCTTTATGTTTGAGACGATTGAGGATTATTCAGAGATTCTTTTCCCTGAAGGGTTACTTGGGACGGATTCGTTTGTACGTCAAATGACGGATACGGAAGTTATACCAGAAGCTAACTGGGAGAAAATCGAGGTAATCGGGTGGTTGTATCAATACTATATTGCCGAAGAAAAAGACCGTGTTTTCAAAGCGAAAAAGAAATATAAGGCGGAAGAAATCCCTTTTGCAACTCAGCTTTTTACACCAGACTGGATTGTTCAATATATGGTGCAAAACTCGCTTGGACGTTACTGGACAGAAGCCCATCCAGAGCATAATGATTTAATCGAAGGATGGGAGTTTTTCTTAAATCACGAACAAGAAGAATCTCAAGAAAAAATTATCCCATATGTCAATAAAGAATTAGATGTAGAGGACATTAAGTGCTTTGATCCTGCAATGGGAAGCGGCCATATCCTTGTCTATATGTTCGATGTTCTTTACGAGATTTATAGCAAATGCGGTTATATGGAAAGAGAAATTCCACGCCTAATTATTGAAAAAAATTTATATGGATTAGACATTGACGATCGAGCGTATCAATTGGCAAGCTTTTCAGTTGTTATGAAAGCATTGCAATACAATAGACGTTTCTTAAGAAGTATCGAAAGAGATGGACTAACACTCAATTTGGCATCTGTGCAAGAAACGAACGGATGGACAGAAGAAGACATTTTGTATGTTGCAGGCAATGATAACGATACAGTATTCGATGTGACAAAAATCCTAATTGATACATTTAAAAATGCCAAAACATACGGTTCACTTATTAAAGCGACGGCAATAGATACAGTATATTTAGAGAATAGGCTTCGTGAGATAAAAGACAATCCTGTAGATGATATTTTTCAAACAGAGATGCGGGAGAAAACATTGGCTTTACTTCCATTACTTATTCAACAATCGAAAATCATGGGTCAACAATATGACATCGTCGTCATGAATCCACCTTACATGGGTTCGGGAAGTATGAACAAAGAACTGTCTGATTTTCTCAAAAAGAACTATCCCGATTCAAAATCCGACTTATTCGCCTCCTTCATGGAAGTGGATCATTACTTAAAGAAAAACGGTTTCTATGCGGCCATTAATCAGCATTCATGGATGTTCCTATCCAGCTTTGAAAAGTTGCGTGAAAAGGTCATTAACAATAAATTCATCGATACAATGTTGCACTTGGGACCGAGAGCATTTGAGGAAATTGGTGGCGAAGTTGTGCAATCAACGGCGTTTGTATTAAGAAGTGTTGAAGTGTCCGATAGCAAAGGAATTTATTTGCGAATGATCGAAGAAAGAACAGCTGAAGAGAAACGAGAAAAAGCGGTAGATGCAGTTCTTAATCCCTCTGCTCCGCATCGTTACTCATTCAGTCAAGAAAACTTCAGTAAAATTCCAGGAAGCCCGATTGCGTATTGGGCAAGTGGAAATGTAAATGAAGTTTTTTCAAATAATAAAAGTTTGGATAATTACTCTAAAATTTGTTTTGGAATGAGGACGGGTGATAATAATCGCTTTCTTAGATTATGGCATGAAATAGAATTTGATAAAATGGGTATTTCTATGAAGTCTGCGAAAGATGCATTTAAACAAAAAGTAAAATGGATTCCGTATTGTAAAGGTGGAGAATTCAGAAAGTGGTATGGAAATAATGATTATGTTGTAAATTGGGAAAATGATGGGCATGAAATAAAAGAAAATACAAGACGAGTATACCCCCAATTGGGTGATAATTTAAATTGGAAAATAACAAATGAGAAACATTATTTTCAAAGGGGAATAACTTGGTCCAGAATTAGTAGTTCATATTTCGGAGTGCGATACTTGCCAGAAGGTTTTATTTTTGATTCCAATGGTTCAGTTCTTTTCGCAGAAGAGAAATTTCATTCTTATTTTATTGGATTTTTGTGTAGTAAAATTGCTAACCACTTCGTAAGAATAATTAATCCAACAATCGCAATTCAAGCGGAATCAGTTGCTAAAATTCCGATAATACTTTCAGATAAAGAAATCATTGAATCAATTAATATTAAGGTTGAAAGTTTAATACAAATCTCGAAAGATGAATGGGATTCATATGAGTTCTCCTGGGGGTTCAAAAAGCACCCTTTAATGAAGGATGAAAATACTTTAACGCAACTTAAAATAGCTTTTGGGTTGTGGCAAGAATTTATGGAAGAGCAGTTTAATCAAATGACGATTTATGAAGAAGAGCTCAATAAAATATATATTCAGCTTTATAATTTGCAAGATGAACTATCTTCAAAAGTTGACGTTAATAATATCACCATCCGCAAAGCCGATTTAGAACGTGACATTACAAGCTTCATTTCCTATGCAATCGGCTGTTCTTTCGGTCGTTATTCGCTTGATGAAGAAGGGCTTATCTATGCAGGCGGAGAATTCGATTCTTCCAGATATAAAACATTTTCCGTAGACGAAGACAACATCCTTCCAATCCTGCCAGGTGCTTATTTCGAAGATGATATCGTAACAAGATTCGTTGAGTTCGTTCGAGTAACGTTTAGTGAAGAAACACTGGAAGAAAATCTCGAATTCGTAGCGGATGCGATTGGTCGACGTAAAAATGAGACAGCGAGGGAAGCATTGCGTCGTTACTTCTTGAACGACTTTTATAAAGATCATGTTCAAGTGTATAAGAAGCGACCGATATACTGGCTGTTTACATCAGGTAAGGAAAAGGCGTTCAATTGTCTTATTTATATGCACCGTTACGACAAAACGACGCTATCCCGTATTCGGACGGATTATTTGCATGAAGTTCAAATTCGCTTGGATGCGGAGAAGAAGGACTTGCTTGATATCATCGAAGGAGATTCCACAACGAAAGAAATCAGCAATGCCAAAAAGGAACTGAAATCCCTCGATAAGAAAATCGACGAGTTGAAAGCGTATGATGAGCTGTTACACCATATGGCGGATATGCAAATTGAGATTGACTTGGATGACGGTGTGAAAGTCAATTATGAAAAGTTTAAGGGGTTAGTGGCAAAAATATAATTAATATCCAATTGAGTTAATTTCATTTTTTATAGAATTAGGAGTACAGGGGATTAAATGATTCTTAAAATTTCATTCAATCATACTTTGTACTCTCCCCGTTTCTTTATGAAGGAGGGAATTTTAATAATGCGAAATACAAGTAAGTTATCAGACCATTCGTTTAAAAAAGGGGTTATTATTTCCCCAGCCAATGATGCATTTGGAGATTTGTTAAAGTTCAATTCATGGAGCAAAGAACGACTTCCAGATTTTGTATGATTAGGACTAATCCTTCTCTATTACGGAAGAGAAGAGGGATTAAATAAATGCGAAAATATACTATATCGAATTGCTCATACAGATATTGATATTAATGAACCGAAGTTTTCATTGATAAATGGCTTACCAGGGGATAAACAAAAAAAAATTTTCGACATTATCAGTGACATTGTAGACCCTACAATATTAGCCCCTTTAACTATTGTATATCGTCGAAATAAAAACAAAGTAATTAATGAATACTTTTATGATGAATCTCAAACTGTCGAATATAGAATTGAAAAATTACAGGAAACTGTTGAACGATTTTTTGACCAACAATCCAATGATTCAACAGACTTAAGATATTTATCTATTTGCCTTTCGCTTTTTAGAGGAAAAGTCAAGTTTTTAGAGGAAGTTAGTATGACAATAGATGCATTTAAAAACTATAGTTCAACATCTCATGAAGATGAAATAATGAGGCTTTACAGACCTATGATTAGAAGTTTCGAGGGAATTGACATAGAGGAACCAAACCACGATTTTGTATCTTCTTTCTGGAATGAACTTGGATTAAGCACTGAATGTTCACCATTTTTTATTAAACACATGAAGAATCAATTAGATTCGGGTGAATTTCTTCAAGACACACAAAAAGCATTTGAATATATTAACTTGGTCTACAAGGAAAAGTTACTTGAAAGCCCCAAGTTCAACGTGTTAATGGGGTCTGCTGTTTATATACTTAAATTATGTAAAGAAACATTGGATAATGAATTAGAAAACGCTATATTAGGTCGACATGCACTAAGAACAATAACAGAGGTCTTTGTTATGATGAAATATCTAATTATGAAAGAAACGGGAAATATAAATATATTTAAGGAATATCAATTATATGGTATTGGAAAATACAAACATATTTTGCTCCGAGGACGTGAAAGTGGCTTTAGTAGAGAATCTCAAATACAAGAACCAATTATAGAAGCTATCGTAAATGAACCTATTTGGGAAGAGTTTATGGACATCGATGTCCGTTATTTTGATCAACAATCAATAAAAAAGAAATTTGAGGAAGTTGATGAGTCGGAGTTATATGAAATCTATTACGAATATGGCACAAATTTTTCACATGGTTTTTGGGGAGCTGTAAGGGAGAGTTCAATGTTGGTATGTAATAATCCTTTGCATAAGTATCATACAGTTCCTGACATTCATCTTCATCAAAAATTACCAAGCGTTATTTCTGATATTGTCAAAATCCTGAAAAGATATATCCAGCTATTATCGGGAATTTATGAATTCCCAAAATGGTATAAGTTAAAATACGAGGATATCCAATATGGAGTTTAATAACGATGTTCTAAATAATATCCAAGTAGAATATAGAAATCTATTGGCGGAATTACAAACTGTAATAGGGGAACCTTCATTTGGCTTTTCAACCGCCCTAAAATTAATTGATGAAGTGAAACTTTTTTGGCTTAAACGTTTAAATCTGATTGAATTCGAAATAGAAAGATGGAGTTCATCCAGAGAATGCTTATTGCTGTCAGGTGCAATGTATTTGGACGTGGAGAATTTTGAACATTATCCCTTTGTTCTTATTGGGGACTATCATGTGGTTGAAGAACCATTGATAAAATTTGAAGGTTTTTTTAGAAACTCTAATGACACCTTTAAGGACAGTTACACATTGAATTTATTTAAAGAAGCATATTACGATACTTTTAAAATTGCAAGGGATTATCCAACTTCAATACACATCCTTCCAGTTAAAGATTTATATAACCAAAATAATTCCAAATTAGAGTTATTTGACACGTTTTATTGGAAGTTCGTTTCAAGTATTCTAAATACGGATTTGAAAAGTGGTTCGGAGTTTCTTGCAAATTACTCATCGTTATCCGATATTGAGAATGGACTCGATGACTATGTATTAGACAATTTAGTTTTCACGGACATAATGGACTCGAAGCTTAATTTGGAAGAAAGATGTGAAAAATATAGAAGTCAATATCCGCAATTGGCTAACTTATCTAACATCCGAGTTTTTCAATTTGCGACATATTCGTTTGTTACACAAGCTTTAGATATATTACTAACATCTGTATCATCTGGCTTTACTCCATACATTAGAAATGACATAACCTTCAGATACTTTCTATTGCTTAAAGATACTTTTGTCGAGGACGAGAAAATTAGAATAATGGTAGAAAAGACTATCATTATATTTATTATGTATAATACGA
Source organism: Sporosarcina ureae (assembly GCF_002082015.1). GTDB lineage: Bacteria > Bacillota > Bacilli > Bacillales_A > Planococcaceae > Sporosarcina > Sporosarcina ureae_A. The sequence continues at coordinate 1,044,118 of NZ_CP015109.1, read as the reverse complement.
TTTCTTTGGAGAAATTAATCAAGTATAACTTCAATGATTTATATGAAAAAGTTAAAGAAGGACAACTTTTAAAAAGGATAAGTGAAAGGTTATCAATGAGTAATATCACCGTTCTTGATGGCGAAGTAGAGAAGATAGGGAAAATGATACATGAAGAGCTACGCAATATAATCGAAATCAATTAGATATTTATAAAATCCTTGTTAGGATGATTTGAAAAGTGTGGCATAGGTACAGGAACATTTAAAGATTAAACCTATTAACTTTGGTGTATCTTTTTTAAAAAAGTTATAGAGAGTAGGTGAATGCAATGAACATGACACAAATCGAGTCCGCCCTGCAAGATATTTTCAACGAACCCCTAAAAGACGGGGAACAACGAAAGATTGTGTTCTGGGTGGACAAGGACGAAGAATTTATTGAAGAAATTGAGCAATTGATGATTGCTGGTGTTAAAGTCCAAACATTATCTGATAATAACCAATTCTACATGAAGCATTTATTAGAGGAAGAAGATCCGACTTCTTCTTATTTAATCTATACGAATGTGGAGTTAGGTGTAGAGGATAACTGGCTGGCGGATACGGTGTTGTATTCGAAGACGTTTTTTGCGGATCGGGTGTCCCTTCTTTTGAGTGAGCTTCATATTGACCCATCGCTCAGGGCGACCGTTAAAAAGCATGAACGATTCTTTAATAATAGAGAACGGTTCCGAAAATTCAAGGCATTTGGCATCGAATCTTATACAGAGGAAACGATTGAGTTGGCGATCATGGGTGTTCTTTGCAACGTGAAGACACCTGACTTTGAAGCGGTGTTAAAAACGGTTCTAATGGATACGCTGGATGATAACGGCAACAAGTATTTGTCACTAATGGAGCGATTCTTTGATATTGATGTGTTCTGGACATATGTGGCGACTCATTATGGGTACGAGCGTGAAACGAAGACGTTGAAGACGCTGTTTATTCATTTAACGGTGACGGCGTTCAATCATTCGGTGAGCGAAGATTATTTGACGGCAGTGCAAGATTTTATTGCCGAACGAAACAAAGCGAATGCATTGGTGTTCATCGACCATTGGATGCATCACAAAACGGATTATACAGTATTTGATGAATATGCTGAAATGGTTGAACAGGAAATTCAGCTTCCAAGTATACTGCAATCTGTCCCGATAGACGAGTTCAGGCAGGCGGATACATTCCCGTATGTTGATAAAGCCATCATCATTCATATTGCGAATAGCCTAATGGAGAAGCTGGAAGATTATGAAGAATACACGAAGCTGATTAAGTTGAGACGGGCGAAGCATTATTACGAAAAATATGCGTCTGTTTACGAGGCACTTTATTACACAGTGAAGATGCATGAATTCCATAAAGAACACGGGCAAGGTATTCCCCAAGGGCGGGCAATCGACCTGTACGAAGCGTATCGTAAAGAATATCACGTCATGGATACATACTACCGTAAGTTTTACGTTGCGTATGATGAAGAAAGTAACCATGAATTATTGAAAAAGCTCAAAGAACTTGTGGAACATCTATATACGAATTGGTTTATGGGAGAGTTAAGCACTCATTGGTCACAGGCAGTGAAGTCGGAAATGACAGAGGAATGGTCACTTCCTGGAGTGCAAAATCAGCAAGGATTCTATTCATCCATCGTCGCTCCACATATTCGAAAAGGTGAGCGAGTGTTTGTCATCATTTCGGATGCGATGCGGTATGAGGTGGGTGTTGAACTTGCTGAACGTTTGAACTCTGAGACGATGGGCGTTTGTGACATGCAGACGATGCTTGGAGTTGTGCCATCTGTTACGAAACTGGGGATGGCTTCATTGCTTCCGCATCGTAGTCTTGATTTTGACGAAAACGGTCGAGTTCTTGTCGATGGAAAAGACTCGGCTGGGCTTGAAAATCGTAAGAAAATCATTGAATCGTTCAAAGAAGATAGTATCGCCGTTCACTACCAAGATATGCTGGCGATGAATAAGGCAGGCAGACGTGAAACGTTTAAAGGGAAGAAGCTTGTTTATATCTATCATGACACGATTGATGCGATGGGCGATAAAGCTTCCACAGAAATCTACACGTTCGATGCGGTGGAAACGGCATTGAATCAGTTGTATGATTTGGTGAAAATCATTCGGGATGATTTGAGCGGAACGAATGTCTATATCACTGCTGATCATGGCTTCTTGTATCAACGGGATGCTTTAGAAGAGAGTGACAAGATCGGGAATGAGGCAATGGATACGATTGAAGTGAAGCGTCGTTACATGCTCTCGAAAGAGAATAGAGATGTTTCAGGGCAATTGGCGATTGATTTAACTTCGATTGTGAAGAACGAACATCATTTGACAGCGTATGTGCCGAACGGAACCATTCGTAATCGTATGCAAGGAACTGGTGTGAACTTTGTGCACGGCGGGGCAAGCCTCCAAGAAGTCGTTGTTCCGTTAGTTGCCTTCAAAAATAAGCGGGCGGGACAAAAAGGTTCGCAAGCTATTCAAAAGGTCGATATCAGGCTGACAAGCACGACACGAAAAATCACGAACAGCATTTTCAACTTGGATTTCTTCCAAACCGAAAAAGTTGAGGACAAGATAATTCCTCGTACAGTCGTCATTTACATGGCAGACGATGAAGGAAATGTGCTGTCTAATGAGGAAACCATCATCGGGGATCGTTCATTTGATAATCCAGCCGAGCGAACATTCAAGCTACAATTTGTATTGAAAAGCATTTCGTATGATCGCAATAAAACGTATTACTTACTTGTAAAAGATATGGAAACAGGTGTCTTCACAGAAAAAGTACCGTTTTCCATCAACTTGGGAATTGTGAGTGATTTTGATTTTTAAATGAGGGGGTGTAATTGTGGAAGAGAAAGTGGAAGAAACGATGACGCTGGATCTTGATAAAAAGCTAAATGATGTGTTTGCTGGTCGTGTCGTTCGAAAGGACTTGACGAAGCTTATTAAAGAAGGGGCCAACGTTCCTGTTTATGTGCTTGAATACCTGCTTGGTATGTATGCGGCCACGGATGATGAAGAAAGCATACAAGAAGGCGTTGAGCGTGTTAAAAAGATCCTTACCGACAACTTTGTCCGTCCTGACGAAGCGGAAAAGATTAAATCACGCATTCGTGAATTAGGGCAGTATTCGATTATTGATAAAGTAACCGTGGCACTAAACCCGAAAATCGACACATATGAAGCAGAGTTTTCGAATCTTGGGCTGAAAGGTGTTCCAATTGCTTCAAACTTTGTGAAAGAGTTCGACAAGCTTCTTGTTGGTGGCATTTGGTGTATGGTGAAAATTGATTACTTTTATGATGAAGAAGTACGGGTTATGAATCCCTTTAGCGTGAGCAGTTTACAGCCGATTCAAATGCCGAATATGGACATCAATGAAGTGTTTGAAGGACGAAGGCAATTTACGAAGGATGAATGGATTGATGTGTTGATTCGTTCGACTGGAATGGAGCCGACCCAACTGGAGGAACGGGTGAAGTGGCATCTTTTGTTACGACTCGTTCCACTTGTCGAAAACAACTATAACATGTGTGAACTTGGACCCCGTGGGACAGGTAAATCGCATGTGTATAAAGAAATTTCACCCAACTCCATCTTAGTATCGGGTGGTCAATCCACTGTAGCAAACCTTTTCTATAACATGTCTACACGAAAAATTGGGCTTGTTGGGATGTGGGATTGCGTAGCATTCGATGAAGTGGCGGGGATTCGCTTTAAGGATAAAGACGGAATCCAAATAATGAAGGACTACATGGCATCAGGATCCTTTGCAAGAGGAAAAGAAGAGAAAAATGCATCTGCCTCTATGGTGTTCGTTGGTAATATCAATCAGAGTGTGGATGTACTACTGAAGACATCACACCTGTTTGCCCCTTTCCCAGAAGAAATGGCAAGTGATACGGCATTCTTTGATCGGATGCATTACTACATGCCAGGTTGGGAAATTCCGAAAATGAGACCTGACTTCTTTACGGATAAGTATGGATTTATCGTGGATTACATCGCCGAGTTCTTTAGGGAAATGCGTAAACGTTCCTTTGCCGATTCCATTGATAAGTATTACAAGCTTGGCAACAACTTAAATCAACGTGATACGGTAGCAGTTCGCAAGACGGTTTCAGGTATGGTGAAACTCATTTATCCACACGGTGAATACACGAAAGAAGATATTGAAGAAATCGTTCAGTATGCAATGGAAGGTCGCCGTCGTGTAAAAGAACAGCTTAAGAAGATTGGTGGTATGGAGTTTTACGATGTCATGTTCTCCTATATAGATAAGGAATCGTTGGAAGAGGAGTATGTATCCGTTCCCGAACAAGGTGGCGGTAAGCTCATTCCAGAAGGCATGGGCAAGCCAGGACATGTCTATGTCGTCGGTCATGGAAACTCAGGTATGATAGGCGTGTACAAGCTCGAAAACCAAGTTGTGAGCGGGACAGGGAAGTTTGACAAGTCTGGTGTTGGCTCTTATCGTGAAGCAAGAGAAAGCTTGGATACGGCATTCCGTTACTTCACAGCTAACAGCAAAAGTATCAGTAATGTCATTAGCACGAAAACAAAAGATTACCTCATGCATATCAGTGATCTTCAAGGCATCGGGCTGACAGATGAACTGGCTATTGCTGAGTTGATTGGATTATGTTCAAGTGCTTTGGACAAGCCTGTACAAGAGAGCACAGTTGTTATTGGAAACATGACTGTCGGAGGAACCATTGCCAAAGTGGAAGAGTTTGCGAATGTGCTTCAAGTATGTGTCGATGCAGGGGCTAAAAAGGTATTGATACCAGCGTCATCAGTGATGGACTTACAGACAGTTCCACCTGATTTGCTGGTTAAAGTGCAACCCGTGTTTTATGCCGATCCGATTGATGCGGTGTTTAAGGCTTTGGGGGTAAGTTGAAAAAGGTTAGGAACATAACGAAATAGAATGAGAAAGGGTCGGTTATGCCGATTCTTTTTTCATATGTACGGAAAGAAAAATAGGATGGAGAATGTATTATGAAAATATATTCAAGGGATTATACTACACTTACACAAGAAGAAATAGATGAATGGGAAGTTTTAAATGAAAAAGAGATTGTTCGTAGAATTGGAAAAGGCGACTTGGCTATTAGAAAAGGGCGTTACAGGGAGTATCCAGTAGCCGTAAGGCACTTTATAAGTTTGTACCCCAACAATCACCTGGATATTGTAGATTTACAACAAATTGAACAACTAACGACTTCAACAGAAGAGTTCCACCAAATAATTGTAAATCCAGCTTCAAATGAAAGATCAATACTAAACTGGATTCGTGAAGAAAAAGCATATTTTATTATTGCATCTATTATGAAAGGTTTTTATTCATTTGGGCATCATGATGCATTTAAAAACAGGTACCAGGTACACACGCAATTTGGAAACAATTCCGAATTGAACTAGAGTTGTGTGAGGACCTGGTACCTTTAATAATGATTTTTGTGAAGTTCAGAGAATGAGGAGTGTAGAATGTGAATATAAATGAAAAAGAGTTTATTAATTCAATTGATGACCATTTTTGGAAAGTAATTAGACGAGAAATAGAGTATTATGACATATTAGGTTATGAGGATATCGATAAAGAAAAATTTTTAAAAAGTCTACTTCAAAAGATTAATAACCATGATTATTCTGTTCAATCCTCATTTTATCGTTATTTTGCGAAAGGTAATGGAGTATTAAGAAAGACTAAATCCTTTTCGCTAGAAGATTTAGTTGTATATTACTACTGTATAAAGAAGATACAGGCCGATCTTTCATCTAAAATTACCGAGAATGAAAAGGTTTATGGAGGTTATCGAATTACTCCCAAAAGCAATGAAGAAAGTAAGAAGGATTTTATAGAGACTTTGTATATGAAAGATATGATAGAGCCATCAAAAATAAATTCAATAGATTTTGAAAATCTCACAAAAAAATACAAGGAGTATATAACTAAAATCAATAGTATACCTGACGAATATCAACCAAAGATTTCAAAAGCTAATTTTAGAAAAGATTGGAGTGAATATCAGAGACTAGCAAGAGAAGCTGGGAGTGCAAATTATAATAAATACATACATATTGATATAGCACATTTTTATGACGACGTAAATTTAAGCATACTAGAAAGAGACCTAAGAAGTGTTGTGAAAGATAATTCCAATATAATTGATTTATTATTTCACTTTTTACGTTCCTCCGATAGTAAAGACATTGGCTATTACCCTTCAAATACAGGCATTCCACAAGAAGAAATAGGTGAAATGTCCAGATTATTAGCAAACTTTTATTTAGCTAAATATGACACTGAAATTCTCAAATTCTTGAGAGTGAAATTTAAAGGAAATAATGATTTTCTATACACAAGATACTCTGATGATATGTGGATATGTTTTAATGGTGATGAATATGATGCATATGAAGTTATACAAAATTCTTCTCTACTTTTAGGTAAGTTAAAGTTACATGTTAATGAAAAGAAGACAAAGATCTTTACAAAAGCTATGTTTAAAGATCACTGGTATTTTAATGAATGGGATAAATTGAATAAAAGAAAAAAGGATGTGGAATTTTTAAAGAGTTTTTATTTTTCTATTATAGTGAATTCGAATAACAGAGGAGGGAGATGGCTTTCGATAATACGGTATACGTTTAAAGTAATTAGTTCAAAGGGGGCATACAGATTTGGAAGTAAAGGTGCAAAGAAATTTTTTAAAACAATATTGGAAAACCCTTCAATTGTGGAAAATGTTGAAACTGCACAAATTAATTTTGTTAAACAATTACTGGAAAAAAACCCTGATTTAATTTCAGATGCATTGTCCTTCCTTAATAGCAAAGCTAATATCTATCCACAATTTGAATGCTTTTTATTAAAAGTATTAAGTAAGGTAAAGAGAAAAGAATACAAAAAAGTAATTTCTGAATACCTCATAAATAGATTTCTTAGTAGTAATAAAAAAGATAACTTTAACTGGTTTGCTAGGTGTATCTGTATTAGTTATTTTATAGAAAATATAGATTTCATCAGAAGGAAGTTTGACTCTTCATTTAAATTTTTGTTAACGAAAATAAATTCTATAGAGTATGTCCCTAATAGTATTGAAAGAAGATATGTAATTTTCTTTCTACACTATTACTGCCTAGGTACTGGAAAAAGCATTTTAGATGAAAAATACAGTGAAGTGAATGACATAAGTTTCATCAAATACCTTAATGAGAAAAGGAGAAAGAGAGGAAAGGTTATCTTATGAAAAAAGTTGTTTTTTTCTCTATAACTTTTATAATCTGCATGTCATTAATATTTTATGTGGAAGGTGTTAGTCCTAATATAATTGCTATTGCTTGTGGCATAGTAGCTTCTATGATGATGAATTTAATTTTATATTTGTCTAATAACTATAAATTTATTAAGTTAATCTATAAGTCCAAAGTGAAATATAGAAATGAAGAAATAAGAGTATCGATCTCCTATTTATTTAGAATTAAAATAGATGGAAAGTATTTACTTGTAAAAGGCAATAGAATCCAACAATTTCAACCAGTTGGTGGGGTATATAAGAGGTATGAGGATTCTGATTACATATTTAATGAATTAGATGTAAAGGAAGATGTGAAAATTCCAGAAGATGATGCTAAAAAAAATGATTTAAGGATAAGGATAAAAGGAGCATTCCTGTTAGAAGCTTTTTCGGGGACTTGAACACAAAGAGCCCTCTTGGTATGATGCGGGGTGTCAAATCAGCACGAATTGACCCCTAATTTAAATACCAAGGAGGACTCATCATGAATTTTACGCAAAATGCAAAGATTAATCAAGTCACGGATCAGACGCTAGTTATCGGAATGGATATCGCCAAGCGCACACATTACGCCTGCATGGTCGATGAACGTGGCCTGATTCTTAAGAAATCGTTCCCTGTTCATCAATCAAGCCATGGGTTCGAATACTTCTATGAGTGTATTCTAAACGCTAAGAAACAATTTGGTAAAAGTGATGTCATCATAGGTATTGAACCTACCGGCCACTATTGGCTCAACCTGGCTTACTTTCTCGATGATCGGGGCATCCCCCTCGTCGTATGCAACCCCATGCATGTAAAGAAGTCCAAGGAGCTGGACGACAATCTTCAAACAAAGAACGATGCAAAAGATGCCCTCGTCATCGCCCGTTTGGTGAAAGATGGACGTTACAGCTACCCTAGAATTTTAAGGGAGACAGAGGCAGAACTACGGGTTGGTTCGACTTTGAAAGGTAATCTTACTGAAGAATTGAACGCGATAAAAAACAAGATGATTCGCTGGACTGATCGGTACTTTCCCGAGTTCCAAGGAATATTTCCAGCGTTTGGTAAAATGGCGCTAGCCGTTTTGGAATGTACTCCATTCCCATCTGAGATAGTGAATCAGGAACCGTCAGAACTACTGGCAACCTACCGGACGGTAGAGGGGATGAAATCTCCCCAGTTGCCGAAGACAAAAAAGCTCATTGAAAATGCACGTACTTCTATAGGCGTAACAGAAGGACAACAGATGGCCCGTATTGAAATTGCCACACTTGTTCAACGTTATCGCCAACTTGAGAAGGAACTGGCATCGCTTCAAGAACAGCTGACAGCGTTTATTCAAGCTACAGTTGAGTACGAGTATCTCCAAACAGTCCCAGGACTTGGAGACGCAACCATCATTGATTTACTATCAGAAATCGGCAGTTTCTCCCATTACGATCATCCACGCCAATTATTGAAACTTGCGGGATTGACGTTGAGGGAGAATTCTTCCGGACAGCACAAGGGACAGAAACGAATTTCTAAAAGAGGAAGAAGCCAGCTGCGTGCACTGCTCTTCCGTGTCATGATGCCAATGGTGCGGCATAACAAGGCATTTAAACAACTGCACGAGTATTACACAACCAGACAAGTGAATCCATTACGCAAGAAACAGTCCATTGTGGTTCTCTGCGGAAAACTACTGAAGGTACTACACGCAATCTGTACGAAACACATAGCGTTTGACGCTGAGCAAATGATGAAGGACATTCCTAAGCTCGATAGAGCTGCCTAAGCACGACATTCTGAGTGAATGACTAGAAAATTGGATGACACGGAGTAGCCGGCATGATATTTTCCATACGACCAATGAGTCCCTAAAGGAGCTTCGCCAGCCTCCGCCTTATGACTAGACCGAACGAAGGAATGTAGGCGCATTAGACGCCAAGAGACATGGGAGGGTACGTCATCATAAGCTATGCGGAGATCCAGAGTGCATCGTATATTGTATTAGCATCGCAACCAGTATTATCCAGCGATGACCGCGTAGCGTACCAAAGGCTGTTAGAAGATTCACATATTAAATTCAAAACGGTAACAAGTGTGTCAAAAATATATTTTTGGCGCCCTAACAACGGGTCAAACCGTTGATACATCAATATTTATAGAGGGAGGGAAATTATTAGATTTTTTGAATTGGTTTGAGGATGGAAAGGGGAGAGAGGTTTCCGCAGATAGAGAATTTAATGAAGAGATACTTTCTTCAGGATTAGTAGATAAAGATGGTTTTCCATATTTGAGATATAGATTCATTAAGAGAATTAAAGAAGAAATTAAATTTGATGAGCATTTTCAATGTCAGCAAATATTAATCGCAGATATATATGAGTTAATACTAGACGATTTCCAGCTATCTGAATTGAGAAAGTTAGGAAATAGTGATTCTGGTATGTTTACTTTATCATCTGAATCTGAAATCTCTAGACTTGGAGCAAGTTTGGATGGACAACGTAGATTACCAATTTCAAGAACTGCAAAATGGATTATTTAGAATAACCACCGAATAGTTTATGAAATATAAGCATATATTTAAGACTCTTAAAAAGCAGGTACCAGGTCCTCACACAAATCCCAAACAATTCGGGTGTCTGAAAACAGAAACCGAAGAGAAAAATACGGCTACTTGCAGCCAACAACATCTGGTGTTAGATCTCACATCTACTACTTTCAAATAAGTGCCGTGAATGTCCAATTATAAAAACGTAGCACCACCTCGATACAATCAGTGTATCGAGGTGGTGCATTTTCATATTTTGAAAAAATCAATAATCCTCCTCCTCACACATTGAGCAAAGTTCCAAGTCCTAACGCGAATTCATGTAGGGAACCTGCGTGAGCAACAACCATGATTGTTTAAACAATCATGAATGCATCTCACACAGATACTTTTCATGTAGCTGCAAGGTTCCAACACAAATCGGAAATAATTCTGAACTGAACTAGAGATATGTGCAACCCTGGTACCATCATCCATCACTTACGAACAATAATCTCATTAGAAAATTGAAGAGTAATATCAATAAAGTCTTGAATGGGAGGGGGGAGGTACCGTTCAGGCTGATAGACTAAATAAACCGTTCTTTTGGAAGAGAAATCTTTTATGAAGACTACGTTCCTTCTTTTCGATGGATTTAGGGCGAGGAAGCTCTCTGGAACAACCGATATTCCTAGTCCATTCTCCACAAGGCTACATGCAGTTTCTAAACTTTCTGTTTCGAATTCTACTGACGGTGAAAAGCCTACATGCTCGCATGCTTTAATAAATGTTTCTCTAATTTTAAAACCTTCCAAACTGTGAATAAATGTTTCGTCTTTCAAATCGATAATTTCAATACTGTTCAGATTTTTAAATCGATGATCCGGAGGTGTTAGTAATACGTAATTTTCCTGGAAGATAGGTATATATTTGAAGTCGTTGTGATCATTAGCTATAGAAGTGATTCCTAGATGAATATCATAGCTCTCTAAACTTTTTACAATATCACTCGGTCCTAATTCCCGCACTTTCATCGATACAGCAGGATATTTGCTTTTAAAAATTCCAATCATATGGGAAATGAAATACCGGTATGATTCGATCATTCCTAGATTAATTTTGCCTTTACCTACATTTCTTGCATCCTCCATCTCTTTGTAAATCTTATTAAATAACCCCAATACATTCTCCGCATGTTTATACAAAATTTCCCCTGGTTCCGTCAACTTCAAATTTTTCGTACTTCTTTCGAACAAAGTACATCCCAGTTCATTTTCCAACGTTTTGATTGTATTGCTCAAAGCTGGCTGTGAAATATGTAATTGTGTTGCAGCTTTTGTAAATTGTCCGCATTCTGCAATGGTATGAAAATGCTTTAAAGAGCGAATGTCCATTTTAACACCTCTTCTTTATAACTATAATTTATTAATTTATAATATTTCGATATTAGACATTATATATCTGCTATTATACAATTTCAACTAGATGGAGTGTTTAGAAAGTTCCGATTCATTAAATTTCATTTTTTATGGAATTACCCTTAGCTCCTGAGCAAAAAGCGATGTTTAGCGACAAATAGGAAGGAGGAACTGCTATGTCATCGAGTAGAAGTGAGAATGGAATGCTAATCCTGGATGTCGATATGATTACATTTACTGCTATCGGGGCAGTGTTACTAATCTTGGGGACATGGATTGTAAAAAGATATGAATTTCTTTGGAAGTATTCCATTCCAGGACCTGTAATTGGAGGTTTTGGATTTTCACTATTAATGTGGGGAGCTTATGAATTAGGGCTTTTTGAGTTTCAATACGATAATACACTCTATGATTTATTCATGTATGTTTTCTTTGTAACAATTGGCTTGTCTACCGGCGTGTCGATTTTGAAAAAAGGCGGCAAATTGCTTTTGATTTACATGTTGGTGTGTTGGTTCCTGGCGATTTTGCAAAACGGTATTAGTATCGGTGCAGCATGGCTGACAGGCATTAATCCACTCTCTGCATTAATGGCAGGACAGGCATCTATGCAGGGCGGTCATGGCATGGCAGGCTCACTTGCTCCATTGATTGAGTCATTCGGTGAATCAAATGCACTTACAATTGGTATGGCTGCTTCAACATATGGACTAATAGCAGGCTCGTTAATTGGGGGACCTGTTGGCAATTGGCTGATCTCTAGAAAAAATTTGAAAATCCAAACTGACACTGCTGATTTGACTGCGCTTGCAAGTGAGATTGAAGAGAAGAAGACCGCGATTACTTGGCAAAATATAATTATAGAAGGCTCTTTAATCTTTATCATATTGGCCATTGGTTTGCCTACAGCACAATGGATTACAAATGTGACTGGCTTCTCTATCCCAGGCCATATATTTAGTCTATTCCTAGGAATTATTTTCCGCTCAATTAATGAGCGAACGTCATGGGTGCCTACGACAGACACAGCAATGGATATGATTTCAAATGTTTCATTGAACATGTTTTTAGTAATGGCCATGATGAAATTGAAATTATGGGAACTGTACGATCTGGCTCTTCCTTTAGCAGTAATACTTGTTTTGCAAACACTAGTCACAATGGCAGTTGCAGTGTTCATCCTATACAGATTACTTGGGAAGAACTATGATGCAGCTGTTATGTCAGCAGGATTTATTGGACATGGGTTAGGAGCCACGCCAAATGGATTGGTTGTAATGAATGCGATCTGTACGAAATATGGCGTCTTTTCAAGGAAAGCGTTTATCATTATCCCGGTTGCGGGAACAGTTTTGACAGATATCGTCGGAGTACCTATGTTTGTATTTCTTGCAAACCTTTTAGGAAATTAAACTAGTAATGGAGGAATAACAAATGGAAAAAATTAATATGCCAATCACAGGAATTTGTTCTTTTGCTAAGTATCCAATCTGCACGGACTGGGAAGAAATTGACGCAGACATCGCAGTTCTAGGGGTTCCGTATGACACGGGCGTTGGCTTTTTAAGCGGCTGTCGATTTGGGCCTAGAAGAATTCGGGAAGTGTCCACGCATTACGCACGTGGCAGTGCAGGATTTTACGATCCGGAACGGGATGAAGTATTTTTAGGCGGAGATGTAAAAATCGTGGATGCAGGAGATGCGGATGTCATCCATGGAGATATAGAGCAAGCATTTACTGCAATTGAATATGCTGTAGCAAAAATCCGAGAAAAAGGTGCCATTCCTGCAATTATGGGAGGAGACCATTCGATTTCCATTCCTGTTGCACGCGCATTAAAAGATGAAGGTGACATCACAGTCATTCAATTAGATGCACATTTAGACTGGTCAGATGCACCAGGCGGACAAACTTTAGGAAACGGTAGCCCTATGCGCAGAATGTCTGAAATGGATCATATTAAAGATATGGTACAAATCGGTTTGCGTGGATTAGGGAGTAGTCGAAAAGAAGATTTTGACGCAGCAAAAGCTTACGGTAGCGAGCTAATATCAGCACGCGATTCCGCTAAGTTGGGTGTAGAAGGTATACTTAATAAAATTCCGAAAGCCGATAAGTACTATGTGACTATAGATATTGACTGCTTTGATATTTCATTGGCTACGGGTACAGGGTCTCCTTCACCTGGAGGGTTCTCATTCGATTTCCTAAATGACATTTTAATTGGAATCGCTGAAAAAGGAAACGTAGTTTGTTTCGACCTAGTTGAAGTTGCTCCTCAATATGATCCTACTGGTGCCACGACTCGGGTAGCAGCTATGACAATGCTGAATTTCATGGGCCATATACTTAAAAACAAAGAAAAACACACTGACTGATAGAAACTACTATAGCCATGCAGCGAATATATTTTATTCGCTGCATGGCTTTTTGTGTTGGTGTTTTTCTTGAAAGTAAATTTGAAACTATTCTTGTATTTACGCGTCTGTAGGGTACTCCGATGAAGATGAAACGAAATTCAGCAGGCAGAGAGTACATGAAAAATTTGAAATAGAATACATGTATGATAAACAATTTTTGAAAGGGGGTACCTGTGTGAGGAACAAACGTGAATGTATAAACAATCATAAAATTTTGGTACAACTAGATTGCTGTATTGATTATGAAAAGCATCAACGCCAATTATATGACGTTGATGCTTTTAACATATAAAACATAGTAAAATGAATGTAGCTTTAATTAATCATACGCCATAAAAACAGTCAGGAGGTTTCCATGTCACTCCCCAAAGTAACCGAACTACTACTCGAACAATATATAAATGACAACTACGTAGATGAAGTTGTTATATATTCACAAGTTGTATATTCCGAAGTACTCGAATCAGAAGTGCAGATGCAAGAAAGTACACGCAGCTTGGAAGACGTACTAGAGCAAGTGCACGAAACATTTTCAGAAATGTTGTTGCGTACAATTGATGAGAAGGGAATGACCGATAGTGAGACATATAAAAAAGCACAAATTGATCGAAAGTTATTTTCGAAAATCCGCAATAATAAAGAGTATAAACCGAGTAAGTCCACCGTGCTTGCGTTCGCGCTTGCCATGCAATTAGATTTGGACGAAACGCAAGATATGTTGCTGCGGGCGGGATTCGCTTTATCTCCTAGCAGTAAGTCGGACTTGATCATCAAGTTTTTCATTGATCAAGGAGTTCATGATATATTCCAGATCAATGAAGGGCTATTCGCTTTTGATCAAAAGTTATTAGGAGTATAAATCTGTCGCTTTGTAAGCGACCTGACAGTCATTCCTACGTGATATTCTCAACTTATACTAACGTTGAGGAGGAATACATTATGAAAAAAGGTATAACAGAATTAGTTTTCATTCTAGATAGAAGCGGTTCAATGAGTGGACTTGAAAGTGACACGATTGGCGGCTATAATGGAATGCTTGAAAAGCAGAAAAAAGAAGAAGGACAAGCACGTGTCACGACTATTCTCTTTGATGATGCATATGAATTGCTGCAAGATCAAGTCGATCTCCAGGCCATTCAATCGATGACAAGCAATGAATATTATGTCAGAGGCATGACTGCATTATTGGATGCTATTGGAAAGACTATTCTCAGAATTAGTCATGCGCAAAAGAATGCATCTGACGAAGAGCGTGCAAGAAATGTACTGTTTGTCATAACGACAGATGGATTGGAAAATGCGAGTAGCGAATTTACTTACGATAAGATTCGGAAACTCATCGATTTCCATAAAGGCGAGCAAGGGTGGGAATTTATTTTCCTGGGTGCGAACATCGATGCTATTGCAACTGCCAGTCAATTTGGAATTTCACAAGATCGTGCAACGAATTTCCATGCAGATGGTGACGGAACTGAATTGAATTATGACGTAATTAGTGAAACCATCAGTTCATTCAGAGCACATAGCGAAATAAAAGAAGGTTGGAAAGAGCGAATCGAAGAAGATTTCAATACTAGGAGTTTGAAGAGTAAAGAGGATACAAGTATTCGTACAATTAATTTAATAACTCCTCACTCAAATAGTACTATTCGAAAGGAGTTTACAATGCAATTTAAAGAATTTCTAAAAAATAATTATAATCTTAGTGAGAAATCTGCGTGCGATTATGTTTCAAGAATGAATGGAATACTAGACAGGAATATATTTAATGGTGAAAAACAGATTACACCTATTATGGAGCATTCCATTGAGAGGGAATTTAAGAAATCAAAAGGACATTATATGCTCGCTTTAAAAAGGTATATTGAATTTGAAGATCAAATGTGATCTAAACATGCTGCACGAGAACCAATTTTGAAATCATCATGTGCTTGATTGTGATTAATATTTCTATTAGCAATATGAAATCAAGAAGATACCTATGTAAGAAATGAACGTGAATGTTTAATCAATCATTAAAGCTTCGTGCAAAGGCTTTTTAGTACCAATGAAGAGTTTATATATGCACACTAGTATTTCTACTGGTGTGTTTTTAGTATTTATTAAATTCATTAATTTCTTCCAATTGTAGATACTACTACGTTATTCGACTATCATATTTTGGGAGTATTGTTATAATTGGTACTAAAGAATAGAAAATAAAAGGATAGAGTGAACGGTACTTGTATGATGTTGAATTGAATCAATAACATAAAAAAGCCTATTTTGAAGGGAATAAAAATACAATGACAAAATGGTGGATGATTAGAGCTGGCGATAATAATGAATTAATTCCTGTTTGGAAGCAAAATGATATTGTTTCAATTGGTTGGCCACAATTTGGAGATCCGAAGCAGTACCGCACAAAAGATATGATGCGAGAAAAAGCAGACATAGTGTTTAATGAAGCTAAACCACAATCGAGAAATAGTTGGACTAGTCAAGTGTGGCGCTTTAGTAGAGAGATAGAAGAAGGCGATCACATTATTTCGTATTCTAAAGAAAAAAGGGAGTATTTAATCGGTAAGGTAACTGAATCTCACTTTTACGACACGCTCATAGGAAACCCGGATTACCCGAACACACTTAAAGTAGATTGGGAATCTAAAACTGTAGACAGAGATCGTTTATCCCAAGCTGCGAAAAATACTTTAGGATCCGTTTTAACTGTATTTCGTGTCGATCAGTGGGGAAATGAAATAATGCAGTTGCTAAGGAATCAACAGATACAACCAGTAAAAATTGATGAAGTGGAGCCTGAGGAAGATGAAGTGATTGAAGATTTTATAGGTAAAGCATTAGCAATGGTAGAGGATAAGGTAGACAAATTAGATCCTTGGCAAATGCAGGATTTGGTCGGGGCACTATTGCAGTCGATGAAATACAATGTTCGTGTAAGTCCTAAGGGTCCTGATGGCGGAGTAGATGTCCTTGCGTATAAAGATTCATTTGGATTTGAAAAACCGATTATCAAAGTGCAAGTGAAACATCGTAAAGTGACAGCATCTGCGCCAGAAGTACAGCAACTCCTAGGTGCAAATCCAATCGATGGTAATTGTCTATTTATCTCGACTGGAGGATTTACTGTACAAGCTCAAGCTGTTGCAAAACATAATTCAGTTACTTTGGTTGATTTAGAAGAGTTAGTACGTTTAGTCGTGCAGTGGTACGAAAGTATGCCGAATGAAGGGAGAGCTCTATTGCCATTGCAGAGGATTTATGTACCTGAGTGAACGATGATTAATGAACAGTACTTCTGAGATGTCGGATTTTGAATGTTGTATTGCACAGCGTTTAATTAATTAGAAAATTAACCGGATATTGATTAAGAAAGCAGGAGAACAATTGAACATTGAGGAGTACATTCCTAATGAATATATACCAGCTATAATAACAGCGTCAGTAGCTTTATTGGCAGCCGTACTTTCACAAGTAATAAATAATTTTCTAACATATAAAAGAGAAAACAAAAAATATTTAAATGAGATTTATGGGGATTTTATTTCTAGATATTTTTCAGAAGTAATTGCTTATGGCTATGCAATTTCAACTCCCGGTAAGGAGCATAATTTAAAAACAAAGGGAGATATTTCTGAAACGATAAATGGAATTTTTCAATCAATTCATTATGGGGATAAGTATCTGCAAGCAAATCAATTTGAATATAGCACTTGGAAATATCTGGAAGACCACAAGGGGGATGCCGAAGAGATTTTACAATTTAAAGTCTGCTATAACTTTTTAGTATATAGCAAGAATGTTTTTAACAAAATTGATTTTTCTTTGGAGAATTCGATGCTTAACACATTAAATTATTCAATAAAGAAATTTGGCTACTTATATATTTGTGCAGAATTAGAAGGTAAGGAAGAAGCTATAGATAAAATCACATCTATTGAATTTTTTAATATTAATGTTTTAAATGAGATATCGTGTAAGAAGATTAATAGGATGATTTTGAGGGATGACTATGAACATCAAAAGAGATTCATAAATAGGATTAACACTGAAATTGAAAAACATATCTAAGCGTCAACATGTCCCATACTTAAAATTAGGAATCTGTGCAAGAAACAATAATGAAAATTCCACGCACAAGCACCTTTCACTATCTTTCCACTCCTTCGATTGAGATAAATGATTCAGGGTATACAGTATAGAAAGTACAGATAACCACATCATGTAGGTGTACTAATCAGAAGGAGTGTAGTTGAAATGAAAGCAATCGTAATTGAACAATATGGTGGGTCGGAACAGTTAGTGGAGAAAGACCTTCCTAAACCGGAGATCCAAGATCAGCAAGTGTTGATTGAAATGCATGCCACTTCTATTAATCCGATTGACTGGAAAGTGCGGGAGGGCTATTTGAAAGACGCCATGCCTTTTGAGTTTCCGTTAATTTTAGGTTGGGATGCAGCAGGAATCATTAGTGAAGTCGGAAGCAAGGTGACGCAGTTCAAAAAGGGAGATGCGGTGTTCGCGCGTCCAGCCATGGAGAATGGCACATACAGCGAGTATGTGGCGGTCGATGAGGAGTTAGTGGCGTTAAAGCCAGATCATCTCAGCTTTGAAGAGGCAGCTTCCGTTCCGTTGGCAGGCTTAACCGCTTGGCAATGCTTGATTGACTTTGGGCAAGTGAAAAAGGGAGATCAGGTTATCATTCATGCGGGATCTGGCGGTGTGGGTAGCTATGCCATACAGATTGCCAAAAGCTTCGGTGCCTACGTTTTTTCTACGGCGAGCAGCAAGAATGAAGCATTTCTGAAAGAGCTTGGCGTGGATGAATTCATTGATTATACAACGACTGATTTTGCAGATGTTGCAAAGGACGTGGATCTAGTCGTAGACACGATGGGTGGAGAAATTTTAGAGAAGAGTCTAGATGTTGTGAAGAAGGGCGGTCGTCTCGTTTCAATTGCAGGTGAACCAAATGCAGAGAAGGCGAAAACGAATGGCATTACCGCGGAATCTTTATGGTTAAATCCAAATGGGAAACAACTCGCAGAACTGGGACAACTGATGGAAAAAGGAGAAGTCACATCTCATATTGGTCATACGTTCCCGTTAACCGAAAAGGGATTGCGTGAAGCACATGATTTAAGTGCAACACATCATGCAAGAGGTAAAATTGTGATTACGATTCAATAAGTTAGCAGCTAGCCTGTACACATATAACCGCCACACGTAAATTTTAGTGTGGTAGTCATATGCTGTACAGGTTTTTTCTTTGTAAAAATCAGTTACGTAAAATCTCATGTTATAATGACCCTAACCTTGCATACAAATTAGAAAATCAGAAAGCGGGCGATTACTCTGTTTACGATTAAAAACTTTGAAGATAATGAGAATGTAAAAGTTAGGGAGGAACTAGGCCCTTTTAAAGTAGTAGAGTTCCAAAGAGAATTAAGTATCGGTCATGCGACGGCACAATCGGCATATTATGCTTCTGAAATGAAAGTAAGAAGAAGACAGCTAGTTTGCGATGTCAGTCAGTCGAACATTACGATTCAGGCAGGGGCCATGCATTGGATGGCGGGAGATGTGAAAGCGACGACTGGGCTTAAGGGAGTAGGAGACTTCATCGGAAAAACGATTCGGGGTAAAATGACTAAAGAATCGAGCATCAAACCAGAGTACACGGGAACCGGTACACTTGTTTTGGAACCAACGTACAAGCATATTTTGCTACTGGACGTTGACGAGTGGGATCGGTCACTCGTCATTGAAGATGGACTATTTT
This sequence comes from Sporosarcina ureae, assembly GCF_002082015.1. GTDB lineage: Bacteria > Bacillota > Bacilli > Bacillales_A > Planococcaceae > Sporosarcina > Sporosarcina ureae_A. The sequence goes on along the minus strand of NZ_CP015109.1, from coordinate 1,024,653 downwards.
TAGCTTGTGATTCAGGATTAAAACATAAGGCCGTGATGCGCTCAAATCTTTCTTCTGCTGCAATGGGCGGGGAGGGTCTTTTTAATCTGGGACTTGCCGGGCAAGGAGCGGTTGCACTGGAATCTTCCGTAGCGAGAGAGGAACTTATCGAAATCGAGTTAGAAAATGATGAGTTGAAAATCGATGGGAATATGGCGATTGCTTGGTCAGGCGGTTTAGAATTTACTGTCGAACGCTCTGGAAAAACACTTATGGGTTCGGCGGCTTCAGCCGAAGGATTGGTAAATGTCTACCGCGGAACAGGAAAAATATTAATGGCGCCGTTCCTTCAATGAATTCGAAAAGAATTAGGATACCTGTGTGAGAAACAAACGTGAATGTTTAAACAATCATGAAAGTTTCATGCACAGGTAACTTAAATTAATACTCGAAATTTTAGCGATTAACATGGAGATTTTAATTATTGGTAAGTTATATTCAATAATGAACTGCAGGGAGGATTTTAATATGGTAAATATAAATCCAAATACACTTGAAACATTAGCCGTGACAAGAATTGTGACAATGGCAATGCAACCAGGTACATCATTGGAGCCATCTATTCCTATTGGTGATAAGGGGGTCTCTTTTGATGGACATATTTCTGTATACAGGGATAATTCCTTAAAAAAGTCTTCATTAGCAGGAAGAATTCCTGTCCAAGTAAAAGGGAAGGCTGTTGAAAAATTCTCTTCTCTACAAACAAAATATTCTAAATTAGAACTTGATGATATGAGAAATTACTATAACGAAGGTGGAGCAATATTTTTTGTATGTGAAGTGATGGTAAATGGTGATGTTGAGATATTTGCAAAAGTTCTGTTGCCCTTAGATTTGAAATTATTAATTGATAGTTATGGTCAACAACAAACTACGACTATCTCTTTGGGCCATGTCAATGATTTGAAAACACTAACCTTTGTTTGTAATCAATTTCTTAAAGAACAAAAAAGACAACCTGTCGGATATATCGGAAAACATTCTTTCCATTCTGGTAAATTTGAGAAATTCACAGCATCCAGGGTTTCATTTTCATCACCTAATGATCGAAATACATTTGTAAATCATGAAATGTACTTTTATGGTGTTGATGGAGATATAGAATTCCCACTTGGTCTTGTAAAATTCAACGAATTCGGTAAAGAAGGTTCTACATATATAGAAATTAATGGAGTTTCCATTCCTTATCATTATAAGTTTTCTGAGTTGAGCGAAACAGATGAGATTATCTTAGAACATTCTTTTTTAATTTCTTATAATCGAAAAACCAAATCAGCGAAATTCAAAATTTTAGACTTCCATTCTTTGGAATCTCATCAAAGAGTTTTATCACTCTTAGAAAAATTCGAAAAAGAAGAAACGGTTTCATTATTTAATGGTGCTATTACGATTACTGATTTAAAGTGGAATGATGACGATTATGCTGAAATAGAAGAGGGAATAACGTGGTTAAAAGATATGACTAAGGTTTATGACAAAATAGGTATCCCTCATCATTACGTTTCGAAAGGTACCAAGGTAACTTTGAATGATTATCTAAAAAACTTAACGGAAGCTTTTATTGATGGAAACTACGATTCTGTGATTAAGAAGTACCCCTCAGATGTCGGTATGCTATATATTAATTTGGGCGAGGATTCTATTCTTACATTCTATTCTCCAAATGAAATAGAAAAATTGCAGAGTGTTGCAGGAGATAGCTTTAAGAATAAGGAAATTTCATTGGGATTTGATGAAACATCAGAAAAGTTCACCGTCAGTCCTTATTTATTAGTCGATCCTGAGGGTTTGTTAACTGCAGCAAACGTAACTTTGAAATTAGTAAGAGATTCATTTCACCCTGATTCCCATGTCTATAATGCATTTACTTTCCAAAGAACAAATCAGTTTTGTTTAGATTGCCTAAACACCTACGATAAGACTAAGCAAGAAGACTATCTCCTTCTTGCTGAAACAATTTATGATTACCTTCTACTAAGTAAGATTACGATAGATGATTACAATATTTCCTCTATTAACTACTACCAAACTCTGTACAGGAAGAGTCAGAAGCTATCCGAAGAGCAACTTAAACATATTGTAGATATCAAAGAGCATACAGATAACGTTGAAAATATAATGCTTAAACTTTGCTGTAATATATTATTAAATAATGAATTAGAATCCAACCATTATTTTAATAAGTTAGGTTTGCAGCAAGCAGAGGACTTCCTAACCTTCCCATTTTATAATTTGTACAAGCGGTTAGGCGAGAAAATATAGAACATAAGAAAGTATTTTTTAGAGATCAACTTCAGCATGTTCTGGAGCGCATTGAAAGAAGGTACCTGTGTGAGAAACTTTCATGAATGTTTATACAATCATGAAATTTTCAGGCACAGGTACCTTTCATCAATACATAGGAAATGTGAATTTTACTAGCCTCAATCATGCTATAATTACCATTACATTGCCAAAAAAGAAAATCAGAAAGCGGGCGATTATTCTGTTTACAATTAAAAACTTTGAAGATAATGAGAATGTGAAAATTAGGGAGGAACTAGGCCCTTTTAAAGTAGTAGAGTTTCAAAGAGAATTAAGTGTCAATCATGCTACGGCCCAATCGGCATATTATGCTTCTGAAATGAATGTAAGAAGAAGACAGCTAGTTTGCGATGTTAGTCAGTCCAACATTACGATTCAGGCAGGGGCCATGCAATGGATGGCGGGAGATGTGAAAGCGACGACTGGGCTTAAGGGAGTAGGAGACTTCATCGGAAAAACGATTCGGGGCAAAATGACCAAAGAATCGAGCATCAAACCGGAGTACACGGGCACTGGTACACTTGTGCTAGAACCAACATATAAGCATATTTTGCTACTGGATGTTGATGAGTGGGATCAGTCACTCGTCATTGAAGATGGACTATTTTTAGCTTGTGATTCAGGATTAAAACATAAGGCCGTGATGCGCTCAAATCTTTCTTCTGCAGCAATGGGCGGGGAAGGTCTTTTTAATCTGGGACTTACTGGGCAAGGCGCAATTGCACTGGAATCTTCCATACCGAGAGAGGAACTTATCGAAATCGAGTTAGAAAATGATGAGTTAAAAATAGATGGGAATATGGCGATTGCTTGGTCAGGCGGTTTAGAATTTACTGTCGAACGCTCTGGAAAAACACTTATGGGTTCGGCGGCTTCAGGCGAAGGATTGGTAAATGTCTACCGCGGAACAGGAAAAGTATTAATGGCACCGTTCCTTCAATAATTGGGTATTTAATTTACATTCCCTATCTGTATTCGAAAAAGCGTGAATGTGTAAACGATCATGAAAATCTCAAGTATAAGTATTTTATTAAGATATTACCCAGAAGCCCAACTTCTGCGTAATGTCTTTTTTTACATACATTTGTACCAAAATCCCCCAAAAGACAAAATCCGCAACTTTCAAACACCCCCATCGTCTATACTATGCTATACTCAACCAACAAAATTCGCATCAATAAAGCAGGTGAAACCGATATGAAAAGATCCGAATATAAAGCTTTACAACATAAAAAAGCACCAAAAAAGCAAAGAAGCCTGAAAAACAAGATTATCCGTTTCGTATTGATCAGTGCACTGCTTGCTGTTCTTTGCGTACTACTCGTACTGAATGTCTTCATCACATTCAGTGACGTAAGTAAGCTCGAAGGACCCGCACCGAGATCAACGGTTATTTACGATCCGACCGGAGAAGTGATCAGTAAGGTTTCGAATTCGAATATTGAAGGTGTATCGATCGACCAGATTCCGAATACGCTGATCGAAGCTGTCATTTCCGTGGAAGATCAACGATTCTACAAACATCACGGCATTAATTATTTCAGGATGGGACGCGCCTTACTCGAGAACGCGTTCAAAGGTAAAATCGTGTCAGGGGGCAGTACGATTACGCAGCAACTTGCGAAAAATGCGTTTTTGACGCAGGAGCGTACGTACTCGCGTAAATTCAAAGAACTGATCCTCGCAAAGAAGATTGAACGCGTGTATTCGAAAGAGGAGATCATGGAACGTTACCTGAACCAAATTTATTTCGGTGACGGGGCGTGGGGTGTTCAACGTGCGGCGCAGACCTATTTCGGTAAGGATGTCAGTGAATTGACGTTAAGTGAATCTGCGACCATAGCAGGCGTCATTAAAGCTCCGTCGAATTTATCACCTACGAAAAATATGGAAAAGTCGGAGAAACGACGCAATCTGGTGTTGTCGTTGATGCTGCGTGAACAGTATAGCAGTCAGCAAGAATACGATGAAGCGATTGGACAGAAAATAGAACTGGCTGAATCGACAGTGCCAGATTATAAAGCGAAATATCCGTATTATATCGACCGGGTAGTGGACGAGGCGGTCAATAGGTATGATTTGACGAAAAATGAAGTATTGTCCGGTGGGTTGCATATTACGACAGAAATCAATCCGACGGTCCAGAATGCGTTGGAAGAAGTGTATGCGGATGATCGTTATTTTCCGAAGAGCACGCCAGATCAACTTTTGCAGAGCGCCTCTGTTTTCCTAAATCCTAAAACAGGCGGAATCCTGGCGTTAGTCGGTGGGAGAGGGGAGTATACGCAGGGACGCTTCAATAATGCGACTGATCTCATACGGCAGCCTGGATCTGCGTTAAAGCCGCTTGCCGCCTATACTCCGGCACTTGAGGAAGGGTACCATATGTCGGATTTGCTTGTGGATGAACCGATTGATATGGATGGATACTCTCCGAAAAACTTTGATCAGACATATAGAGGGGAAGTGACGATGTACGATGCACTCGCACAGTCGTATAATATCCCTCCCGTTTGGCTGTTGAATGAGATCGGCATCAAAAATGGAGTTCATGCTGTTGAACGGTTTGGAATTTCATTAGAAAAAAATGACCGTGCACTTGGATTAGCGTTGGGAGGACTGGTTAAAGGCACTTCTCCTTTGCGGATGGCTCAAGCGTTTTCCGCGTTTGCGAATGATGGTGTGATGGAGGAAGCGCATGCGATTACAGAAATTAAAGATTCGGAAGGAAAAGTGCTCGGCAAGTGGAAGGGTGAGTCTGTACGCGTGACAGATGCGGAAGTTGCCCAGCAAATGACCTATATGCTGCAAGGGGCTGTAGAGGAAGGTACTGCCAAAAAAGCACAAATTTCCGGTGTGGACGTGGCGGGGAAGACGGGCACCACACAGCTTCCAATTGAAGGAGTGGACGGTTCAAAAGATCATTGGTTCGTTGGCTATACACCGGATATTGCCGGTGCGGTCTGGCTCGGATATGATCAAACAGACGCCGGCCATTATTTAACATCCACCAGTAGCTTTACCGCACCACCCATATTCGCGCAAGTTGTTTCAAAATCAGCAAGCGAATTAACCACAAAGAAATTTGATTTGTCGTTAATTGATGAAGAAATAAAAGAGCTGAAGAAGCAGAAGAACAAGACCAAGGAAGAAAGAGAAAAGAAAGAGAAGAAAGAAGAGAAGGATCAGAAGAAAAAAGAGTTTTGGGAAGGGATTGAAGAGTGGGGACGGAAATGGTTTAGAGATTAAGAGGATTGAAAGTAAAAAGAATAAGGTGCCTGTGTGCGGAACAAACGTGATCGTTTAAGCCATCATGAATGTTTCATGCACAGCGTGTAAAACTCCGTTGGTTTGTATAAACTGACGGAGTTTTTGTGTTGGCATTATTCTTTAAAATAAATTTGAAACTATTCCCAGATTTACGCGTCTGTAGGGTACTTCGATGAGGATGAAGTGGAACTCAGCAGACAATAGAAAGGAAGAGAGTACATGAAAAAGAAATTATCTAGTATATTTGGCGCACTTATACTTGCGTGCAGCCTGCCATTATCCGGAACAGCAGCAAGTGAGCAGCGGTTTTCGGATGTACCGGATACGAAGCATTTTGCGGAGGCTGTGAATGATTTCGCGGCACGTGCTATTATCGGAGGCTACCCCGACGGTACCTTCAAGCCAAGTAACTCGATCACACGGGGACAGGCAGCTGCGATTATTGCGAAGTTGTTGAAACTGGATATGGAGAACGTCAAAGACCCCGGTTTTAAGGACGTCAGGACGGCTAATGGCTATTACAAGGCCATTGCGGCATTAGCGCAAGCAAATATTATTGGCGGCTATCCAGACGGTAGTTACGGTCCCAATGATCCGATTACCCGTGAACAAATGGCTTCGATTTTAGTAAAAGCATTTGACTTACCGCGTTATAATTATCAACAGATGGATAATCCATTCATTGATTCAAAAAATCCGTCTCATGCGTATAATATTCTGATCCTTTACAAGCTAGGTATCACGACAGGTACTACACCGAACACATACAGCCCAAAAAATCCGATTACTAGAGGGCAGGCAGCTAAAATGATGAAAGCTACTGAAGAAGTGAACGTCCCGATGGTTACGGTCAAAGCAGAAGACCTTGGGTGGGAGCGTATCGCCTGGGTCGACTCGAGTGAGATGAACTCTGGCGTTTTCCAAGCTATACGTCTACAAGGCAAGGATACACCGAACGGCTATACCGGTGATCGTGTTCAATTGATTCCGATGAAGGAAGGCAAGGGAGCGATCAGTTTTAGAAGCAACTATCGTGAGGGTACGGAAAGGTATAAAAAGTATTATGTGCATGTCAAAAAAGTCGATGGGGAATTGAAGTTGACTTTGGAAGAAACGACAGATTATTTTTCAGCAGAAGCAAAACTGTCTTTTGATGCGAATGACATTCAACATATTTCCTTGACGACAATGGAAGGGAAGAAATTATCTGATGATGTAAAATTTACGTCATGCGAGAATGGCTACGGAACATGCATCCAGATGGATGGACCAGGTCAATACATCGCGACTGTCCATTTGAAAAATGGAGAAGAGGAACGTCATGGGATTGAAGTGAAACCTACGGGTACATTTTATTATAAAGTAGAAACGTTAAAAGAGCAGTATGTGTCGACGTATGACCGCGGAACGAACTTTGATATAGGAAAGCATACAATCCGGGCGGAAAACTATGAACAGCTGGTAACGATTACTAGAGATCCGGGAACGAACTTTTTTACTGCCCGACTGGTGGGTGACAAAGCTAAATCGATCAGAGTTGAATTTGAACGAGGGGAACGTTCGGAACTCTATCAAGAAACAGGTCTTATCATTAGTATTCGTAAACTAGGTTCCATCATGAATATTGAAATACACGGAGACGGTTATGTTACAGATATTTGATAGATTGCTGTGCTTAAACTAGATTAAACAAAACAGATACTGTGTCCACTTTATGTGGGTGCAGTATCTGTTTTGTTGGATTTAAATAAGGTAACCGCTTGAAACATTCATGAAAGTTTGAAGCACAGGTACATTTAATCAATATCTACTTATCTCGCATTCATGGTAGTATAAACCTATATGCGGTAATAAGGAGTGGATGAATGTGCAGGTAATCGAATATATTCAGGGGCCGTGGAGGGCAGTGGCACTGCTTATTATCACTTTGGTCCCTTTTTTTCGCATTGCGCTCAATTCGTATAATATGAGGCCCATTGAAAAATTACGTTTAACGGTGAGTGAGCAGTTCACCGTGTATTTCGCACAATGGCTGATTCTGTCCGCTTTGACCGGCACGGCGTTGTTCATGCTGGTGTTCGGTGGTGTAAGTGGGATGAACGAAGAAGGGAATGATCCGCTTTCAGGGGTGTCATGGGAACTGCTAGCTGGGCAGTCGTATGCTCTTGCGGGGCTTTTTGTGTTTCTGCTGCTGTTCATCGTCTACGGATTCTTTTCCATGGTGAGTGTGAAGTCGTCATTTCATATAGTGGATGAAGAGCCGCTAGAGATTGTGAAGAAAGTGAATAAGCACACATTTCTAATGCAGGCGAAGGACGGTCGGTACTTATTTTATTCGGACGAGCGGCTGCATCATGTGAAGTTCTATGAAGAACTGTGCGATCCGCCAAAGAATATGTCGTTGCTCACCCAGTTGTATGGCTGGAAGATGCCATGGTTCGGGATCACGATTGTTCTTTTGGCAGCAGGAGCTGTATTCGGGTTCTTCAACTGGATTAGCGTAGCTGGATGGCTGATTGCAATTGCGGTGTTCGGGTTGCTGGTGCTCGGTGCAATTGTGAAAAACTATGAAGATATTCAGAGATTGAGTAGTGATGAACTGGTAAGGAATTGTTAGAGAGGTGCCTGTGCGAGAAGCAATCATGAATGTGTAAACTTTCATGAAAGTATCAAACACAGGTGCCTTTTATTATTTAGAAACAGTTCTAAGTTGATTTGAAGTCATGTGGGTACCTGGCACTTTACATACTACGCGTGATCACTCTGACCTATCACACCTATAGAAACATGAACGATTGAACCTAATTGTCTTACTTCTATATTGATGCCTTCAACGTAATAAGGGTAGCATTCTCCAACACCCAATCCTTCACATTCACCTATTCGGTATATTGTATTCTCGAAAGATACTGCAACGTTGCCACGTTTCTTTCCGGTAGCACGAAAAGTATTAGTTTTCGACTCATGCGTCACGGTTGCGATTTCTTCATGATTCTCACCGACTATAGTATGTGTACCTATGTTAAAGTCCTTGCCTATTTCAAGTTCTGCCATGCGTTTTTCTACAAGAGTCTCGATTTTGTATTCAAAGTGATCCTCGGTCGGTTGTACCCGTATTCCGTACCGTTGATTTGTACCGTCTTTATACGTAACGGTTGCGATATACTCACCGGCTTTGTCGACCTGAAATTCGATACTTTCTTTCTCACTGACAAACGTTGCATTGTCAGCTAGTAATTCACCTTCCATAGTGGAAAGTGCAACCTTCTTTACTTCATTCTTATCATACAATTTGACCTTTGCGCTAAAAATATCATCCGTTTCCGTCAGCGATACTTTCAATTCACCATGTACTTTTTTAACATCAACATAATATTTCTTCTGAACGGAAGTATCGGAATTTTGCCCCGAAACAATAATACCGTCTCTACCTTCTTTCACAGGAACAAATTGAATTTTATCTTTAGAATAGCCTTCCTTGCCTTTAACTAGAATGCTTTTCACGACATCTTGTTGTAATGAATTCGTACGGATTCTGTCGATGGTAGTTAAACCAAAATCATCCGGTTGCATAGTAAGTATGTTCTGAGGTTTCAGATCTTCTGTCGATTTCAGCATTTTAGCCGCCTGTCCTCGTGTAATAAATGCGTTCGGGCTGAACGTAGTAGGGCTTGTTCCGGTCGTGATCCCGAGTTTGTAGATGATAAGTACATCGTCTGTAATACCGCTTCGATCTTTGAACGGATTGGAAACAGCTGTGTCACGTGGCAAATCAAAAGCTTTTACTAAAATTGCAGCCATATTCTTCCGGTTAATCGGATCATTGGGTTTGAAAGTGCCGTCCGGATACCCACCGATTACTCCTTTTTCTGCCAATGCAGAAATTGCTTTGTAGAAGCCGTGTGAGGTTGAAACATCCTTGAAACGTGGATTTTTAACCTGGTTTGTATCGACTCCAGTCATTTTAGCAATAATGGCTGCTGCCTGTCCTCGTGTAATCGAGTTGCCCGGTTTGAACGTGCCGTCCGGATATCCTCCGATAATATGACGAGCAGCTAGGTCATTGACCGCTACCGCAAAATGCTTACTCGGCGGAACGTCGGGAAATGGCTGTTTTTCTGCAGCTGCGCTAGTGATCGGCAAACTAGCAGCGAGCAATAGTGCTCCTAGGCATACTTTAAATTTGTTTTTCATTTTAAAATCCTCTCCATTTCTATAATGTGATCTATTAATCAGCGTACAGACGGAGAATAGTAAAAAAGTTTCAAAAGAATGTAAATAATGTACTAGGCACAACACAAAATCTTATATTCCATTATTACGCACTATGCAATTTTCTATTATCATCGTGCGAAAACATACTAATTCAATAGTTAATTACCGTATAGTAACTCCTCACCACGATTGAAATCGAGAACTGGTGGAATGTATGGTTCTTTTTCTGGTTTCTTAGTAACAACTAGCTCATTGACATAGTTTTCAAAGTTTGTTGCGTTAAACAAAGTAGATGGTCTAAGGAACGCATTGAATTTACGAAGGTTCAACCACTGCATGGTCTTTAAGTCGATGACACGAATAAAGTCTTCCTGTGTGTAGCCTTCTTTGATTCGGTCGTTGATGAATTTACGGGTAGCAGCGGACTCCGCTTTAAAATGTTTTCCGGTTTTTTCATTCAGGTACTGTATCACAGAATGTGCGACGTCGAGATTCTTCTCGACAATGGTTTTATTATTGATCTTCTTAAGTTCTTTGGTTATAGGCCGTCCCATAGTGGGATACGCCGTCGTACCAGTGTGGGTTTGCACAGCGTCCAATTGTGAGTTGATTGACGTTTCATGTTGAGCTGGAAGAGTGTCCACTTTTGGGTTGGCCAGTATCTCATTTGGCGTATACGAAAATGGCAGTTTTTCATAATCGATTCGGTACCATTTGGTATTGTCGATTTTCATCTTATTGTGCTTGGAAGTGGAAATCAGGTAACCTTTTTGTTCCAAGTCATACGTGATTCGTTTAATCGTGTTCAGCGACCAAAACGGAAATTCTTCCATCCAGTCGTCGTATGTATTGAACACCCATTTATGACCGTCACGAATGTTTTTTGAAATGTTCGAACGGTAGTGAAGTTGTTGCAAGAATAGCGCAGCGTTCAGTCCTACTTTCATTGCCAATGAAGGTAATAGTGGAATCGGATCTTCGTTAATTAATAATTTCATCTGGTGGTCCCCCTCGAGTAAAGTGATGTAGGAGTATTCATTTAGTGCTCCTTATACTTCATATAGAGAGTTTTCTAGAAAAGGATACATCGACTTTTTAAAAAGGTAAAAGGGCGCATATAAAATTTCTAATTGGAACTCGTAAAACAACGTACCTTTAATTGAGAAACCTTCTAATTTCGGTGTTTAACTGATAAGATTGAAAAAATCACTTTGAAGGGTGGGCATTATATGAGTAAAGAAAACAATATAAATAAGCAAGAATTTACGCTAGCTGAGAAAGTATTTGATTTATTTGAAAGTGAAGAAATTGATATTTCATTAGAGGATATAACAAGATTAATAGAACTTGCACCCAACGTAAAAGAGATGTTTTCAAAAGCAGTTGATACGAATTTTGGTTCATCAAAAGACATGTTTGATTTATTAAAGAAGATTATCGAAATTTATAAAGATGAATTGAAAAGAGAAGATCTTAGTCAAGAACAAAGAGAAAAAATTTACGATAGAATAGATCAGCATGCTACGGATGCACATCAACTTGATGATAATAATAAAAAGTTCATCAATGGATTAACTGGCGTAGCTTTAACAGCTGTAGTCGGTACGGCTATAAAATTTGGACCGCAGATTATTAGATCAGTGATTAAGAAGTAAGTTAATCAAATAGAAATTAGTACCTGTGTAAGAAACGAACACAAAAGAATCCTACATGCGCACCTTTTTATAAAGTTTCACATTAATATTATGCATACCATAAACTTTTGGAGTTTGAAAGCAAGCAAAAGGAGTGCAATATAAATGAATGAAAATCACCGGCCAAGTAACCCATATACTCCGCAACAAGCAAAAAAAATTGTCGATCAACTGTTCATTAAAGCAGAGCAACTAGACGATGAAGCGCTCGGGAAAATAACGCGGTCGTTGCTCGCTGCGGATGAAACGTGCCCGCAGACGGTCCACATCGTCTTCGACCGTGCGTTTGCGGGAGCTCTACGACACGCATTTCGCAAAGAGCCCTTAAAGTCAACCGAGCAAATTATCTCAATACCGGACATCCTATCCATCGGTCCGGTGGAATCTCTCCATACGGATGAGGGAATCAAGAACCGATTTTGTTGGCTTCAAGGACATCTCCGCGGTGACATCCAAGAACAAGAGAGTGAATTCCGTAGTGCGATACAGGACATCAAAAGCATCCCGCCACACTTACCAATTATTCTTTGGGCTGGTAACAACGCAGCAGAACAAACCGGCCTGCGATTTGCTACCTACCTCCTAAGCGGTCAGCCCAATGAAATTAGCGAACTCAACAGTACCAAAGCATATGAATCCTTGTACAGAACTGCGGATCATAGTGAAGAGATTCACATCCTTCGTTCCAGTGAACTGTCGCCTGAACAGCTGCTCGAATTTTACGCGCATTACGAACCGTGGAAATGGAACCCAGCCCGACGCGCAGCAATCGAACAGGAAGGCGAATCACTTATGTATGATGGGTCTTACTTGCGCACTTGGGAACACGATGAACTGTGGAGCTCAGATGAAGATCGACACGACACGTTCATCATGGATTGTGCACGTCAGTTACAGTCCGCGTATCCTGGTGAATATTACAACGTACTGCGTCTCATTGGGCAAGTATACGGTGAATTGGAGCAGTATACGGGTGATGAATGGATTGAGTACCGTGTGAAGGAATTGATCCGGTACGGAGAACTTGCGTCCAAAGGGGATATTGGAGACTGGCGGAAATATAAGATACGAGTAATAGGATAGAAGAATACTATTCCTACTATTAAAATTAGGTGTGAGAAACAATCATGAACGTTTAAACAATCATGAAGGCATCACACCCAGGAACTTTTAATTGTTTGTTATACAGATGACCGTGTAGATTATGCCTATGCGGTAACAGCAACTGAAAAAACGGAGACGGAACTGTGGTGTTCATCTCCGTTTTTTCCTATTTACAGTACTTTGATTTACTGAATACATATTTTATTTCTCAACCTCGATTTAGAGTAAGGTACCAGGTCCCCACACAAATCCGAAACAATTCTGAATTGAACTAGAGTTGTGTGGGGACCTGGTACCTTTAAACTCCTTTAAAATCGTTAAGCATCATTTCTGGAACCAGTCTTGTTTTACGTACACGGGATAAAGGGTATGGAGTATATATGACAACCCATAAAAGGAAAATATCACCCAACATACTGTAATTTATCATATATAACTCGCGATGATCATATAAAGATAGAGTGTGCAAAAAATATGAGTACATAAAGGGGGCAGAACGGGTGTTGAAAAAGTGGATCGCGGCATGTGCGATTTTTCTACTGGCGGTTACCGGAACGATGCAGTCTACAGAAGCTGCAAGTTTTACAGACATGAAGAAGAACAGTTCTTCGCTGTATGTGGAAGTGAATTACCTGGCGGATCTCGGTATCATTAGTGGGTATCCGGACGGCCAGTTCAAGCCGAATGAGCCGATCGCAAAGAAGCATATTGCGGCCATGCTCGTCAAGGCGCTGGAGTTGCCGATGACGGATTTGGCGGACCCTGGATACAAGGACGTTCCGAAAACACATCCGTACTACAATGAAATAGCAGCAGCGTACAAGGCAGGACTGTTTTCCAAGGCGGCTAATTTCAAACCGGAATCTAGCATCTCACGTGCATTCATGGCGCGGTTAATGAGCAAGGCATTTCATTTGAAGGTGCAAAATAAAGCGGATTATATGCCATCGTACAGTGATGTGGGAAAAAATTCGGACTTTCACACCGATATTATGAGAGTATCGACTAATAACGTCGCTACCGGTTATCCGGATGGGACATTCAAGCCGAAGCAGCTGATCACCCGTGCGCATTTCGCTGCATTCCTGACTCGCGCAATGACAGCGAGGACGATGAATATTATGCCGGACGCTGGTTATACGTATTATTACACGGACGGCTCTAGCACATATCGCTATGATCATGAGGGCAAGGAAGAGAACGGCCTAGATTACTGGCGCATTACCAATGAGACGGAGTATGAAGACATTCCGCGACTGGGCTTTGTGCAAGATTCCTCGTACTACGGAGAAGGATACGATGACTGGGCCCATTACGATCAATATTTCCCGCATCCTTTCGTAGTGACACAAATTCATCATCAAGATGATATGGGGCCGGTTGGTTATGGTAATGGGTGGATTACTTCTACAAACGCAAAGAAAACAGTTCGCGGTACAGAGTATCGTGATGTGCTAGTCGTTGAAAGCTACTTCCCATGGAATAAAGAAACTGTGATTGAATACTACGCAAAAGATATTGGCTTGATTCAACGAGTGGATGGTTCAGGGAAAGAGCTGTACGGACTGGTGAAGCGTGTAAAAGAATAAGCGCACGGACTTGGTCTTCGAGTCACTTCGGGACCAAGTCTTTTCATGAATGAACGATGTATAGATGTTTGAATTCTGTCTATACTATCTAGCGTAAAAAGAATTTTCTTTCCAAAGTAGCTCAGCGGTAGAGCAATCGGCTGTTAACCGATCGGTCGCAGGTTCGATTCCTGCCTTTGGAGTACATAAAAACTCTCCCGACCGGATTGGGTCAGGAGAGTTTTTTGGCTTTGCGCTGGCATTTTATTCATCAGACCATGTTGTTCCGTTGATACGTTTTTCGCTCATCAGTTCACTAACGGTCCCCAGACGAAAACCTTTTTCTGTAATTTGTGTAATCATATCTTCTATTCCTTCAGCTACAGGTTTGGTCGGGTGCATTAATACCATCGAGCCGTTCTCCACTTGAGATACGACCCGGTTCACCATTTCGTGAGTCGCCGGCTTTTTCCAGTCGACTGTATCCACTGTCCACAAAACCGTATGCATTCCGAGCTGACTTGCGGTTTCAACTGTTTGCTGATTAAAACTGCCGCTTGGCGGACCGAACCACTTAGGCGATGGGATCCCGAGTGTTTTTTTGATGACATCATTGGTCTTTTTTAACTCTTCCGTTGTTTCAGCTTCTGATTTCTGCTGTAAATCGGGATGGCTGTAAGCGTGGTTTCCAATTTCGTGCCCTTCACTATGAATCAATTTAGCCAAATCAGGATTTTTACTTACCCAGCTACCATCGAAGAAGAAGGAAGCTTTCGTTTTATGTTTCTTCAGCACATCCAAAATTTCAGGAATATATTCATTACCCCAGGCCACGTTAATCAAAAAAGACACCATCGGTTTATCGGGATTTCCTTTGAATATGGGGTGGGGGTCTAGGTCTTTCAAATGAACGGAGGGAGTTGTTTCTTTGTAAACGACTTTTGATTCATCGAATTTGCCAGCCGCTTTCATTTTCTTATAGCTGGCTTCCAAATCCACTTCCAGTCCATTGTAGCCGGGAATGGCTTTCCAGACTCTGTCGACCTTTGCATCCACCGCAGGGATATGATGCGTCTTGCTGAATGATTCTATTTCTTTCGTCAGTCTGTCTTTGCTAGTTTTAGATGCGGAGGCAGTGCTTACTAGATTCGTATTGGCTCCTCCGTGATTGGTGAAAAGAACTAGGTAAAGTAATCCTGTACAAGCAATGAAAGAAATAAGCCAGATCCGTTTCAGTTTATATCACCTCTTCTCTAGTCCGTAGTGTTTCCTGTACTTGAATAAATATGCTTGATTGGAGGAAGTGGCAGAGCAGGATCATTATTCGATGTAAAATGATCTATACTGCAGGCTATCAGAAAACATTTTATTGCAGAACGGGTTGTAAAAAACCCGTTTTGAATTATGAGTATCCTGTGTACGAATCTCTTTTAGTGGTGTAATCGACTAAATGTACTAAGCAAATACTTGACCGCCATTCACATGAAGGACTTGCCCGGTGACGAAGCGTGAATCATCTGAAGCTAGATACACAAACGTGGGGGCCACTTCAAAAGGCTGTCCTTGACGGTCCATCGGGTTGCCGGCTAGGGCTGTTTGGTCTGCAGAGAAGCTAGAGGGGATCAAAGGAGTCCAGATACGACCGGGTGCAATAGCGTTGACGCGAATACCTTGATTTACTACGTTTCGCGCGAGGGCCCGAGTCATTCCGACGATGGCGGCTTTCGTTGCTGTATAATCCATTAGCTGCTCATTGCCTTCAAATGCAACGACAGAAGCTGTGTTGATAATGGAACTGCCTGCCGTTAAATAGTTCATTGCCGCCTTCGTAGTATAAAAATGGGAATAGACATTTAATTTAAATGTTTCATCGAATTGTTCATCACTGATGTCGGTAATATTTAATTGCTGAAATTGGATGCCGACATGGTTGCAAAGAACGTGCAATCCATTGAAGGTTTCAACGGTTTTCTCCACAATGTCCCGGCATTGTTGTTTATCCCGGAGATCGCCCGGCAACAGAAGACAGCGCTGTCCAAGTTCTTCGATCCGGTTTTGGGTACGCCTGGCATCATCATGTTCATCCAAATAAGCAATGGCCACGTCAGCTCCTTCTTTCGCAAAGGCAATAGCTGCTGCCGCTCCCATTCCGCTATCTCCACCTGTAATAAGTGCTATTTTCCCTTTTAACTTGCCGCTCCCTGTATAGTTCGGATTTTCAATGATAGGCCGTGGCACCATTAATTCTTCAAATCCTGGTTGGCGGTATTGCCTTTGTTCAGGTACCGTGAGCGATACTTCTTCAAAACGCGTAATTTTTCCGAAGTTCGGATAAAGAGGATAGTCCTCCTCGTTTGAATGGTTAGGCGTCATTTCATTCTCCTTCCGCAATTGTACTGATCAGGCCATTTTATGTAGGAAGAAACTTTGTTATACTTCATATATTTTTTTGAGAAGAATAGAATGAAACGACAAATGAATTGGAGGAGGTTTACTGAGTTGGAGTATTATTATTCACCGTACGTATATTATTTGCTGATCACTGATTCTGAGGAGAAGGCCACAATGGTCTACGGCAATCAATTTTTACAAGTGCAAGTACCTCAAATTGGTCCGAGGCCCCCTTACTATACCGAGCCTGTCTATGAACCAGTGCTGCCTATTATGTAAATAAGGTACCAGGTCCTCACACAATTCCCACACAATTTGGGTAGTGGAAAATCGGAAATCCAAAAGAGAAATACAGTGGTTTGCGGCTCAAAAAAGCTGTCGTCAGATCCTACGTAATACTCTCAACAAATAGCAATAAAGTTCCTATCCAATAACGCATATAAAACATAGCATCTCTTCGATACAATCAGTGTATCGAGGAGGTGCTTTTTCATAACTCAAGAAACGATAAAGTTACACTGCAATTTTTTAAAAAACATCCACTAGAGAGTTTTCTAGAAAAGGTTACACGGATTTTTAAAAGCTAATCAGGTGCATGTAAAGTTTCTTGATGAAGACCCATTAACCAAACGATAGAAAAACAGTTGGAATCAGATACTCTATCGTTTTTTTATTTCTCGAAAATAAAATGAAACTTTATCCAACATCCTCCGTCTATACCGCGAAAAAATACATACAGACACTAGACGACAGGGGAGATTCGAAGATGAAAAAGAAACTATTAGGCGGGCTTAGTACGCTACTGCTGGCGTGCGGCCTACCTTTATCCGCGGCACACGCGGAAAGCAGTCAGCCGTTCATGGATGTGCCTGCGACCAAACACTTTGCTGAAGCAGTGAATGATTTAGCGAAACGTCATATAATTGGTGGCTATCCTGATGGCACATTCAAACCAGGGAACTCGATCACACGCGGACAAGCAGCAGCGATTATTGTGAAGATGACTGGGCTGGCTACAGAAAATGTGAGGGATCCCAAATTTACAGACGTTTCTACTGCAAACGGCTATTATAAAGCAATTGCAGCGATGGCGGAAAAAGGGATGATCGGTGGATATGCGGACGGAAGATACGGTCCGAATGATCCGATCACACGAGGGCAAATGGCGTCGATACTGGTGCGGGCTTTTGATTTACCTCGTTATGATGATGTGGAAAATCCTTTTAAAGACATAGGAAGCAAATATAGTTCTTCTCATTACAGTTCTATTTTAATTATTTATAAGCTTGGTATTACGACAGGGACGACTCCGAATACGTTCGGTCCAGGAGAGCCTATTACACGAGGGCAGGCAGCGAAAATGCTGAAAGCGACGGAAGAAGCTAGACCTGACCTATTCACAGTCAAAGCGAGTGATCTTGGATGGAATACAGTTAGAAACAAGACTGGGTTTATTGGAAAGGACAATCCATTCCGCGTGATTTTTGTGAAAGGAAAAGAAGGTTATTCAGAAGATCAGCTGCAAATCGTGCCCGAGAAAGAAGGAACGGGCTATCTTGTAGTACAAGGCGCGGATGAGAAACAGTACGGGAAATACGTGGTACATGTTAAAAAACAAGAGGGTAAACTGATTGTTACGCTGGAGAAGACTGAACACATTCTCCCTACGGTTACCAGTTTATATATCATGGGAGATGAAATAAATCAGCTTCAACATCTGTCTTTGTCTACAATGGATGGCAAATTAGTATCCGACAATGTGAAATTTAAACAAGTCGGCGTCTCCACTTCTGATCAAAGAGCGCAAATCGATTTCACCGTCAATCAACCGGGTCAATTTATCATGACAGCTAAATTTACGGACGGCAAGGAAGTACGATACGGTGTTGAGGTAATGGAAAAGAAAAGCTCCTTCGAGTACTATGTCAAGGTGTTAAGGGAGCAACTCACCGCTACATATGACCTTGAAAAACATGCTATTGGTAATCACAAAATACTGACGAAAAACTATGAACATCTAGTAGAGATTACACGCGATGTTAAGACCAATCAGTTTCATGCGAAGATTGCAGGAGACGGAGATGTGAGTGTAGAGCTGGAATTTAGTCAGAGTATATATCAAGAAGATTCATATAAACAAACAGGATTGAGAATACAAGTGCAACATATAGGTGATATTCGAAACGTACAAATTGGAGAAATTGGACATTACACAGACGCCGCTTAATTGAAATTTTTGGATTGAAAACAAAGTACCTGTGTGAGAAACCAACATGAATGTTTGAGCAATCATAAAAGTTTCTTGCACAGGTATCTTTACTCAGGCGAAAAACAGCGCATCCTTATCTGCACAAAAGGGTGCGCTGTTTCCATTCATTTTTCTTATTAACCCACTGCCCACCAAAATTACTTGGCGACTAGTTCGACCATGATGCCGTCAATGTAGACTTTTCCGTTCATCACTTGCATGGTATTTTTTATCGTTTTTACCTTCTAGAAGGCCGAGTATTTATTCAAGTTCTGGGTACTCTTTAATCATGTGGAATTCTTTATGACCATCTCCAAAACCTGCGTTTCTGGGAGGAATCGCAATTTTGTTTTTCGGTATTCTCACTGAGTAGTAAAGGCTGATTTCCGGACAAGATGTTTTAGCTGGCTTAATACGGGAAACTGAAGAAAAGAATGCGTTCACAAATGAGAGGAGCAAGACAAATGTTTGATTACACAGTGGAAACAAGCAAGAGCAAGGATGAAGTGGTGAAGGATTTGGAAGCGAACCTGAAGGAAGAAAAGTTCGGAGTGCTTTGGAATTTCGATTTGACTGCGAAACTACAGGAGAAAGGTACTGATTTCAATACACCATACACGATTCTTGAAGTCTGCAACCCGCAGGAAGCAAACCGCGTATTGTCTGAAGATCTGCTCGTCGGGTATTTCCTACCATGCAAAATTGTTGTCTTTGAAGAGGAGGGTACAACAAAAATTGGCATGCCGAAACCGAGTGCGCTGATAGAAATGATTGATAATGGTTCGCTGAAGGAAATTGCGATGGATATTGAAAAAAGATTGATTGGCTGTATTGATAAGACCGTGTAAGCCATTTTTTTACCGTACAGTATACCTGGGGTGGTAAATAAGAGTGTAAGGTAAGGAGGAAGTATTTATGGAAATTAAATCAGTATCACCAAAAAAAGTGGCGAATCAGGTGTTTCAGAAAGAACCGGTTTATGTGTTGGATGTCCGCGGCAAAGACGAGGCGGCTGATTGGCATATTGAAGGGAATCAAGTCCAATACGTCAACATTCCGTTTAGGGAGCTGAGCGATTCCGATTTAACGAGCCTGGAGGATTTGCCGAAAGACCAGAATGTGTATACAGTCTGTGCAAGAGGGAACACTTCCCAAAAAGCGGCTTCCTATTTGCAGGAACAGGGCTTTGACCATGTCTACTCGATTGAAGGCGGTATGGCAGCCTGGAGTGAACAGCTAGAAGCAGTCAAAATTGGCGAAGTGTCCGGAGGCGCTCTTTATCAATTCGTGCGACTTGGTAAAGGATGTCTATCCTATTTGGTCGAATCCGACGGGGAAGCGGCAATTATTGACGCCAGCCGAATGACAGAAACCTACGAAGAGTTTGCGCGGGAAAAAGGACTGAAGATAACACATGTAATGGATACGCATTTGCATGCTGATCATATTTCAGGCGGTAAAAAATTGGCGGACTCAGTGGATGCTACCTATTACTTGCCACCGGATGATGCGGAAGAAGTTGTTTTTAAATTTGAACCAATCACTGACTGCATGAAACTCCAAGTCGGTAGCGCAGTGATTGAAGCTGTATATTCTCCGGGGCATACAATCGGTAGCACGACATTCGTAGTTGACGATCAGTACTTGCTCACGGGTGATATTCTGTTTGTAGAATCTATCGGCCGTCCAGATCTTGCCGGTAAAGCGGGCGACTGGGCAGGAGATCTGTACGAAACCCTCTATAGACGCTACAAAAAATTGGCTGATGACCTGCTTGTGCTTCCGGCTCATTACTCAGAAGTCAGTGAGCTCAATGAAGACGGCAGTGTTTCAGCGAAACTGTCTGTTCTTTACCAAAACAATGAGGGCTTGCAGATAAAAGATGAAGAGAGGTTCATCAAGCGAGTAACGGAAGGTCTGAAAGATCAGCCAAATGCGTATGAAGAAATCCGACAGACCAATATGGGCAAGATCGATCCGCCACTTGAAGAAGCAAAGGAAATGGAGACTGGCCCGAATAACTGCGCTGTATGATAGAAGAAGTGGATAATCTTTGATTGCGGAAAAGTTGATTCTAAACTGAGCGTAGGTCAACGGATTATCCGTTTTTCATTAAGATAAGGTACCAGGTCCCAACACGACTTAGAAACAATTCTGAATTGAACTAGAGGTGTGTGCGTACCCGGTACTTATTAATATTTACCCACTATTCTTTGAATTAAGGGCCCTTTATTTGGCATCTTTCATAGTGAACGACACAAAAAAGCCAGCCGACTTTGAAGAGTGGGATAGCCTGACCGTCACTATGATGAAGGAGGTTTTTTCATGTCTAGAAAATTAGTAGCCGCTATTCAAGAGCAAGCGATTCCGCTGGATGATCCGTCTGCATTTGACCAGCTTTTGAAAGAGGTAGGGGATGCGCAGATTGTGATGATCGGCGAGGCATCGCATGGAACTTCTGATTTCTATCGACTGCGTGCCGAGTTTTCCAAACGTCTCATACAGGAAAAAGGTTTCGTGGCGATTGCTGTGGAGGGCGACTGGCCGTCTGTCCAGAGGATAAATAGCTATGTCAAAGGCTATGACGGTCGGCCCGCTCTAAACGAGTTGCTGTCGAATTCATTCAGCAGGTGGCCGGCATGGATGTGGGCGAATGAAGAAATAGCAGCATTTGTCACGTGGCTGACCCGAGAAAACGAGCAACGTGGTGCAGACTCCCTAGTCGGCATGTACGGCATCGACTTGTACAGTTTGTACGATTCGATCGATGAAGTCATGAACTTCTTGGAAAGCCATCCATCCTACGGGGCTGATCTGGAACTTGCCAAAAAAGCATTCTCTTGTTTTGAGCCGTATAATCGGATGCCCGAACACTATGCCCTGTCTTCTGCCCACTTCACGGATGAATGCATAACAGAGGTATCGAGCCTACTGGAATCTATCCGAACCAATGAAGAGCGCTACCCCCACGCGAATGAGCAAGATTTGAACTTAACAATGAATGCTCTAGTAGCGAAAAATGCGGAAGCCTATTACCGGGCGATGCTTCGAGATGATGCATTGTCATGGAATATTCGCGACACCCATATGGCAGAGGCAATTAAGGAAGTACAAAATTATTACGGAAAAGATGCCAAAATTATCGTGTGGGAACATAATACCCATATCGGTGACGCATCGGCGACTTCGATGATAGACCAAGGACTGACAAACGTCGGTGAGCTGATCCGGGAACAGTATGGCAGGGAAAATACGTACGCGATTGGTTTCGGCACATATGAAGGGACCGTCATTGCAGGAAGCAGTTGGGGAGAGACGCCGGAAGAAATGGTCGTACCGCCCGCACGTTTTAATACATGGGAAGGCCAACTGCACGCAGCGGGCGCACATGACAAATTGCTGTTGTTCGATGATAAAAACCGAAAGCAATTTGACGAATGGATCGGCCATCGCGCAATCGGTGTGGTCTACAATCCCGAGTTCGAAGCCTACGGCAACTTCGTCCCCTCGCGTATCAGCGAACGCTATGATGCCTTCCTGTACATCGACCGTTCGACTGCGTTGAGGCCGTTGAGCTAATAATGCTTTTTTATAGCGAAAACGGTATCTGTGTGAGATATGAATAAGGTATCCGGTCTGGCACCTTTATTCTGAGCTAAATCTTCCTGCGTATACTTCCAGAGTAAATAGCGATACTAAGCTCATGATCATTGATTTTACAAGTGGGAGGCGAAGTATATGGCAAAGGATTCTGGCCCGAGTTGGAAAAAGGATCATCCGGGTACATTTTTCGGTAATTCAGTGGAGAAAGCGGATCGTGCAGTGAAACAAGCGATGTCTCATCCAGAAGAGATGGCGATCGAGCATGCGTTTAATGCAATTGAGCGTGCTGAAAACGCGTTTAGGAATGCGAAGCAGTATAACGAAGAGTTAGATACGATTGAGGAACATAAAGGACATTTGGATGTGATTCGGCAACAATTGAATGAGACCCAGATGAAAAAAGGCGAGTA
Source organism: Sporosarcina ureae (assembly GCF_002082015.1). Classification (GTDB taxonomy): domain Bacteria; phylum Bacillota; class Bacilli; order Bacillales_A; family Planococcaceae; genus Sporosarcina; species Sporosarcina ureae_A. The sequence continues at coordinate 1,001,807 of NZ_CP015109.1, read as the reverse complement.
ATTGTTCATGGCATTTGAAACAGTACCTGAAACAGTACCAGGTCCCGACACAATTTGGATACGATTCTGAATTGTTCTGAAGTTGTGTGTGTACCTGGTACCACCTACGAAAAAAACAGCGCACCCTCATCGACACAAGAGGGTGCGCTGTTTCCATTCACTATTCTTCAATTAACCCACTATCGACCAAGAATTCCTTGGCGACGAGTTCAACCATAATCCCGTCATTATCGACTTTTCCGTTCATGATTTGCATCGTTTCTTCGTCGATCTGACCTTCGAGAAGGCCAAGTATCTCTTCTAGCTCTGGGTATTCTTTGAGTGTTTCATCTCGTACTAACGGCAGTGCGTGGTAGGGAGGGAAGTACGATTTGTCATCTTCTAGCACGCGTAGATTCGCGATTGCGAGCTGTCCATCTGTGGTGTAGGAGTTGATGACATTTACTTCGTTTGCACCGATTGCACGGTACATCATGCCGTGATCCATCCCTTTGACGTCTTTAAACTGGATGTCATATTCTTTTTCGAAACCAGGTAATCCGTCTGGTCGGTCGATAAATTCGAATACGGCACCCAATGTAAAGTCTTTGGACACTTTAGCGAAATCACTAAATGTCACGAGACCTAATTCTTCAGCTTTCGCTTCGTCAAGTGCGAGTGTGTACGTGTTATTGAATCCGAACGTACCGAGTGCGGTGATGTTGTCACCAGCAACCAGTCGTTTAGTTGCAGCTAATGTTTCTTCAGCTGTGCCAGGCTCTTCTTGGTAATACGTCACGACGATGGTTCCTGTATAGTCCGGGATGACGTCGATATGATCATTCGTCATGGCGTTCCAGACGACAGATGAGCCGCCCAAGTTTTCTTTGTAAATAATGTCTACACCTAATCGGTCCTCAATTAATTGTCCCATGATATTGGATAAAATAATACTTTCCGTATTATTACGCGAACCGATTCTAAGTGAATCTTTTTCATTGAATATACAACCTGACAGTAGGCTAGCCAGTAAGGTCGTGACGAGCAATAATGTGAGTTTGTTTTTCAAATCATCTCAATCCTTTCGGCGTCGTCCAACGTTCAACGGCGCTAAAGAACGTTTCAAGAGCAATCGCAAGGATCGCTGCTGGAATAGCCCCAAGTAAGATCAATCCGTCAATTCCACGTGTAATGCCGAGGAAAATGAAGTCACCGAGTCCACCTGCTCCGATGAATGCAGCCAGTGTTGCGTTACCGACGTTAATCACTGCCGCTGTTCGAATTCCGGCCATAATAATAGGGATGGCAAGTGGCAATTCTACTTTAAATAGAATTTGCGTGCTCGTCATACCCATACCTTTCGCGGCTTCAATTGTGGCTGGATCAACGTCTTTAATCCCCGTGTACGTGTTTCGCATAATAGGCAGTAAAGAGTAAAGAAATAACGCAGCGATAGCTGTTTTGACGCCAATTCCGAAAATGGGAATCATGAAACCAAGTACAGCTAAACTCGGGATGGTTTGCATAATGCCTGCCGCACCGAGGACTCCAGTTTTCAGTTTAGGTACGCGTGTAATAAGAATTCCGAGCGTTACCGCAATGAGTACCGCGAGGATCATTGAGAAGAATACGAGTTGAATATGGATGGATGTTGCTTGGAGTACTTCTTGCCATCGCAATTTGGTTTGTTCTACAAGTTGTTGCCATATATTTAAATTATTCATCTAGATCGTCCCCCTTATCTGTCCATTGACTAGACATCGCAGAGAGTAAGGAGCCACGATTGACGAGTCCTACTAGTATATGTTGTTCATTGACAATAGGAATCATGCCGAACGGTGAGGCGTCCATCATGATAATGGCGTCTTTTGCCGTTGCCGAATCCAGTAAAAAAGGTACAGCTGGTTTCATCACTTCATCAATGGTTTTGATGCCGTCTATCTGTTTGATTAAATCGTAAGCGGACACAATACCAAGTAGTTTCTTATGATCATCTATAACGAGAAGATCGGTGATTTTTCGTTGACGTATAAGTGAAATGGCTCGTTCTGGAGAAGTGTTCGAACGGGTAGTGACTACCTTCTCTGCCATAATTTCCGTAACCGGCATCAGTTCAGGGTTTTGGATAATTCGATGCTTACCCATAAACTCTTCTACAAAGCCGTGAGCGGGTTCATGTAGTAGTTTCTCTGGAGTGTCTAACTGAAGTAAATTGCCGTCTTTCATAATGGCAATACGGTCGCCCATCTTTAACGCTTCGTCCATGTCGTGTGTGACAAAGACAATGGTCTTCTTTAACTTTTTGTGTAGTTTAATTAATTCTTCTTGCAACTGCTCACGTGTAATGGGGTCCAGCGCACTGAACGGTTCATCCATCAATATGACATCTGGATTCGCTGCAAGCGCTCTCGCAATTCCGACACGTTGTTGTTGTCCACCTGATAATTCTTTTGGATACCGTGTAGCATAAATTTTCGGATCGAGTCCGACCATTTCAAGTAGATCGAGTACGCGTGTTCTCGTTTTGTTTTCGTTCCAATTTTTCAGTTGGGGTACAATAGAGATATTTTTTTCGATCGTGTAATGAGGGAAAAGCCCGACTTGTTGAATGACGTAACCGATATTTCTGCGAAGTTCAGCAGCGTTGTAAGATTTGATATCTTTGCCGTTGATAGAAATTTTTCCACTTGTGTGTGGGATGATCCGGTTAATCATTTTCATAGTAGTAGATTTACCTGAACCACTCGGTCCTATTAGAACAAGTAGTTCACCTTCAGCAATCTCGAAGTTGACAGATTTCACAGCTTGAAATCCATCATCATACGTTTTAGTCACATTTTCAAACTTTAGCATAAGTACCTCCTGCATGTAATTAAAAAAATAGACGTCACTCCTTAATAAATTAAGAAAGTCGCCTGAATTAATATCTTAGCATATTAGTAAAATTTGTTCAAGATTTTATTTAATTTTAAGTCCTTGCACAAATTAGAAGGCCTTCTACATGGATCTACTATAGTGTATGAACTTGGCATCTTTATTATGTTTATCAAACTGTATATCAGGTAATAGAGCCCTAAGCCGTGATAAAAAAATACTTAAAATGAACATAAAACAGGAGTGAAAGATTATGAAAAAATTACCCGAAACCAAAGTTAAAGTAACAGATGTGAAGGAATTAATTAATAAAGGATATAATTTGTTAGGAGAACTTCGCGAAGAAGTGGGTGCACCCGTAGTGAAAGCGGAGTTCTTAACGAAAGAAATAACGGTTATTTACGGGGAAGAGGCGGCCCGTAAATTTTATGATCCGGAAAACTTTAAACGTGAAGGCGCTATGCCGAAACCGGTCTTGAAAACTTTATTCGGTGAGGGCGGTGTGCAGACTTTAGATGGTGACGAACACCATCATCGGAAGAGTTACTTCATGGATTTAATGTCTCCGGATCGAATGGAAGAGTACCATGAATTATTAGCGAAGAATGTATCTAAAGAGTTAGACAAACAGCATGGTGAGTTTGAGTTGTTTGACCTCGCGAATAGAGTGTTGTTTAATTCCATCTCGGAATGGTGCGGGATCAACTTGGAACAATTTGACTCGAAGACGTTGGAAAAATTGGCGAGAAATCAAATTTCTATGATTAGTGGAGCCGTTACATCTCCTGTAGACCACATAAAAGGGATTACGGATCGAAATGAGTCCGAAAAATGGGCTGAAGATCTCATAAAAGAAGCACGAGAGCACCCGGTGCCAGGGAAAGAACATCTCGCGCTATATACTTTTGCCCATGCAACGGACCTCGATGGAGAACTTTTACCTGTGGAAGTAGCAGCAGTGGAATTATTAAACATCATCCGTCCGACAGTGGCGTTAACTGTTTGGGTAGCGTTAATGGGGCATGCACTTTTTGCGAAACGAGGTATTTACGAAGAATTACAAAGTGATTTTGATAACTTGCAAGATTCTTTCATTCAAGAACTGCGTCGTTACTATCCATTTTTCCCGATGCTACCAGCGATTGCTGTGAGTGATGTAGAAGTTGATGGATACTTGATTCCTAAAGATAGCTGGGTTGTCTTGGATTTGTACGGTAGTAACCATGACAAGCGTACCATCGATTCTCCGGAGCAATTTGATAGTAAGCGATTTGTAGGAAAAGCGAAAGATATTTCCTATGAAGAAGAGTATGAAATGATTGCACAAGGTGGCGGGAAGTTCAGAGAAATGCATCGCTGTGCGGGGGAATGGATTACTCTTCACAGCTTACGTGTCTTTTCTGATCATTTAGTGAATCAATATGAATTTACCGTCCCCGAGCAAGATTGGACGATTCCAATGAATCAGTTCCCGACGTATCCAACTAGTAAAGTATTGTTATTCAAAGAGTGACAAAATGCACCAGGTCCCCACACAATTCGGAATTGTTTCCGAATTGTGTGGGGACCTGGTACCGTTTCCAGTACCGTTTCCACCGATCCAACTAACTCCGAACCCTCAAAAGCCGAAGCGCATTCAAAATCACAATTAGCGCAGCACCGGTATCACTTAATACCGCAATCCATAATGTCAACCATCCCGGGAAGATCAACAGTAAAGCCACTGCTTTTACGATTAATGAAAACCAAATGTTTTGTTTGATAATCGACAATGCTTTTCGGCTGAGATTCATGGTGTGTGGGAGTTTCTCTAAGTTGTCAGCCATTAATATGATATCTGCGGTGTCCATGGCTGTATCTGTACCCGCACCGCCCATTGCTATACCAAGGTCAGCCGTTGCTAGTGCAGGGGCATCGTTAATGCCATCTCCAATCATAGCCACGCGATATCCTTCTTCCTGCAGTTGTTTTATCGTATGCACTTTATCTTCCGGTAACAGTTCAGCATAATATCGGTTCATGCCGGCTTCGGAAGCGATGGCTTTTGCTGTCCCTTCGTTATCTCCCGTCAGCATAACGATTTGTTGAACACCGATTTTCTTTAGGTTTTTTACCGATCGTTTTGTTGTTTCTCGAATGGTATCCGAAACGCCAATGATACCTAAAATCTTTTGAGCGGAACCTATTATGATAATAGTTTTCCCTTCATTTTGCAGGCTGGAAATCTGTTGTGAATACTCATGGAGAGGGGCACCGATCTCTTCAAATAACTTACTGTTTCCTGCAAAGTACGGTATCTCTTCGATTGTCGCTTGGATGCCTTTTCCTACCACGTTCTTAAACTGCGTACCCTTCATCGCTTGAATGTTTTGTTCTTTTGTGTACTCCACGATGGTGGTAGCGATGGGATGGGTAGAGTGCTCTTCTAACGTTCGAGCGATCGATAACATGTTTGTTTCGGAATCATGAAAGGTCACGACATTCGTAACTTTCGGTTTACCTTCTGTCAGTGTGCCTGTTTTGTCAAAGGCAATGGCATCAATAGATCCAGCGTTTTCTAAGAATGTTCCCCCTTTAATGAGGACACCATTTTTAGCAGCATTTCCAAGTGCCGTCACGATCGCAACGGGAGTGGATATAACGAGCGCACAAGGACAAGCGATGACTAATAGCATGAGTCCTTTGTAAATCCATTCTTCCCAAGTACCGAACGTCAATACCGGAGGAACGACCATCACCAAGAGAGCCAGTATGAATACGATGGGCGTGTAAATCCGGGCGAATTTATCGATAAATGCTTCCGTTGGCGCCTTTTTCTCTTGGGCTTCTTCAACTAAGTGAATGATTTTGGAGATCGTTGTATCTTCCATTAGTTTAGTCACTTTAACGGTGAGTGAGCCGTGTTCATTGATAGAGCCCGCGTATACAAAACTGCCTATAGATTTATCAACGGGTATCGATTCTCCTGTAATCGCAGCTTGATTGACACTGGATTCCCCATCGGTGATTTCCCCATCCAATGGGATTCTGTCTCCAGGTTTGACGACAATGATGTCATTAACGGATACTTCTTCAACAGGCTTTTTGATTAATTCATGGCCGATTTTTACCCAAGCTTCAGGCGGTGTTAACTCCATAAGTCCCCGAATGGATTTCCGTGTTTTTTCGATGGCTCGATTTTGTAGGGTGAGCCCTAAAGAAAACAGCCAAACTACAGTGGCGCCTTCAAGCCATTCGCCTAATATAGCGGCTCCGATTGCTGCAGCGGACATGAGCACATTCATGTCCAATGAACGGCTTCTAATTGCGTAATATGCACTCTTGACCGGCTTAAAGCCACTGACGATCATGGCCACGATGTACATGAATGTTGTTACATAAGGAGAAACTCCTGTATACGATCCCATGAAAGCTAGTGCGATGAGGATACCTGAAAAAATGACCGCTTCATTCTGTTTACGAGAATGTGTGGAAGAAGGCGTCTGCTTATTTGCAGAAATAGGTGATGCTTTAAATCCTGCTTTCGCTACTTCGTTCATAATTTCTTCAGGACTATTTTCATGTTCAATTTTCATTTTACCTGTTGAGAAATTCACCTTCACGTGTTTAACTGCCGGAAGGTGGTTCAAATGGTTTTCAATTGTTAGCGCACAAGATCCACAATCCATGCCTTCAATAAAGTAATTCTGTACGTTGTGATTCACTTTGCTAGGTTCGACTTCGAAACCGAGCTTTTTCATCTGTTTTTGAATTAACTCTTCATCAAGTTCTTGAGTTGCGCTGATTTGCATTTTGCCAGAACTATAATTCACATTCACTTCATTGATGTGTTGGAGAGTGCGTAAGTTCTTTTCAATGGTTACCGCACAAGCCGGGCAATCCATTCCATGCACCCGAAATTCCTCTTTGATTCCCTGATCCAAGTTCATGTTAACAGGATCTACAGGTTTTTCTGTACTACTGCAACAACTTTCTTCTACAGTAGGCGTGGCAGTACAACAACTAGTATCTTGTACTTCCGTATTTCTAGCGTTACTACTGCAACAGGTTGATTTTTCGATTTCTTGTACTTGATTGCTACTGCAACAGGATGTTTGTTTCTCTAGATTTTCAGTTTCTACGTTGGTAGAACGGCATGTATTGCCCAATCTATCACGTCCTTAACTTATATGATTTTCACAGCAAGCGACATTGTTCTCAATTTGATTCAACACCTGATCAAATGTGTCTAGTAATTCTTTAATTTGTTGATTTCGTAGTCCATAGTAGACGTATTTACCTTCTTGTCTTCCTACAATAATTCCACAACCTCTTAGACAAGCTAAGTGTTGCGAGATATTGGACTGATTACCTTCTACACTTTCAACAATTTGTGAGACAGTCTTTTCCTCGTATTTGATGCATTCCAATATTTGCACCCTGGTTTTGTCGCCAAATGCACGCAAAAACTTCACTTTAAGTTCTAATTCTTCTTGTATCATATATATATCACTCCTTATATTAGACATGACTAATACGTTTTGTTATTATCATATTAGCAATGACTGATATGTGTGTCAAATGTATAGTGAATCCCCTATAAGGACGACTGTTGTTCAACACAAAATCTTGTTAGTACATAATGAAAAGGGTATTTTGGAGAGAAATTACAAGGTTTATATTGTTGTCATTTGTTTTGAAGAGTTGGAACCTATGCGCTTTCTTAAGAGTCAATAGGTAAAGAAGCGAACAGTAGATAGTACGCACCTTTTGAAATTAGGGTGGCTAGTACAATCGAAAGGAAGTGAAGGGGGAAGTGATGAGGAAAAATATTGTCATGATGACCATTTTGTTATTCATCATCTCAGCAAATACCGTATCCGCACATACTGGTCTAACTAGTGCTACCCCAGCTGATGGTGAAGTGGTTTTTGGAGAAATTCATGAAATGACATTGGATTTTAATACGAAAATCGAAGCCACAAGTACGGTGAAAGTTTTTAACGAAGCGAATGAGGAAGTAACCGTCAGTCATACCAGCGTGAATGATCATATTATGACAGCTGGTTTTTTATCTCCGTTAGATCCTAGTACATATACTGTGGACTGGAAGATTATCGGTGCGGATGGTCATCCGATACAAGGAACGTATTCATTCGTTGTTAATCAAGACGAATCAAAGGATCCAATCGCGTCAGAAGAAGCTCAAAAAACACCTGTTCAGCCCAGTGAAAAACAAGTAGAAGAAAAAGTGGAGCAGCCAGTGGAAGTTCAATCAAAAATAGCTTCGAATGATGTCCTAGTGATCATCTTGGTCGTTTTATTTACGATTGCTGGTGGATTTTTCGGCTGGATCATAGGAAGAAGGCAAACATAAATGATTTGGATATATATTTCAGAAAGTTTATTGTATCTATGTTTCTCCCTATTAATGGGCGCGTTTATCATTCAATTCATTCCAGAACGTTTGAAACCTGAAATCCGTATTTCGAAGAGGCTACTTCAGTTGGCCATACTAGGCGTCGTGTTCTTTTCCATTACCCCTCTGATTAAAGTCATTTTATTTCTTTATGAAGACATCGGTCTACTGTTGACGATGCAAAATGTGCTTACGGGGTTTGAAGTAGGAAAGGCATGGACAGTGACGATCATAGTTGCCGTATTCTTTTATTTGTTTGTCTCCTTGTTTTCAGTCTTGAATAGCAAAGTACTTTCTGGCATTTCATTGGCTTTCACTGTTGTCTTGCTCCTAGCACTAGGATGGGCAAGTCATGGAGCGTCGCTAACAGAATGGAGTGGATTCGTTGTTCACTCTTTGCACTTTCTAGCTGTGACGGTATGGATAGGGATCCTCTTGATCGTCGGTTGGTGTTCGAAAAACGCTGAGAATTGGCTTTCCTATTTACGCTGGTTTACGCCATTGGCCATCGCGTGTTTTCTTACGATTATAGGAACGGGTTTATTTCTCATGACATTGGTGATCGATGTAAATGAGTATAGCGATGCATGGATGCTACCTTATGGACAAGCTTTATTGGTGAAGCATTTGACTATCATTCCTGTTCTGTTTTTCGCTTGTATCAACGGGTTTTGGATTAAACGTAAACTGAAAAGAAACGAGCCAATGAATCCGATACCGTGGTTGAAGTTCGAAAGCGTGCTGCTATTCTTTACGTTCGTTTCGACAGGCGTCTTAGGGCAACAGGAACCACCACATAGTATCGAGACTACTCTCGCAGGTAGCGGTCCTTCGGCAAACTTTGAGTACTTTTATTCGGGGGTTATTGAACCTTCTATGAGTTGGCAATTTGGTTTTAACACAGTAAACATTCTATTTTTTACAGTAGCGATGATCTTCATGGGGCTGATCGTATTTAGCTTCAAGAAAAAGGCGCCCGCAATTGTCCCGTTTTTCATGGGGATATTCAGTGTCCTTTCGCTTTATTTTGGATTTATGTCTAGCATGCAATCATAACGATGAGAGAAGAGGTATTTGATGAAGCAGAATAAAAATTCAAATATGAAATTTGTAGTTATTTTAACACTATTGGCAGTCGCCATATTGGCGGCAGTCGTGGTATTCAGCAATAAAGAAGAATCCGCGCCAACGGATATAAAGAACATTGATATTACTGGGCAACCTACACTTGGGGATGAAGAGGCTCCTGTCACGATCGTGGAATTTGGAGATTTCAAATGTCCTGGATGTAAAGCATGGGGTGAAATGATTTATCCGAAATTAGTTACAGATTATATCGAAGCAGGTACAGTTCAATTTGCATTCGTGAATGTATTATTTCACGGTGAAGAATCGACGTTAGGGTCGATTGCCGCTGAATCCGTTTTGGAGCGTCACCCGAGTATGTATTGGGATTTCCATCACGCATTGTTTGATGCACAGCCAACTGAAAATCATGATGCGCTATGGATCACTCCTGATAAAGTTCTTGAAGTAGCGAGTAGCTTCCCTGAGATTGATCAGGCCCTATTAAAAGAAGACATGGAACAACAAGCGACTATGGACAGTGTTAAACACGATGAAGAGTTAGTAAGAGAAGTCGGTGTTTCCATGACTCCAACTATTGTCATAAACGGCAAAGTAATGGAGGATCCATTTGATTACGAAGCAATTAAGGCGGCAATCGAGCAAGCGGAGAAGGACGTGGACTGATGGAGTATAAAGAAAGTCAATCCAAGACACAGGTATACCTATTATATGTGGCATGGGTAGTTTCGCTAGTTGCTATGTTTGGGAGCCTATATTTCAGTGAAGTGAAAGGCTATATTCCATGTGAGTTATGTTGGTATCAACGCATACTTATGTATCCACTTACTTTACTATTGGGGATTGCAACTTTTCAGAATGACAATACGGTTAAGAAGTTCGTGCTTCCGCTAGCTCTTATTGGAGGAAGCATCTCCTTCATGCATTATTTAGAGCAGAAAATCCCCGGTTTTGGAGGAGTCAAACCGTGCGTAAGTGGAGTGCCTTGTAATGCCGAATACATCAATTGGTTTGGATTTGTCACGATCCCATTTTTGGCATTACTGGCCTTCATACTAATTGCTGTTTGTATGTTTTTTATTAAACCAAAGAAGTCCGTTGAATAAGGAATGTAGTGTTAAGGAGCCAAAGAGGTCGACTGTCGATCTTTGGCTTCTTTTTCTTAGGTACCAGGTCCCCACACAATTCAGAAACAATTCTGAATTGTGTTAGAGTTGTGTGGGGACCTGGTACTGTTTCAACATTTCCAAGCTCATCAACATAAGCTCAACAACGATTAATAGCACAATCACAGCCGGCAGGAAGAGTTGCAGAGGCTGTGCTAACACGTCGATCCAAGGATGCTGGCCGGTAGGAATTCGCTCGGTAAAGAAAAGGAACATGCCGAATGTAAAAACGCGAGCCCATTGCGTGGGTGAATAGACGAAGATGCCCTGATGCCAGCCGAGTTTTCGAATCCGTTGAACAGCCCATACGATCTCAATCATTTCGATGATCAGGAAGAAGACGAATGAAAGAATCCAAACGATGTACAGGAGGGAGATAGCTGCAGGATGAGCGAATGTAAGTGCCACGCCTGTAATGGATAAAGCCCCGTGTAGAATACAGTTCGTATTGATCCAGTTGACCGTCAAGTCTTTATCTGAAGCACTTACATAACGGAACACAATCAACAAAAAATTCAGTGCGTAAAATAGGGATCCCATAACGATCAGACTAGTAGCATAGACCGTCCACGCCGCACCATCAAAAACATGATAGCCCGAAATAACAATGGATTGAGTAGATACACATGTCAGTAGCAATCCGCCATGGATTTGATGTATATACTTTTTCAGATTGGTGAAAATGAACAAGTAATTTCTGATCACGAGTCCAATATAAATTAACCAAAACGTGAGATTGATATAAAATAGTATTTCCATTGAACTAGTTATATGATGATCCGTCAGCAAAATAAGTATGATCGAAACCGATGCGATCCAAGTGCCGATCGAAAAACTCGATATGGGATCTTGAACATGAAGCAAATAAAAATCTTTCTGGAGCACATCGAATAGATAATGAATCAATACCCAGAAAGCCCCGAGAATAATCACGTAAAACACAGCGCTAGTTGCAGAAGGAAAGTATACGGAAACGACGCTTTTCCATGCAATGCCCATCGACATAAGGGGGGCACCGGCCACTGTGGAAATCACTGGCTTATATCCAAGCTGTTTGACGATCATCGCCAGAATGAGAATCGTGATAAATAAAAAAATAAACATAGTCGTATCCCTCTACTTTGACGTTCTTTAGTTATGTAAATCATATCATATCAACGTGGGTGCGGTGCCGATACGGTGCCAGGTCCCCACACAAATCGGAAACAATTCTGAATTGATTTGGATTTGTGTGGGGACTTGTTATTGATTTCACCAGTTAATAAGTATAATATGTACTTCTGTACTTCTCTACATTACGGACGAAGTATGAATGCATTTCAAGAATAAATGGTTGAGTGGAGGGACTTTATGAATTATAGAATCAGTAACAAACAGGTATTTGAGCAAGCACAGTTGCGATCGGTTTCAGATGTGTCGTTTAGCGAAGAAGAACTACAAAATGGTATGCTGTTAGCGACGTCGAAGGAAGATTCTACATTGGCGCTGTATTTGGTAGAAGTAGACGGGCAAAAGAAATTTGAGGTTCGTTGGGATGATTCGCACGAGCTTTTTAGCGGCTGGAATTCGGCATGGGAAAATTTCACGTGGTGTCTAGATATCGTGAGTAAGTGACTTTATAAGTATTTGCGTACGAAACTACATATCGATATACTTTGGATAACAGACTCCGCTAGTTGAACTCAACTGGCGGAGTTTTTTGCGATTGTACGGTGCCAGGTCCCCACACAACTCGGAAACAATTCAGAATTGTGCTGGAATTGTGTGGGGACCTGGTACCGTTCCGCGCCGCGACGTCCCACGCCAGGCACCGCCCCACACCGAGTGCCCAAAAAAGACTCCTCAACATATGCTACTACGACAGAATATGTCTATGTTACCTTCAAGGGGAGAGGAGCGACTAGCTCATGGCTACGAAACCGCAGCGATTGAGAAAAGGCGATACAATAGGGATTGTAACGCTTGGAAGTCCGATGGCAGCTAATCGCATTACGGAAGGGATTCGGATGTTGCAAACGATGGGATACAAAGTCGTGGTAGGTGAACATGTGTATTCCGCGAACGGCTTTCTTGCGGCAACGCCTCGACAAAGGGCTTCGGATTTAATGAAGATGTTTAAAAATCCAGAAGTGAAATGGATTTTACCTACTCGCGGTGGCGTCGGGGTGGCAAGTATTTTACCATTCCTTGATTTTAACGTCATTAAGCAAAATCCAAAAATTATTTCAGGATATAGCGACATCACGGTGTTATTAAATGCGTTGTTTGAGTATGCCGATCTCATCGGCTTTCAAAGTTTGTTATTGTTAGATTTTATTCCAGAAACTCCCGCATATAATTTCAATAAATTCTTTGCGGCGACTTCGACCGTCACGGCACCTTGGCAAATTAAGAATCCGCCTGGGGTACCGCTTCACGGATTGGTTCCTGGTAATGTTACAGGCCCCATTGTTGGTGGAAATCTCACGTCATTCATGGGTACGTTAGGCACGTCTTATGAAATCAACACAGAGGGCAGGATATTTCTTTTGGAAGAGACACATGAACCGATTAATACGGTATATCGATACGTAAACCACTTAGTGATGGCAGGGAAATTTGATGATTGTGCAGGCATTATTATGGGGCAATGCACGAACTGTAGTTCCGCCTACGGGAAAAGTTACGTAGATTTGATCAATGATTTTCTAGTTCCACTCGGCAAACCGTTAATGACCAACTTAGCCACCGCACATGGTTTCTATAAGGCTACGATACCTATTGGGGCTAGTGTTCGTATGAATACGGCAAATCAAACGTTAACGGTGACGGAGCCTGTGGTAAAGTAGGTGCGAGGTCCATAGAAAAAATTACTGATAAACGTCAGATGTAGGGTATACTAATAAAGTAAGAAAATCTAGTTCAGTAAAAAACGGCGTACATGTGTTGAATAGATGGTCTTCCAAGATGACAGGGACAGTAGGTGAATACAATGGGGAAGTATCAATTGGATAGTAAAGGTAAGGCGTCTGTGGCAAAGTATCATGAAAAAAACAGGCCGGCCCAGTTTGATAAAAAGCAACAACTTGATAAAATACGTACCGCGTATTTGGAAAAAAAGAAAAAACAAGCGGATGCATAAGTGTCATCTGGTACTTGATTTTCATATCCAAACAGGAAAAACTCTCAGCATGTAGTGCGGAGAGTTTTTGTATTCCAGTCATTGCGATTTTTAACTAAATTTTTTCGTAATTAATCCAATTTGATATCGTAAATTAGTAATTGTTGATATGATTAAGGTATATTCTGCATGAAAAGGCAGTAGACTGCAGAAAATACTTAACAAGGTGTGAATTGTATTGAATCTTTTAAATGTAAGAAAAGGCCAATTCGTTTATTATCAAAATAAGCTGCATAAAGTCTATTCTGTAAAAGCCTTTTTTAAGCAGTCGGTTCATTTGATCCGGCTCGAAGACTTTGAACAACAGTTGGCAACAGCTAAAGAAATCAATTTGTATAAACCAAAACATTTAGACAGTTTTGTCGTGAATCACAAACGATATACTTTGCATAAAGATGAGAAAGCTAAAGTAGGCGATTATATATTAATCATCAATCCGCAGCCAGATTCTTTAGATCATCACCATCTACATGCGATTGAAATGGTGTCTTCCATTGAACGTCATGGCGTTATCAGTAATAAATCCAATGGTATTAAACATAACGAGTATTGGGTGATGATGCCAGGGCTTCAAGACGGTGCAAATATTATTGATTTGGAAATTCCAGATGCTGATTATATTACGGAACAAGTAGAAGAAAAGTCGAAGGTCATTGTGCCTGAAGCGCATCAACCTAAAATAGGTGAAGTGTACCAATGCAACACAAAAAAACCGATTCTACAGGCGATGGTTGTGGCGATCCAAGGAGAGACGGTTTATTTAGGCGGGAATATCGAAGTGAATATGAATGAGTTGAATGACGGTGAATCGTGGAGCTTAGTTCATGGGAAGATGCTTCCGTGAGTTGGGTACCCCCTAGAGACCATTCATGAATGTATGGGGAATAGGTAGGCGACAGGTTTCAACTTGCTTGAGAATATAACTGTATATCCTTGTAAATACTGAAAAGAGTGGATTGGGCTTTATGCCTGATCCACTCTTTTTACATACATCATTGTTGCATTTTACCCGCAGTATATCCGCCATCCACCGCAAGTGTGACACCGCTAATTGATTTTGCGAGGTCTGAGCATAGGAATACCACAGCGTTCGCTTGTTCTTCTGCGGTAGACATTCTTCCGGCTGGAAGGGAAGCCAGTACGCCTTGGTATTGTTCTGGCGAAGTTTTGGACCAGCTTTCAATAGCCGGTGTAATCGTTGCACCTGGCGCAATAGAATTGATCGTAATACCTTGTTGGCCGTATTCTAATGCTACCGATTTCGTAAGGCCTGCAATGGCATGTTTAGATGCCGTATACGGCGCCATGTTTGGTGAGCCTTCAATACCTGCACCCGATGCTGTATTGACGATTGCACCGCCGCCTGTTTTGAGCATAGCGTTTACTTCATGCTTGATGCAGTAAAACGTGCCGTACAGATTGACTTTAAGCGTAATATCCCAGTCTTTCGAATCCATTTCTCCAATTGGCTTTAACCCTTTGTTGATGCCTGCATTGTTATGTGCAAAGTCTAGCTTGCCAAATGTTTCAACTGTTTTATTCACCAGTCCGATTACTTGCTCTTCATCACTTACGTCACATTTGAAAAAGGCTGCTTCCCCTCCAAAATCTTGTATCAATTGCACGGTTTCTTGCCCTGCTTCCTCACTGACGTCAGAGATCATCACCTTTGTGCCCGCTTTTGAACGGTACCAGGTCCCCACACAATTTAGAAACAATTTAACATGTACTTCTTCATACCAAGTTGGGTGCGTTTCATCTGCGCGATTAAGGGAATAGTATATTTTTTACAAGTGTTACAAAATAATACGTTAAGTATATGCATATAATTTACATACAGGCTGAGGGCAACCAGCTTCTACTAGGCTATTGAACTGGCGGCGTTGCCTATATAAGCGCTGGTAATTAAAAAAGGAGGCATTTTGATGGAGTGGGATTATGAATATGATGTCATTGTAGTCGGTTCAGGAGCATCGGGATTTTCGGCAGCGATCACGGGAAAGAAGGAAGGCTTGAAGACGGTTCTAATTGAAAAGGAGAAAGTATTCGGAGGAGCGTCAGCACTTTCAGGGGGCGGCGTATGGATTCCGAACAATCGCTATTTAGTCGAAGGGGGAGTACAGGACAGTTTTCAAGAGGCCAAGACGTATTTGGATGCTACGGTCGGTGACAAAACTTCGGATGAGATGAAAGAGACTTATTTGAAGAAAGGGATCGACATGATGGATTATCTCCATGAAACGTCCGAGTATATGCGGTTTACGTATGCCAAAGACTACTCAGACTATTATCCTCACTTGGCAGGTGGAAAAGGTGAAGGACGTTCGATCGAGCCGACGGTTTTTAATCTAAACAAGCTCGGCAGTTGGAGAGCGCGGATGAAGCCCCCTGCGATGGATACGAAAGGATTCGTTATGACAGGCCAGGATTTCCGTCATATTAATATGATTACTAGAACGTGGACGGGAAAGAAGAGAAGCTTGACGCTCGGTTGGCGTTTGGTCAAGCACTTGGTTTTGAGAGCCAATTATTCGGCTTTAGGCCAGGCATTGATCGGTAGGCTTGCGATGACATATAAAGAGCTGGGCGGTGAGCTATGGCTAGACAGTCCGTTCGTTGATTTCATTATTGAAGACGATTCAATTGTCGGTATCAAGGTTATGAAAAACGGTGAAGAAACGCGTGTGAAGGCATCGAAGGGAGTCATTTTTGCTTCGGGTGGATTCTCCCAGAAACAGTCGTATCGTGAGAAGTATCTCCCAGCACCGACGAATAAAAATTGGACATCCTCTCCGCAAGGGCAAACAGGCGATTTATTGGAACCTGCACAAGAGCTTGGTGCGAAACTTGGCTTCATGGATAAGGTTTGGGGCGCGCCGTCCATCATTGACCATACAGGAATGCCATTTTTCTTAGTGGCGGACCGGGCTATTCCGTCTATGATTATTACAGATCAAGATGGCAACCGTTATATCAATGAGCCGACGCCATACCACGAATTTGTGGATACGATGTATGCACATCATAACAAGACAGGCGGCAAGGCCATCCATTCATGGATTATCCTAGATCATAAAGCAAAGAAACGTCATCTCTTCGCTGGGTTGTTCCCCGGACAAGATTTCCCTAAAGAATATTATGAACATAGTGTAGTTTTAAAAAATGAAACGATTGCAGGATTGGAAGAGCAATTGGCGATGCCAAAAGGGAATCTGGTGAAGACGGTTGAACGGTTCAATGGATTTGCGAAGACTGGAAAGGATTTGGATTTCCATCGAGGCGAAACTACGCATGATCAGTATTACGGCGACCCGACATTGAAAAACCCCAACCTCGATGCGCTCAATAAAGGACCTTTTTACGCATTGAAGATTTATCCGGGAGATATTGGAACGAAAGGCGGCGTCGTCATTGATACGCATGCCCGCGTACTGAAAGAGGATGGTACGCCAATAAAAGGGCTGTATGCGTGTGGCAACTGTTCAGCTGCCGTCATGGGTGAATCGTATCCAGGACCTGGCGCGACAATTGGACCTGGCATGACATTCGGTCATATCGCAGCTCTTCATTGCAAAGAGAACTAGAAGTATAGATTGATACTTTTATGTGTTAATGGGAAATATTCGTGAAAGACCAAGACTTTATCTGAAGAGTTAACTAAGTAGTCTATATAGTGATGGAGAAATATAGGGGGATATACTATGAAGCTATTAACTAGATGGTCCAACACGTTAATGGAACGATATTTACCAGATCCATATATTTTCGTGGCTATTTTAACATTGGTTGTCTTCGGACTCGGTCTAGGATTCACGGATTCCGGTCCGCTCGACATGGTCGTGCATTGGGGAGATGGCTTCTGGGGCCTTTTATCCTTTGCGATGCAAATGGTTATTGTGCTAGTCGCGGGTTATGTTTTAGCAATTAGCCCTGTATTCAAGAAATTATTAAGCACGCTTGCAAGTATCGCCAAATCACCTGGTTCCGCCATTATACTCGTTTCCGTTGTGGCATTGATTGCTTGTTGGATTAACTGGGGGTTCGGTCTTGTTATTGGGGCTCTTTTTGCAAAAGAAATCGCAAAGAAAGTAACGAATGTGGACTACCGCCTATTAATTGCTAGTGCTTATTCGGGTATGATTATTTGGCATGGTGGTCTAGGTGGTTCCATTCCGCTGTCGATTGCGACTGAAGATCATCCATTCGCTGATATAATGGGTGTTGTTCATACATCTGAAACGATATTCTCCACGTACAATCTACTCATTGTCGTGGCGCTTCTCATTATCATTCCGATTTTGAATCGTTTCATGATGCCAAAATCTGAAGATACCGTTACGGTGGATCCGAAACTATTAGAAGAGCCTATCGAAGTGGAGAAAGATACAGATTACACGCCGGCTAGCAAACTTGAAAACAGTGTCATGATTTCCATGCTCATTGGTGCGCTTGGTGTCATTTATCTCGTCCAGCATTTCATTACGAAAGGGTTCGATTTAAACTTAAATATAGTGAATTTTATCTTCTTGATCCTTGGCGTTATTTTTCATGGTACACCGAAACGTTTTCTTGCGGCTGTTACGACTGCGGTGAAAACAGCGGGTGGCATCATCATTCAATTCCCGTTCTACGCAGGGATTATGGGCATGATGGTGGCTTCAGGATTAGCTGGTGTCATGTCCGAATGGTTTGTTTCCATTTCGACAGAAAGCACGTTTCCGTTGTTCACTTTCTTTGCAGCAGGCCTGGTGAACTTTTTCGTACCGTCCGGTGGCGGCCAGTGGGCAGTGCAAGCGCCTATTATGTTGGATGCGGCGCAGACACTCGGCGTGAGCTATTCGAAGACCGCTATGGCGATTGCATGGGGCGACGCCTGGACGAATATGATCCAGCCGTTCTGGGCTTTGCCGGCACTTGCGATCGCAGGACTTCGTGCAAAAGATATTATGGGCTTTTGCATTTTCGTCCTTGTAGTGAGCGGAGCTATTATTAGTATTGGTTTATATTTCTTTTAAGTGGATTTGAAACGACCGCGGTTATTCTCGGTCGTTTTTTGGCGTAACGGAATGTTTCCTATTTCATTCAGCAATCGGTATACTAGAAACGACGGAACGAATGTACGTTCTTCATTCGACCGTACACTATACAGCTAGAGAGGTTTACATATGAAAGGCACTTCACATCTATTGATCGGTACAGCAGTCGGGGCCGTTGCGGGATACGCTGTGCAGCCTGATATCAAGACGGCGTTGATTGGCGCAGCGGTCGGTGGAATATCGGGCGTAGTTCCGGATCTTGACACAAACGGGCTCGCGAGCAACAGTATCACACTGAGTAAGAAAGTTAGCAAATGGCTGATGGAGACCGCTGGCATCGTGATTTTACTGACGCTCATCTTTCAAGTATTTACAGAGGGACTGAGCCAAGATATTTATGTGTATGGCGGTATCGGTCTCCTGCTACTTATTGTTTCACGGATCATCACACAACGACGGATGCTCACGATTACCGGTATTCTCGTCATGCTTCTCGGCTTTGTTCTTGACCAGTCGCTAGGCATTTTACTCGTTGGTAGTTATATAATCATTGCGTCGTTCTTGCCGCATAGGTCGTATACGCATTCTATTATGGGGATGGTGTTCTATGCGTATATTTTGAAGAACTTGTATGCAGAGTGGCCGATTGACGGTTTGGTTGCTGCGGGAATTGCGGGATATGTTAGTCATTTGCTTGCGGATATGAAGGTTCTTCCCGTTAATCGGCGGGGAGTTAAATGGTTTATGCCTTTGTGGAATCGGGAGTTTTAGGGTGTGACACGGTTTGTTTTGGTACCAGGTCCCGACACAATTCAAAAACAATTCGGAATTGTGTCTGGGGTGGGTATGTAAAACTATTGAATACTAGATGGTAATAGGCATCAGATTCTCGACAATGCTAAATTGTTTGAGGATCTGGTGCTTTTTTATTCAGAGTAGTACCGGAAATTGATACTTACAATTAAATTAATATACTTTGAAACTTTTTTGAGCATTTGCCGTCTATACGGCGAAATCGAGATCATTGAATGGGGGAATGGAAATGGAAGAAAATCAAAAAAAGAAAAAGCCATTTTATAAAAAGTGGTGGGTTTGGTTGATCGCAATTGTCATTATTCTATCTGCTGTCAACAGTAGCGATGAGGACAATGAGGTGGCAGGCCAAGAGGAGACTAAGCCGGTTGCTTCTGAGCCAGTACAGGATGATCTGAAAAAGGAAGAGACAGAAACTTTTGAACCAGTAGAAGAAGAGAAGCCGGTAGAGGATGATGTTCCGAGTGAACATAAATCCGCTTTGAAAAAGGCAGAAACGTATGCTAAAACGATGAATATGTCTAAACAAGCTATATCTGAACAATTAACTTCAGAATATGGAGAAAAGTTCTCAGCTGAAGCAGCAGAATATGCAATGAGCCGTCTTGAGTTTGATTGGAAGGCAAATGCTTTGAAAAAGGCTGAAACCTATTCAGACACTATGCATATGTCAAAACAAGGCATACATGAACAACTCACTTCTGAAAATGGAGAAAAGTTTACTGACGAAGAAGCCCAGTACGCAATGGAAAATCTACAAGCTGATTATAATGAAAATGCCCTAGCAAAAGCGAAGACGTATCAAGAAACGATGAGTATGTCACCTGAAGGAATAAGAGATCAGTTGACTTCTTCATACGGTGAAAAGTTTACACAAGAAGAAGCTAATTATGCTATTGAGAATTTAGATAAGTAGAAAGTAACTATATATTGATTGAAATTTTTCCTGAGGTACCAGGTTCCGATACAATTTAGAATTGTATCGGAACCTGGTACCTCATTTATTATTTTTCCTTTGAATTAGCTTCAACGCAAGCCAGCAACGGATTTTTTAAAAAGACACATATTACGACAACATACACCTATTTATTTCTCATGATCTCTTTTGTCAAACTTTGTGGAAAACGTAGTCAACAACACGATGAAAACAGGTAATAGACTCCATAAAAAGAAACCCCATTGCTGTGTAAGTAGAGATAATACTAAGAAGAAACCAAGTGCGACAATTGAAATATATACAGTGCGTTTCTGATATTTTTTCATTTTGCACGCTCCTTTTTTGATACTAGTTATATGTATCGGCGAACATTTTGGCAGTATTGTACGTACTCTTCCCCATAAATTTTTACTAACGATTGTTCTTCGAGTCGTACTTGTCGATTAAATAACCAAAAAGCTAAAATTAAATATACTAATAGGATCCAATTGGGATAAATGAGGAATTCACCGCATAAGACCATCCCAAAAGCAGTATATATCGGATTTCGACTGATGGAAAAAGCACCGGTAGTAATCAATGTGCCTGGGTACTCTTCATCAATGCCTACCCTAAAGCTTTTCCCAAATGAAATTAAGCTGTAAAGGAATAGCAAAAGCCCAGCGAAGCAAAAGGCGACACCAATCCAACCCACAATGCCATTGGTAAAAAGTTCTTTCCCCAGCCTTGGTAAATTGAAAGCGTTTGAAGTGATTAGATATAACAACAGCAACGCAAAGGGCGGTATAATGAAATCTTTTTTGTCCATGTGACCAAATTTAAATACATTAATGCCGAATTTCTTTAATTGAATCGACCGAATAATTACTAGTATGATTAATAGTGTAATGGTTGTAACAGCAATATATCCCTGCATCAAGACCCCCCTCTAATTTACTGTTTTTCTATATTCATCTTATCACAAATATCACAGTAAAATACTGTGTTTATAGACTACTCTGACAATTAGAGTTACCACTCCAATTGTATTACATAGTACGGAAATATAGAATCCTAAAGGATGAACATCTCTTGCGCAACCTAGTAGCTTCCCATACATAACTATCAACATGAATACCCAATCGTTAAAATTTGACTTGACATTCAAATTCTGAAAACTTAGAATGTAAACACAACGAGATGCGGCAATGTGAAGGAAGTGAGAAATTCATGTCATTACGAGAGAAGAAAGTGGAAAAGAAAAAAGAAGAGATTCGGCAATCGGCTATGAGTGTGATTGCGGAAAAAGGATATCATGCCACGACAATGGAAGATATTGCAGCGAAGTTACTCATGACGAAGGGTTCCGTTTACTATTATTTTAAAGATAAAGAAGCACTAGTGTATGAAAGTCACAAAATACTTCTAGAACAAAGTATCGAGCAACTTAACGAAGTGTTAGCGGAAGAACTTACTTCCATAGCGAAGCTTCGGAAGGCTATGATCGTCCATATGGAATATGTCATTACAGAAAGAACGGACTTCTTTATTGGTGCTAAGCCGGATCAAGTTTTCGTAGGAGAGCATTTACAGGAAATCATACGTCTACGAAATGAATACAGTGATTGCATGGATGGACTGATTAAACAAGGGATTGAGGATGGTAGTTTTGCAAATGTAGATAGTAATATTGTGAATAATATTATCCTAGGTGCCATGAATAATGTGGTGATTTGGTATTCTCCAAAAGGTAGTAAAAGTATACAAGAGTTAGCCAATTCGATTGCCGATTATTTATTGAAGATCTTAGTCTAATATCGTAAATCCTTAAGACGAGAAAGGGAGAGAATATATTATGAAGATGGATCACGTATCAGCGGTTATTACAGGAGGCGCATCAGGACTAGGCGAAGCGACAGCAAGAGAGATCGTCGCGTCTGGCGGAAACGTTACGATTTTTGATTTGCAGGAAGATCGAGGGAATAAGTTGGTGAAGGAGCTTGGCGATCATGCGACATTTGTAAAGACAGATGTCACTAGCGTAGAAAGTGTTCAAGCAGCGTTAGATCATGCCGTGAGTACTTTTGGCAAAATTAATGCAGTCGTCAATTGTGCGGGAATTGGTGTTGCGGAGAAAACGTACAGCGGCAGAAAAGGTGCACATAACTTTGAGAACTTCAGTAAAGTCATTCAGATTAATTTGATTGGAACGTTTAATACGATCCGGCTCGCTACCGAACATATGGCGAAGAATGAACCGAATGATAAAGGAGAAAAAGGAGTTATTGTGAATACGGCATCTGTGGCGGCATTTGACGGACAGATTGGCCAGGTAGCGTATGCAGCATCGAAAGGCGGGATCGTCAGTATGACATTACCGCTTGCGAGAGACTTAGCATCTGAAGGAATTCGCGTGATGACCATCGCACCGGGTTTGTTCGAAACACCAATGTTCGCTTCATTGCCAGAGAAAGCTAAAGAATCACTTGGGGCGATGGTACCTTTCCCTTCGCGACTAGGCTATCCCGAAGAGTATGCGCAACTAGTAAAAGGTATCTTCGAAAATACGATGCTAAATGGGGAAACAATTCGCCTCGATGGTGCAGTCCGCATGCAGCCTAAGTAAGGCGTTATGCGTAAAGACTGACCTGCTCGTATTTAATGAAATGTAAGGGTTTACAAATATATTGAAGGAAGAGGGATCGACATGAGAGAAGCAGTAATTGTGGAGTGGGTAAGAACGCCAGTAGGAAAAAGAAATGGTGTATTGAGTACCGTGCGGGCTGAAGATTTGGCAGCTAAGCCGCTGGCAGAAGTAATCAAACGAGCTGGAATCGATGCTGGATTAGTAGAAGACGTAATTTTCGGTTGTGTGTCGCAAGTAGGGGAGCAATCGTTCGATATCGCACGCGTCGCAGCTCTGCAAGCTGGATATCCAGTTGAAGTACCAGGGACCACGATAGATAGACAGTGTGGGTCAAGTCAACAGGCTGTACATTTTGCGGCGCAAGCGATTATTAGCGGCGATATGGATGTAGTCGTTGCAGGGGGCGTGGAGAGTATGTCTCGCGTACCGATGGGTAGTAATCGACTAGATGTTACATTCAGTGAAGAAGTTACATCGAAATATGAAATGGTCCACCAAGGTGAATCGGCTGAAAGAATTGCTGAGAAATGGGAGATCTCTAGAGAAGAAATGGATCGCTACTCGCTACGAAGCAATGAGAAAGCTGTCGCTGCTCGAAAGGAAGGTAGGTTTGATAACGAAATCATGCCAATTGAAGTCACGCTTCCTGACGGTACGAAGATGACTGTGAAAGATGATGAAGGACCGAGAGAAGACACGACGATGGAGAAGTTGGGCACGTTGAAAACTCCTTTTAGAGAAAACGGTGATGTGACGGCAGGAAACTCCAGTCAAATTAGCGACGGAGCCAATGCGATTTTGCTGATGTCGCGGGAAAAAGCTGAAGAGCTTGGATTGAAGCCGAAGTTTAAAGTGCTCACGCGTGTAGTCGTAGGTTCCGACCCAACACTCATGTTAACGGGTCCAATACCTGCTACACAAAAAGCATTAGAGAAGTCGGGACTGACTCTGGATGATATAGATGTGTTTGAAGTAAACGAAGCGTTTTCTGTTGTGACGCTCGCTTGGTTAAAAGAAACAGGTGTAGATCCAGAAAAGCTGAATCCAAATGGGGGGGCTATCGCTCTCGGCCATCCACTCGGTGCAAGCGGCGGACGTTTGATGATTACGATGATGAACGAACTGGAAAGAACAGGCGGACGCTATGGTTTGCAGACTATGTGTGAAGGGCACGGCATGGCCAATGCGACCATTTTGGAAAGGTTGGAGTAACTACCCATCACGTTAATAGAGGTGTAGAAAGGAGAGATTTCATTGCCATTAGACGCCATTCGGGTGCTGGATTTATCTCGCTTATTACCGGGACCTTACTGTTCGATGATTCTAGCTGATTTTGGTGCCGAAGTGATTAAAGTAGAAGAGCCTACGATGGGGGATTATGCGCGAGCGGAATACCCGAAAATAGGGAAAGATAGTGCGATGTTTCATTCATTGAATCGTAGTAAGAAAAGTATTTGTCTTAATTTGAAGACGGCGGAAGATCAAGCAAAGTTCTTACAGCTTGTGAAAGATTCGGACGTGGTGATTGAGTCATTTCGACCAGGCGTGATGAAGCGTTTGGGGCTGGATTATGAAACGTTGAATGAAATCAACCCAGGTCTAGTGTATTGCGCGATCACGGGGTACGGCCAAGACGGTCCGTACGCCGAGATGCCGGGACATGACGTGAATTTTATCGGTTATGCTGGATTGCTGAATATGATGGGAGAACCAAATGGTGCGCCACAAATTCCTGCAACGCAAATTGCGGATATTGGTGGCGGAGCCTATCCCGCAGCGATGGGGATTTTGCTTGCATTGTTTGAAAGACAGAAGACAGGCAAAGGCCAGATGGTGGATATTTCAATGTTGGACGGGGCGATCTCTTGGATGCCAACCTTCTTCCCGAACTATCTTGCATCCCGAAAACAAGCAAAAAGGGGCGAATTGGATTTAAGTGGAAAGCTTGCTTGCTATGCAGTCTACGAAACGAAGGATCAAAGATGGTTGTCTGTCGGTGCGCTTGAACCAAAATTTTGGAAAGAATTTTGCCAGGTGATTGGAAAAGAAGAATTCATCGCAAAGATACGTGCTCCAATCGATGTGCAGACGCAAATGAAAAAAGAAATTCAGGAAATTTTACTGCAGAAAACAAGCGAGAATTGGATGGAGATTTTTGAAACGATCCAGGCGTGTGTATCACCTATTCTTTCATTTGATGAAATGGTAAATGATCCGCACGTAAAAGCGCGTGGCATGATTCAGGAAATAGATGATCCCGAACTTGGCGTAATCCAGCATGTCAACACGCCTATTAAACTATCGCGAACACCCGCAAAAATTACAGGCGCTGCTCCAAGTCTAGGTGAACATACAGAAACTATCTTTCAGAAGCACTAGAACAGAGGAAGTTTAATGAGAGAAAGGGGACAACAATAATGGATATTGGATTATCACTTTCCCGTAACGCGCGCAGAATACCTGAGAAAACGGCAGTTATTTATGAGGATCGAAGTTATACGTATCATGAGCTCAATCAAGAAGTGAATAAGCTGTCTCATGGCCTGATTCAACGTGGTGTGAAAAAAGGTGACAAAGTCGCGCTCATGATGAAAAACTCAGATAAATTTATCATTGTTTACTATGCCATTTTGAAAGCCGGCGCGATTACGGTACCTGTGAATTTCCGCTTAACGGCTACTGAAGTGTCGTATATTTTGGATGACAGCGATACAAGTGTTGTGCTGTTCGATGAAGAGTATGCTACGTTGATCGATCAAGCAACAGCAGGGAACAGTAAGGTTGTTGTGAAAATCACAACGGGCACGACAGCACTACATGACCAAGTGCTGTATCAAAGCGTTTTACAAGATCGCACAGATGATCCTGAACTCTCTGTAGATGAAGCGGATGACGCAGAGATATTGTATACATCCGGCACTACTGGCTATCCAAAAGGCGCGTTATTTGATCATCACCGCGTACTTCATGTAGCGTTCAACACCTCTTTTATCCTCAAAATCCATCCTGATGACATATTGCTTCATGCAGCACCGTTGTTTCATTCAGCCCAATTGAATTTATTTCTTGTACCAGGAATTTATTTAGGCTGTACACAAGTTGTGCATCAAAACTTCGAACCTCAAAAAATATTACAAGCGATCGATCACTATAAAATTAGTTTGTTCTTTGGCGTACCGACAATGTATAATTTTTTGCTGCAAGTTCCAAACAAACAGCAATATGATCTTTCATCGGTTACACGTTGCGGATATGGGGCAGCGCCGATGCCTGTCGCTTTGCTAGAAAAAGTTATGGAACTTTTTAGCACAGATCAGTTTTACAATATGTGTGGTCAGACAGAAGGAGGACCGGGTGGAGGTGCTTTTCTTCTTCCTGAAGATCATAAAGAAAAGATCGGTACGGGAGGAAAAGCTTCGCTGAATACGGAAATTCGTGTTGTCGATGACCATGGAGAGGATATACTGCCTGGTGAAGTAGGGGAATTTATTATCCAAAGTGAGATGGTTATGAAAGGCTATTATAATAAGCCCGAAGAAACGGCAAAAGCGATCCGAAACGGTTGGCTCTATACTGGCGATTTGGCGACCATCGATGAAGATGGCTTCGTGACATTAGTGGATAGGAAGAAAGATATGATCGTGTCTGGCGGAGAGAATGTCTACTCAACCGAAGTGGAACAAGCGCTATACAGACATCCTCAGTTACTAGACTCAACGGTCGTAGGCTTACCTGATCCGGTTTGGGGAGAGAAAGTAGTCGCAATCGTAGTAGCGAAGAAAGATGAGAAGCTCGACTACGCAGAGTTAAAAGCTTTCTGTAAAACTCATTTAGCGGATTATAAAGTGCCAGTTGAATTTATCGAAGAACAAGAAATACCACGCAATGCATCAGGGAAAGTATTGAAATATCGCATTCGGGAAGCACTGGTTTCTAATCAAGCAGTTAATCCACACGCATGAAAATAGAAACGAGAAGTAAAGGAGTGACGGATACATGAAGAGACCATTTATGACGGAAGAGCATGAACAGCTCCGAAAATCAGTGCGGAAATTTTTACAGAAAGAAGCCGTACCTTTTATTGATGAATGGGAGAAAGAACAGCAAGTGCCCCGTTCATTTTGGAAGAAAGCTGCCGCCCAAGGGTTGATCGCACCATCAGTTGAAGAAAAATATGGCGGGATTGGTGCGGATTTCGGCTATGCTGTCGTCATTAGTGAAGAGTTTGAAAAAGTGGCAAGCGGCATCGGTGGAATTGGATTGCATAATGATATTGTCATCCCTTATATACAATCGTATGGTTCGGATGAACAGAAAGAACGTTGGCTCACGCAAGCTGTAACAGGAGATATGATTAGTGCCATTGCCATGACGGAACCAGGCACAGGTTCCGATCTTGCTGCAGTGCGGACGACTGCGATAAGAAAGGGAGACCGTTACATTATGAATGGGGAAAAGACATTCATCACGAATGGTTCTTCTGCCGACTTCGTCATTGTCGTCTGTAAAACGGATCCTACCGTATCACCTGCCCATAAAGGCATTAGCTTACTCGTAGTGGAAAAAGGAATGCCTGGATTTACAAAAGGGAAGAAGCTCAATAAAGTAGGGCAGCATGCGAATGACACGAGTGAATTGATTTTTGAGGATGTATCGGTTCCGGCAGAAAACCTTCTGGGTGAGGAAGGGAAAGGCTTCTACTACTTGATGGAGAAATTACAGCAAGAACGCTTAATGTGCTCCATTCAAAGTGTAGCTTCTGTGCAGAAGATGCTAGATATTACGTTAGCGTATGTAAAAGAGCGACAGGCTTTCGGCAAGCGGATCGGTGATTTCCAAAATACGCAATTTAAAATGGCAGAGATGCAAACGAAGGCAACGATTGGTCAAACATTTGTTGATCGTTTAATTATCGAGCATATGCAAGGCAAAAACGTTGTAGATGAAGTATCGATGGCGAAATGGTGGACGAGTGATTTGGCACAAGACGTGGCGATTCAGTGTATGCAATTTCATGGTGGCTACGGCTATATGGAAGAATACGAAATCGCTAGAAGGTATCGCGATGTGGCAGTTAATTCGATTTATGCGGGGACAAATGAAATTATGAAAGTGATTATCGCGAAGAATATGGGACTTTGAAGCAAGGTGGGTGAGTGAAATATACCAACATATTATCCGCAAAAAAACGCGATGAACAACTCATCGCGTTTGTATAGTTTATGGTTGAATCAATACTTTAATACAACCGTCTTCTTTTTTATCGAAAATAGAATAAGCATCTGCCGCGTCTTCTAATTTTACTTTGTGTGTAATAATATCTGTCGGGTCGAATTCTTTTGCTTCGATCTTTTTAAATAGCTCAGGCATTAAGTGAATGACAGGTGCTTGGCCCATTTTCAATGAAACGTTACGTGTGAAGAAATCACCGAGTGGGAAATTGTTTGCATCTGTTGCGTAAACGCCTGTTAATTGAACGGTACCAAATTTCCGTACGACTTCTGAAGCTGTGACAATCGGGCTGATTGTGCCGAATTGATTATCTCCACTAGATCCGAACGTTTCGCCTGGTTGTACCGTTCCATCCATCCCTACACAATCAATGACGACGTCTGCGCCACCTTTTGTTTCTTCATGCAATAATTTGCCGATCTCGTCATGTTCTTTAAAATTATACGTTTCTACTTTATTCGTTTTCTTGGCATGCTCTAAACGATAATCGACGTGGTCTACTGAAATGACTCGTTTCGCTCCTTGCATCCAAGCAAATTTTTGTGCCATTAATCCAATAGGGCCGGAGCCGAGAATTATGGCGGTATCGCCTTTTTTCAATCCGCTATGAAGGACACTCCAATACGCTGTTGGAATGACGTCTGACAACAACGCAAGATGTTCGTCATCCAGTTCGCTATTTTCCGGAACTTTAAATGATGTGAAGTCCGCGTATGGAACACGTAAATACTCCGCTTGGCCACCTGGGTAATTTCCATTGGGCTCAGCAAATCCAAATAGCCCTCCTACTTCACCGTGTGGATTGGATTCATCACATTGACTTTCCATTTCATGTTGACAGAAGAAACATTCTCCACACCCTATATTAAACGGAATGACGATTCGGTCGCCTTTCTTTAATGTTTTGACTTCAGAACCTACTTCTTCGACAATTCCCATCGGCTCATGTCCGACTACATAATCTTTTTCGGGCACAATTCCGCCATGGTACAGATGCAAGTCCGATCCACAAATACCGCTTGTCGTAATGCGTACGATTACATCACTATTTTCTTGTATACTAGGAGCTTTCACTTCTTTTGTGACCATTGATTTCTTACCTTGAAATGTTACTGCTTTCATACCATCACATCCTTTTTGCATTGTGCTTATTTTGTACCCGCCTAATTTCTATGTAAACTACATAAATGAGAATATGATTATTAATTCTTAGTAGAATGGTAGTTAGAAAGAATGAGAAACATAACTGTGTATGTATGTTAAGCGAAGTGTTATAAAGGGAAGTGAAGAATAAGGAGGGATTCATTTATGTTACTAGATAGTGAAATGAAACATGTACAACGAAGTGTTGAATTAGCTGAAATTGCGTTACATAAAGGAGATCAGCCATTTGGTTCGGTGTTGGTTTCGGCGAGTGGTGAAGTGTTAGCTGAAGATCATAATCGTACAAGTGGTGGTGACCCGACGCAGCACCCAGAATTTGCTTTAGCGCGCTGGGCTGCAGACCATATGAACGCAGAAGATAGAGCGAAGGCAACAGTGTTTACGTCAGGTGAACATTGCCCGATGTGTGCGTCAGCTCATGGATTAGTCGGTTTGGGACGGATTGTATATGCTAGTTCATCGAAACAGTTAACGCAGTGGAAGAAAGAAATGGGTGTGACGACGCCTGCTCCTGTGAAAAGTTATCCGATTCAAGAAATGGTTCCTGCTATTGAAGTAGTTGGGCCGGTAGAAGAGTATGCAGAGCAAGTGCGTGAGTTGCAACGGCAGTATTATCAGAAGAATAACTGAAGTAAATTATGCAAGGAGAGCCAGTTGTTTTGGCTCTCTTTTTATGTTTATAGCTTCCATAAAATGATTGCTTTAAAACTAATTTGACATGGAGAGTGTAAGGATACACTTCTGCTTATAAGCAATAACTCAGCACTTCTTCGTCAACTGATTAATCATTCCTTTCATCATGCTCTTTTGCGAGCGCTACTTGTTCATCGGTGTGTACGCTGATTTTGGTTTAGAGGGAGATGTTCCGGGGAATCATTGTAACTGAAGGAAAACATTTGTCAGTTTCCAATAGTGAAAAACTTACTGAAAAGGATGATGTGTGGATGGATAAGCATAATCAGCAGAGTCACAAGCAAGACAAGAAAGATCAGCAGCTTGAGCAATATCGTAAAGAAAACACTGGACCCGGCAAGCAAATGACTGAGGAAAGCGGCATGAAAGTATCTGATGATCAAAAGTCATTGCGTGCGGGAAAACGTGGCCCTCTTCTCATGCAGGATTTTCATTTCTATAAGAAGCAATCGCATTTCCACCGTGAGCGGATACCTGAGAAAGTAGTCCATGCAAGAGGTTTTGGTGTCTATGGAAATTTCGAGGTCTATGAGTCTATGAAAGATTACACGAAAGCAAAGTTCTTGCAGAATGTGGGAGAGAAAACGCCTGTTTTCGTCCGTTTTTCCAATTTTGTTGGAAGCAAGGGTTCAAAAGATACAGCCGTAGATATTCGCGGCTTCGCGGTAAAATTTTATACAGAAGAGGGGAATTATGATTCACTCTCATTGCAATTTCCTGTTTTCGTCCTATCCGACCCGATGAAATTCATGGAAGTGACACATGCCGCCAAGCCTAACCCAAAGACCGATCTGCCTCAGGCAACGGTCGCACACGATAATTTCTGGGATTACGTCGTCAGCAATACTGAATCCGCTCATATGATTATGTGGCTGATGTCGATGCGCGGACGACCAAGAAGCTGGCGGATGATGGAAGGTTATCCAGTCAATACTTTCCGTTTCGTAAATGATCAAGGCGTGTCGACTTTCGTCCGTTTTGTATGGAAGCCGAAACTCGGAGTTCACTCCCTTAAGCTGGATGAAGCCAATCTGATAGGCGGTGTAGATCCTGACTATCATAGACGTGACATAGTTACAGCGATCGAAACAGGTTCCTACCCTGAATATGAACTAGGCGTACAGCTGATCGCGGAGGAAGATGAATTCAAGTATGACTTTGATATTCTAGATGATACGAAGTTATGGCCTGAAGAGGTGATCCCTGTTAAGATCATCGGGAAGATGACATTGAACCGCCTGGTTGACAACTTCTTCGCTGAAGAGGAACAGTCTGCATTCAATCCGTCAAATGTCGTGCCAGGCATTGAATTTTCGAATGATCCAGTATTACAGGGCCGTTCATTTGCTTATCGAGACACAGAACTCTACCGCCAGAATACACCGAACTACGAAGAGCTACCAGTCAACCGACCCATCGCAGAAGTGAATAATAATCTTCGTGACGGTTCTTACAAAGTTCCGATTGACACTGGCACTGTTCATTATCACAATAATTCACTTGCTGATAATACGCCGGCTGAAACCCCACCCGAAGAAGGTGGATATGAAAATTATCCGGGCAAAGTTGAAGGAAATATTACTCGTGAACAACCGAGCGATTCATTCGAAGATCATTTCACGCAGGCTCGAATATTTTGGAACAGTCTGAGCAAGCCGGAAAAAGATGACCTCGTTGAGTCTTTCAGCTTTCATATCGGCAGTGTAAACAATCAAGATATCCGTCAAAAAAGTGTCGAGATGTGGGCGAATGTGGATGAGGAGATGGCTACACGGATTGCGGATAATGTTGGTGTAGACAAGCCGAAGACCAAGCAAGTCAAAACGGACAAGAGCTATCCTTCTCTCAGCCAGCTCAATTCTCCGCATTCCCCGATGACACAGAAGGTCGGCGTTTTAGTCGGCAACGGGTTTAATGGGAAAGAATTGAATAATACACTGGATATGCTCGCCAAAAACGGTGTCTTGATCGAAGTAGTTTCCGAAAAGCTAGGAGCCGTAAAAGGTGACGATGGTACCGAACTCGTCCCTGCCAAGTCATTTCTGACATCGCACCCTGCGCTATATGACGCCATTTATGTCGTAGGTGGCACATCTGCAAATCAGATGATGTTCGATCAGCATATCGAAGATTTTATACGTATGCAGTTTATGCATTTAAAACCGATCGGCGTGGCATCAGGCCAGGAATCATTCATCCAGGATCAAGACGCACCTGGCATCATAACAGCCGCTGACAACTCAAACTTCCCTGAAAAGTTTCTCGAAGCCATCGCGAAAAAACGTTTTTGGAATCGGATTTGATTGGTACTAGCGTAATGAAAGAGCGCTATCGTGAAAGTCTAACGGGTCCGGTTAATCGGTTACTGGGAAAAACATTAAAAGCAATGCAAACAGCAACCTAATGGGTGTATGTTTCGGCAGTGGATTGACAATAGAAATACAAATAAATGCTCGTTTTCGAGCGTTTATTTGTTATGTTTTGCTAATAATAAGTGCGCATTGTTTATTTAACCATTTGTGCTCTATTACTGAATCGGGTGCAAAACTCTTATACAAGAATTGCGCCCGATAGTTTTAGAAGATTTCTTGATTTCTTTATCCTTCTAGCTTGTTAGTTGATGTTTTTAATGTTTGTGCTGAATTATCGAGATAGATGTCTAAATACGTGCTATCGGTAAACTTTATAACTACAGCATTAGCAGTAACAGCAACATCGGAAACGGTCTTACCTATAAGTTTTTCAGGTGTGACGTTAAAGTCATTTAATCCCACAATAGTCCCA
Source organism: Sporosarcina ureae (assembly GCF_002082015.1). Lineage (GTDB taxonomy): Bacteria > Bacillota > Bacilli > Bacillales_A > Planococcaceae > Sporosarcina > Sporosarcina ureae_A. Next base: position 968,859 of record NZ_CP015109.1, on the reverse strand, counting down.
TCCTTTCATTTAAAATTTATTTAAATATCATTTTTAAAAATCGGCTTCCACAAAATGACTTGGTGTTGACATAGCCTTGTTTCTGAAAAACCTCTGTATCTGGAATAGTGTTAAACACGTTGATTTGCGCCGTACGCTTTCCGGAGGGCGTAGCTTGAGCCAAGCGAACCACGAAGAGTTCGCTTTGCCGTATTTCTGAGTACTTTACAGAAATTAAGGCAGCCTTAACCCCAGGGTCTCAGGCACACGCTAATCCTCTCGGGAGTCGACGACTTGCACTCCAATCAACTAAAAGTGTATTACCAAAGAATCGCGCCCGTTTATTTAGTCTTCATTACTATTTTTCGAGTCTAAACGGGTGGTGATAATACTAGCTAAAATAACAAAAATAAGCATGCCTGAACTAATAACAGCAATACCCATCCCTATCCAAGCACCAATAATGAACGATGCGAGAAGAACTGCTAAAAAGGAAAAAAAGCTAATCTGTAATGATCTTTGATTGGTTTGTTTAAATGCTTTGGAAATAATAAAAACCAATAAATTTGTAAAGGGACCTATACCAATGGGAATGAATATATCCATTTTCACCCTCCCGTCTTTACTTCACTATACTCTCTGCAAGAAAGTGGCCCAATTGATGAATGGACGCAAATCTTTATGCTAGAATTGCGCCCGATTGATGCAATGCTAGCGCTAGTCTTCGTTAGGGAACGCGTCCTTTAATAAAACACCAACCTACTTTTTTGACTTCGGGATTAGTTTAGCAACTGGTGTTATTAAAAACATAAAACCGATGAATGAAATCGTCGCTAGCCACTTAGCAAGCAATAATTGAATCTTTACTGACAAGTATATATATATATTGGTTATTTGAAACATAATAATTATTATGTAGGATATTGCAAAGCCCACTATTTCATCATTTTTATCCAACTTTTTTTCTTCACATGGCAAACTATTTCATAATCTGGCTCTATTGATAAAATAAGAGTATTTCTTTTTCAAGAATGCCCCCCGATATGAACTAAGGACACTAATCTGTGTAAAAGATTAGTGCCCTTTATATTATCCAACGTATTGAATCGTTTCCAAGAATACTTCTCTTAGCGACGTTAAATCAGTGACAGATTGGATCATAGCATGCAGATACTTTTCACTCTCTAGCGTTTCATATGACCACTCAATTCCTCTACTAATTGCGTAAGCATGTAGAAAAATCCGGATAGTTCTACCATTTCCTTCACGAAAAGGATGCAACATATTTAATTCTGCTTTAAAATAAGCTAAACGATCCGCTGCTTCATTCAATGAATTCCAAAGAGGCTCATCATTTAACTCCATAAACAAGTTACTTGCATAGCTATTCAAGAATTGAACTTGACAGAAACGAGTAGCACCTTTCATGAGTTGAACATCCCTAAAGTCCCCTGCAAACGGATAGATATCTTGAAATAGATAATGATGCAGTTCTTGAAACTCTTTCAAGGTAAATGATTCGAACATGAAATCATTTTGTTCTAGTGCCATTGCACGAAGAGAAAATGCCAATGCTTCGGCTCTTTCAAGTTCTTTGTGAGAATTAATCTCCAATAAATTGTGTTTTATTAGGTAATCATCAATTTCTTTATCATTATACTTTCCCATGCCGCAATAGATCCTTAATTAAAGTAGGGGTAATTGAGGTCTTTTTGTTAATGAGTTCTAAGACTGTTTTCTGCATATCAGAAGAGATTTTCAAATTTTCGAGATGAAGATTATGCATCACTCGTCTAAATTCTTTTGAGTCAAGATCCAATGCCTTCATATCAACAACCCCTTTATCAGTATAATCTTACCTTATATTATACAGTGCTAATTGGTTAATTACTAATTAGACGTATGAGCAAATCCTACTTACGGAATCGTACCCGATTGCATAATATCATTGCCTATTTGGAAAAAACTTATTGCCGATCATGCCAGCAATCATAGCTGATAAACCGACAACGATAATCTTTATTATAGTATTGATATCGGGGGTTAAATACTCAATAAAAAGCATTACTATCAATACAAATGCACCTGTAAATAAAGCCATGCCTATACTTCCTCTTCTCAATAATAACGCCCCCCATGTAGATTAATCTGGCCCGATTGCTTAAGAAGCTAACCACTTATAATTATTTTAACATACAACCCTTTTTCTACTTCGTCATTTTCTTCATAAAAACAGCATGTTACCCATGCCGATTCACTTTTTCAGTCCGTGGCCAAATGAAGTAAGAAAGTGAGACGACGATATCAAGGCCTACAATAAGCGCCCATAATTTCAGCATTTGAGAGAGGGCTTCTGTTTTATTGGCATCTCCAATTAGATAAATCATGACAAACAAGAACCCGCCACCGATGATCAAGGCTAGCACATGTTGCAACGCACCTTTTACGGAATGGCGCGCATGGGCATATCCTGTTTTCTTCTCAGGTTTTGTGCCTTGCTTCTTAATGTAGTAAAGAAAGCGTTCGTCCGCCCAGCGAATCATGCTTTTTCCGAATGCGATCGATACACCGAGATAAATCGCCGCAATAGCATGAACTTGTGTGGCAACCGCCCCGTTATACAGATCGGTAGCCGTGACGACTAGTAATAGTAGATCGATGACTGGTGTTAATGCTAGGAAAAATAAACCGAGCCGTTTTTTGTTGAATACATATCGCGTAATGAGGCCCGCGAGAATGACAACCCAAAAGCCTATTTCACAAGCAATAATCGTCCAAGCAAGGAAATCCATTCATTCACCTCTTTTTAAACGGTAGTATTGGTTATGTGTATCATAGCATAAATATTCCAAATTGTTTGTGGTCCTGACGCAGTTTAATGTATGAGGCGGGATAAACGCTCATCTACTTCAGGACATTGGATGGTGATTTCAATCTCCTGAAATTCATTGGATTCTTCAATTTTCAGCCGGATGATCATCACCTCTATTTAGTCTTCATGGCTGAATCGTAACACGGTGATGAACATCGAACAATGGCTTTTATAGTGACCTGCATGTAGAAGGGGCTAAGTTGCATGAGTACGTGTTGCCATGTAACGGATTGGTAAATAACTGGACAAGTACTGTTTGTTCAGAAGATAATCAAGGCAACGTAATATAGTGTGGCTTCATGGTGTTCATTCAAAAATAAAGGGGGAGATAGGATGTTTGCAGCGGGACGAGAAGATATGCGGCAGATGGATCAGTATACGATAGAAACGCTCGGACTGCCGGGGACGGTGTTGATGGAAAATGCGGGAGCGGAAGTAGCGGATGAATTGTTGCGACGGGCTAGCGACATGCATGATGCGAAATTTCTAGTCGTGGCGGGTGGTGGCAATAATGGTGGGGATGGTTTCGTCATTGCGCGACGTCTGCTTGATGAAGGGAAACACTGTACGCTGTGCTTGGCTGTAGACCCGGTACATATACAAGGGGATGCGAAGATGCATTTCGATGTGTACAGGAATCGGAAATTGCCGATTGTGTATGTGAATGAAGAGACGATGCCGGAACTACAGCGCCTGTTAATTGAGGCAGATTATATTGTGGATGCGCTACTTGGAACGGGTGCAACTGGCGAGATTCGTGAGCCGATCCGATCAGTAATTGAGCTAGTTAATCAATCAGGAAAATATGTTGTGGCGGTAGATGTGCCGTCAGGGGTGAATAGTGATACGGGAGAAGTGGCTGATTTGGCAGTGTGTGCAGATCAGACGATTACGTTTGTTGTGCCAAAAAAAGGTTTTTTTCTACAACAAGGACCACAATATATCGGAAATTGGAAAGCTGTGAATATTTCTGTTCCACTGTCGATTGTAGACGAGCTTTCGCTAACTTTACCGCGTGTGATCACGCAAGCAGTCGCTTCAGCCGCTGTGCCAAAAAGACCGAAGCATGGACATAAGGGGACGTTTGGACATGTGCTCGTACTCGGAGGTTCGAAGTCCTATGTTGGCGCACCCATTTTTACAGCGAAAGCAGCTTTGCATTCAGGTGCGGGTTTGGTGACGCTCGGTGTACCACAAGGGATGTATCCAATGGCCGCTACACAACTACCTGAAGCACTGTTTTGGCCTATGGAAGAAACAAATGGTCATTTTGGGAATCCGTTTCATGATGGAGAGAAGTTCCATTCATTTGATGTAGTAGCTGTTGGGCCGGGGGTGAGTCGGTTTGAAGGTGGCGAGTCGTGGATGCGTTCGCTATGGGAGTCTTTAAGTGGACAACCGGTTGTAGTAGATGCTGATGGATTGTTCTTGTCTCGAAATATGCTGGATATCATTTGTCGGTATGAAGGCCCTGTAGTATGTACACCACATCCCGGGGAAATGGCAATGTTGTTGAATATGACCGTTCAAGAGGTTGAAACGAATCGGCTGGAGATCGCGAAGCAATTTGCTGAAGAACATCAGCTGTATTTGCTATTGAAAGGACATCGCTCAATCATTGCTACGCCTGACGGGGAAGTGTATATGAATCCGGTTGGCAGTGACGCGCTTGGTAAAGGCGGGTCAGGTGATGTGTTAACTGGTTTGATTGCATCATTTCTTGCACAGGGGGCTACGCCAAAAGAAGCGATGATTGCCGCTGCTTATGTACATGCAAAAGCGGGTGAAAACCAGGCGGAAGTCTATTCGAATTACGGTGTAGTGGCGCCTGATATTATCGAAGGGTGTAAGGTCTTGTTGAAAGAATGGACGGAGTGAGCAAGTACTTAGCCCGAAAAATTCATGATAGGGAATCGAATACCCAACAGATAGTATTTTCTGTTGGGTTTTTTGATGTGCGATGTGGAACTATGTCCGATCGCAACAAATGATGCTATATAGTTGTATGAAAATTGTGGAAAGTGCGTGTGGTGAGTCAAAGATCATAGTATAATAGTATTGCTATTGACTGCTGATCTAGAAATTGAAGTAATATTGAGAAAAATGTAGCCGTATAAATTTCATGATTCAATACATAGATTGTGCAACATCTAAATAAAGGGGGCATTAGAAATGGAGAAAAGAAGTGATAGTTCGAAGAAAACTAGAGGCAATAAGAAAATTATTGTTATATCTGTATTGTCCGTAGTAGTTTTAGTAGTCAGTGTATTTTTGTTTATGACTATTAAAGACAACCGCATGGTGAAGAAGGCTGATTCATTAGTTGCGATTGGGAAGTTTGATAATGGAATTGCCATTTACGATCATCTACTGACAGCTAACTATTCCGATCGTGTAATGGAAAAGAGAGAACGCGCACTTGAATTAAAGGAAGCAAACGAGCAGTATGAACTCGGTATGGAATCATTGGATACGAATGATCGATACAAAGCCATTAAACATTTTTCTAAAATACCAGACAATCGGGATGAGTTATTTCAAAAAGCTACAAAAGAGTTGGAGAATATAGAAGAGGCAAGTACTTTGGAAATAGAAGAATTGATGGAGAATAGAGATTTTGAAGCAGCGTATGAGATGGTCAATAATTACTTGCGCGTAGCACCTGCATCTTCGAATATGAAAGATTTGAAAGATACGCTGATCGCTACAGAGAAAGATATGAAGAAAAAGGATGCGCTTGCAAAAGAGGAAGAAGAAGAGCAGGCAAAAGCTATAGAAGATGAAAAGAGAAGTCAAGAGGCAAAAGCAGCAGCTGCCGCTAAAAATAAGGAAATCGAATTGTTGAAATTAGAACGAGCACGAATTGCAGCGAGCAATGTGTTGTATACGTATCAAACGGTCGTGACGAGTTCAGGTAACCTACGGGCTGCGCCTACATTGAATGGGAAAGTACTTGTAGCTTTACCTAGAGGAACTGAAGTGTATATTGTGGATACGCAAGTAGAAAGCACTGAGAGAACGTGGTGCAAGGTTGAAGTAGAACTACACGGTAGCTACTATACGGGATGGATTTCTTATAATACGATGAATTATAGTCTTCCGTAAGCGAAGGGTATTGTAATTTCATTATACTAATGGCGTGAATAGACGGTCAGTCAACAGGTTTTGTACTGATTATGAAGAACTATACGATGCTAAAGCAATAATTTCCTAGTCATCCAGTAAAGCCTTATACTTGAGGAAACCACGTAGCGCATATAGGAGTGATGCACGATGCAAAGTTATATTGTGATGCAAGGACGTACATATGATGAAGAGAAAGAATTGGGTGTGCTTTGGTCATTGCAACAAGACAGTATAGGCAATGTTCATCATTTTTGGGAACGAATGAAAGAAGTACGCGAAGGAGATCGGATCTTTCATTATGTAAAAGGGGATATGGTTGCCATAAGTGTGGCGAAGTCGAGTTACCGCGAGGAGCGAAAACCGTCTGGGATTCCGTTGATAGATAGTGAAGACGCCAAAGGGTACTTGGTGGAAGTGGACTATCACGAACTTGATCATCCGTTGACCATTGCGGAGTGTTTCCATGAACTTCTTCCTTTATTGCCGATCAAGTATTCTGCATTTCAAGAGAACGGCAATGGAAATCAAGGCTATCTCTTCCCGTGTAACGAAGAACTGACGATTAAATTAGTTGAGTTGATTGCAGATTTGAATATTTATGAAATCGATGAGGAGCAATTGGAGTTCGTCATGGGCATCGTGCAGAAGACGGAGCATGATTTTCTCATTCCGGTTCTCGCTGAAACCGAATCGGAAACGAAAACGAAAGTGCGAATGGCGCACCAGCGATTCCGCAAAGAACTCATGCAATTATGGAATGATCAGTGCGCACTCTGCGACATTGAGCTGCCCGAGTTATTGCAAGCCAGCTACGCTAAACCTTGGAAAGATTGCACGAACAACGAACGCATCGATCCGAACAATGGCATCCTTCTTTGTCGCAATCATGATGCGCTCTATCATAACGGCTTCATTGCGTTTGACGGCACAGGTAAGATTTATATTTCTTCAAGAATTTCTGAAGAAAATTACGACAAGTACGGATTGCATAGCAAGATGCGAGTGAACCGAACGGAGAAGAACAAGCCATATTTGAAATGGCATAAGAAACATATATTTAAAGAGTAAACCTACCGCCACGCTAAACATTCAGTCCGTAATCGGATATATGTGTTCTAGTTTGGGTCAATTCACTACACTTCATTTGTCGCCCTTGCAAAACTTGGTGAGTTTACCCTCTTTTTGTAGTATGATGCATAGAGAGAGTGAATTCGATAACATATTGTGCGGAGGTACGACATGAATTATGGTGATCCGTTAAAAGGTAAAAATATAGAACGAGATACGACAATTTATAATAGTGAAGGTTTTGACAGACGAGGATTTAATAAGTTTGGTTATGACCGTCATGGGTTTAATGAACAAGGATTTAATGCGAGTGGTTTTGATAAGTATGGCTTTGATGCACAAGGCTTTGACAAAAACGGCTATAATAATCAAGGATATGATCGAGACGGTTTTAAGGCAACTGGCTATAATAAAGCAGGCTTTGATCGAACGGGTTATGATCGGTATGGTTACGATGCAGAAGGTTATAATAAAAGCGGTTATAACCTCCAAGGCTACGACAAAGAAGGCTATAAAGCGGATGGTTTCAATCGACAAGGCTTTCACAAGAATGGCTATAACCGAGACGGTTACGATATTCATGGTTTCAACCGTGCGGGTTTTAACAAACAAGGGTATGACAAGTACGGTTTCAATAAATACGGTGTGAGTGCCCAAGGGTATGGAACGGATGGATATAATAAGCTAGGGTACGATAAGAACGGCTTTAATCGTCAAGGCTACAATAAATTCGGCTATGACAAAAGAGGATTTAATCGTGATCGCAAACATATGAACGGTACGATGTATGACGGCAAAGGCTTTGATTTCAAAGGCGTTCATCTAAATAACAGTCCATTCGATGATCATGGCTTTGATCAGGCAGGCTTTGATGCGCAAGGTTTCAATAAAAGAGGATACAACCGTGAAGGCTTTACGCGTGATGGCGCACATATTAGTGAAAAGACGTATGACGAAGAAGGTTATGATCAGCACGGGTACAATCGAGATGGCTTCGACCGAGCAGGGTACGACGCATCAGGCTTGAATTCACTGGGCTATGATTCGGAAGGCTACGATGCTCAAGGGTTCAATAAACATGGCATGGATCGTGAAGGCTATAATCGAGATGGCTTTAATAAAGCAGGCGTTGATCGAGAAGGTTTCGGCAAAAATGGCCGAAATCGTCAAGGTTATGATAAAAAAGGATTTAATTTGCAAGGATATGATAAGAACGGTTTCAATAAAGAAGGCTATAACCGATTCGGCTATGATCGCTATGGTTTTAATCGGGATGGCAAACATGCGAATGGTACGAAGTATGATACAAAAGGGTTCGACTGCAATGGCTTCACTCCTCAAGGCATCCACCGAAATGGTACCGATCGAGATGATGAAGGGTATGATAAGTCGGGCTATGACGTGGATCGCTATGACCGTAAAGGATATAATAAGCTCGGTTATGATAGAAATGGTTATGACAAATACGGTTATGATAAATCAGGATTTAGAGCGGATTCGAAATAGAAGAACCCAATAGTAAACGAAACGCCTGGAAAGTTCGAGTGATCCACTCCCTTTCTAGGCGTTTTTTATTGGAATGTTGCTGACCTTAGACCAGTATATAGTAAAGCGAACACCCCCCGCGTTTCATGGATAAATGCGGGGTGTTCTGCGATGATTCATTGAAGCTTACATACATACTCTTTCAACCACTGATCGGCTTCTTCTTTAGAAGACACCTCACCAGTAAGTTGGCTTATTTCCAAGTGGAGCAAGATGTTGGAGAAAGTGGGGCCTGGCTTGAGTCCTGCTTTGACTAAATCGCTACCGTTCAAATAGCTTTGCAGTTCGTTACGACGATATAAATATTCAATCACAGCTTCTAGATGAGGTGCTTGATCGGCCACTAGGATAAATAAAATGGCTTCATCGGAGTAGTCACGTAAAAACAGATGGTAGTCTCCAGCTTGTGTGGATTCTTTCCACTGTTCATGTCGTTGTAATTCCATCACTTCTTCCAACAACTTTTTCCTGTTTTTCCGTAGCGTGAATTTCTCTGCGGCATACAAGCTATCATTGCAATAGAAGGGGAGTAAAAAGTAATTGAACCAGCTAGGTTTTTCCGCAATTTTTAAATTCGTCATCTTTCGTACTTGTTCGTTGTAGACTCGTTCTAGATGTTCAGCCGTAGCGACCGAAGCATCTAACTGTTTTTCATCTACACCGAACTGTTGCCATATATTCAGTTCAAATAGGCGTCGGATGACTTCTTGCGGACTGCCTTCGGTAAACAACCGGATCATTTCTTCGTTCATACGTTGTGGTGACAGATGGATCACTTTGTCGATCGATTCGAGTGCCAATTTTTCCGTCTGTTCATCCATCGAAAATCCGAAGCGTTGTTCAAAGCGTACTGCTCGGAAGATTCGAGTAGGATCTTCGACAAAACTAATATTGTGAAGAATTTTGATTTTTTTCTCGCGTAGATCATTTTGTCCGCCAAACGGATCTAGCAATTCGCCGAATGCTTCAATGTTAAGACGGATGGCCATCGCGTTGATTGTAAAATCACGACGCTGCAAATCATCTTCGAGAACGGATGTCTCAATTTCGGGTAAGGCAGCAGGCTGTCTGTAGTATTCGAGTCGAGACGACACGATATCGATCGACAAACCGGATGACGTATTCCATGTTGCCGTGCCGAAGCTTTCATGTTGCAAAACGTCGCCACCATATGTTCCCATCAATCTATTCGCCAATTCGATTCCATTACCTTCCGCCACAATATCAATATCGAAATTTGGCTTGTCCAATAAAATATCCCGTACAATTCCACCTATTAAATAGACAGGTAGGTGAATCTCACTAGCTGTTTCTCCAATTACTTTTAACAGCTGGAGAGCTTCTTCGGGCAGTTGCTTTTTCATTTTGTTAATGAGTTCATGGGAAGGCGGAGTGCCGGGTGTTTCTTTATCTGCCATCATATCACTATATAGTACTTGGATAATGTTTGATCGAGTTACAATGCCAACGATTTCTCCGTCTTCGATGACAGGTAATCGACCGATGTTGTGCTGAATGATGAGCTCTTGGATCTCTTCGAGTGAAGCATCAGGCCCGATCGTGTAGATGTTAGTCGTCATATAGGCTTTTACCGGCGCATGACCGAGTCCATGGTGATTGCCTTTATCGAGATCACGTCTAGTAATGAGTCCGACCATTTTTTTGTTTTCGACGACCGGATAACCTGAATGTCCATAGCGGTACATGCGACGGCCTGCCTCTTCGATTGTAGTATCAGGAGTCAGTGTTTTGACAGGAGAAGTCATCAATTCTTTTGCGGTAATCGCAGGGCGCAGTATTGTGTCCAAACTGTTGTTGATTTCTTCAAGAATCGCTTCTTTATCCCCTTTTTTCACCGTGGCGGAACCTGCATGTTGATGTCCACCGCCTCCAAGTTTTTTCAAAATGGGTTGCAACGTGATGCGTTCTGAGTTTGCACGGCCTACGACGAACACGGAGTTCTTCATTTTCACGACGGTTAAAACAGCATCCGTTCCTTTAACTCCTAAAACCTTTGTTGTAATTAATGCCAAGCCGTTGACGAAATGATCCAATTCATGCGTACTGACCGCAATTTCAAGGCCGTCTACTTCATGAATTTCGGTATGTGTGAGCAGCTGATCTAAGAGATCTTGCTGTGCGGACGTTAACGTTTCTTCTGCGAAACTACCCACCATTTCGAGGCTCATCCCTTGCTCGAGTAAATAGGTAGCGGCCTTCATATCCCGAACAGTCGTGTTTGCGTATGTAAAATTTCCCGTGTCTGTATAGAGGCCTAGTCCGAAGAGAGACGCTTCAAAACTGGAAATAGCTATGTCATGTTTACGTATTTCTTCTATAAGCAGAGTGACGGCAGCGCCAGATAATTCCACGATGCCTTCATCATACTTCACATCGTTTTCTCCTTTTTGATGATGGTCATAGACGATGATTTTTCGTGTGGAGGCATCAAAATCATTAGGGAGTTTACCGATTCTAGATAAAGACGCGACATCGACGATAATCATTTCGGTCACTTGTTCCCAGTCTACTTGAGCGCTCGGCACAAAGTCGAAGACATCCCGGTAAATATTTAAGAAACGTTGTACGCGATGTTCTAGTTTGTCCGAAATAATCAATTGTGCGTGGGGATACAGTTTTTTGGCTGCAATCATTGAAGCAAGCGCGTCGAAGTCGGTATTGACGTGTGAAGTAATAATTTGCACTAGTAGTACCTCCTGTTTGAGAGTTATTTAGTAGTATAAATAGAAAAGTAACCACCTTCTACCCTGACCAAGTGGAAGGTGGTTACTCGTTACGTACGATCGCGTTCATAAGACCAGTTTATCATCCCCAACCAAAATGTTCAATTGAGGCTAGTAAATGGCACCTGCCTTATCCCATATATACACTTTCGCACGTACCGGGTAGTGGTTCATAGAAGCAATGATTTTTGAATTGCCCGGTAAACGGCTGATCATACCAAGTAGGCGGGCAGGGGCCGTATGGATTGAAGTACCATAAAGCATAATGAGCGGGGTGTTGTCGCCAGTACGTTAGAGTCTGTTCAGCCAATTTCTTTTCAGAATTTCGCGCACGTTGATAAAACAAGTTTCCTTTTTGCACCGCTTCGAATGAATAATTATTGCCTTGTATTTGGAAAATCACATCATTTATGGACCGTACATCATTGAAGTCCAGACAATCGGCTATTGCACGATTGACGATGACATTTCCAACAAATAGCATGCCTAGATTTCCTTCCGCTTCCGCTTCCGCTCTCATCATTCTGGCCATTAAATCGATATCTGAATTTCGATATTTTACCCTCATCATATTTTCACCTCATAGTAGTGTATGAGAATGAAGGGCAGTGATGTGACATTTTAAAAATAATTACACGTAATCGGATTATAATGTTTCTTTCTCTACTAATAGGGTAAAGTTTAATAGTTTGAAAAATACAGACATATTACGTACACTGTGCATGGAACCGTTCGTTTTTTTTCATGCAGTATTTTTCTTACAACTTGCTGGCTCATCTAGTATCTACTAGCGTTGCGAATACATAGATCATGCGCTCTTCATTGCATAAGCATTCAATATTTTACTGAATGCAAATATATTCCCGTATGCACCGCTAGTGTAGTGTGGACTTATTTACATAAAAAGGAGGACAAGCTAATGGCTGATCATAATTCGAACAACCCGAAGAACACAAATGAAGTGTCCGATCCAGGACGCCGCAGTTTCGTCAAAAACACAGGAATTGCTGTCGGAGGTGTAGCCGGTGGTGCGTTGCTTGGAGGTCTGTTTAGCAATCGATCTAAAAATGATTCCAACTCCAATTCGACTGCTGGCAAAGGAAGCGATAAAGAGAAGCGCTATGAAGAAGCGCGTATGTATTTTACACGTTTAGCCGATTTCGCTATTTTGGAACAGGCAGTGGAGCGAATTTTCCCAGAAGATGATAACGGTCCTGGGGCGATAGAATTAGGCGTTCCTTATTATATCGATAAACAGCTGGCAGGCCCTTATGGCTCCAATGTAGGCGATTACAGACAAGGTCCTTTTATAGGTCCTAAAGTAGCGGCTGCGGACTCTAGTCTCGATCGTGGACAGATTTTCATTAATGGATTACGCGCCATGGATGCCGAGAGTCAAAAACGATTTGATACGAATTTCGCCAAAGCGACGGAAGATCAGCAAATAGAAATTATGACGGACTTTGCAGATGACAAAGTAGAAGTCAAAGGCATCAGTTCGAAAGGATTCTTCTCATTGTTGCGTTCTACTACGCTTGAAGGGGCGTATTGTGATCCATTATACGGAGGCAATCGAGATATGAAAGGCTGGAAAATGAAAGAATATCCAGGAGCTATTTCGTCATATGCCCATATGATTGAAGAAGATGAGTTTGTGAAAATGGATCAAGTGAGCCTGACAGATTATCAACCTAAATAAAGTATAGGAAAGGGGAGAACAGAATGGTAAAAACATTAGATAAAGTAGATGCGGTCATCGTAGGTTCAGGCTGGGCTGGCGGCATTGCGGCAGCTGAATTAACGAAAAAAGGATATAAGGTAGTCGGATTAGAAAGAGGGAAAGCGCAGAAACGAGAAGATTTCGTCGGTGCAAAAGATGAACTTCGCTACGATGTGCGAAAACTCATGTTCCAAGAATTGCACAAAGAAACATTGACGATTCGTAATACACTGGACGAAACGGCGACACCTAACCGAAGTAACGATACGAATGCGATCAATGGTACGGATACTGGCGGTTCAGGTGTACACTGGAACGGCATGGTATACCGTTGGCTCCCTACCGATTTCGAAATGCATACGAAGACTGTGGAAAAGTACGGAGAAAAAATCATTCCGAAAGATATGCAATTAAAAGACTGGGGCATTACATATGATGAGCTGGAGAAGTATTACGATCAGTTTGAAAAAACTGCCGGTATTTCTGGCGAGCCAGATCCATTGCGACCAGGGCAGCGTTCGGATGACTACCCGACACCGCCAATGAAAGAAACGGATATTATTCGCACCTTTACGAAAGCGGCAAAAGAACTAGGCTATCATCCGTACCGTATCGCTTCCGCTAACCTATCCGAGACGTATACGAACCCGGATGGTGAAACGATCAACGGGTGTGTGTACTGTGCGTTTTGTGAATCATTTGGCTGTGACTTCGGAGCGAAATCCGATCCGATTGCTACGGTTTTAGCTACAGCATATAAAAGTGGTAATTTTGAGTTGCGCAATCATGCGTATGCGGTTCGAATTGTACATGAAAATGGAAAAGCGGTTGGTATTAAATATGTAGATACAGAAACAGGAGAAGAGTTCATTCAACCGGCAGATATAGTCGTTGTGGCCGGATTTACCTTCACGAATACTCGTCTTATGCTGTTGTCCGAAATCGGCAAGCCATATAATCCGAAAGATGGGACGGGCGTCATCGGCAGCCACTTGACTGCTCACCAGCGTAATTTGACGCATACGCGTGTCCGTGGATTCTTCGATGAGAAGAAATTCAATCGCTATGCAGGTGCCGGTGCACTTGGTGTGACGATGGATGATTTCAACGTGGAGCAACTCGATCATACGAAACTCGATTTCTTGCATGGTTTCTGTTTGCGTACGTCTCAAAGAGGAGATCGACCGATTACGAATAACCATGTTCCGGCAGACGTTCCATCTTGGGGGAAAGAGTTCAAGGACAAGTCCATTTTCTATGCGAACCGTCGGATAGACGTTCAGCAACAAAACGGTGCCCTTGCTTGGCGTGAAAACTATATGGACTTGGATCCGACGTATACGGATATATTCGGCGATCCATTACTACGTGTCACGAGTAGGTTCCATGATCAAGACCGTAACATTGTCAGATACGCTCATCAAAGAGGGAAAGAGTTACTAGAGCAAATGGGTGCAGATCATATAACTGTTCCTGAAATTACAGAGGAAACGGAATTTGATAAGACGTCCTTATCTGACCATACAGGTGGCGGTGTAGTGATGGGAGACGACCCGGAGACATCTGCTGTAAACAACTATTCACAAGTATGGGATATGGATAATTTATTCGTAGTGGGGGCTTCTTCATTCCCACTTATGGGTAGCTCCAATCCTACAGGAACAGTTGGCGCACTAGCATATCGTGCTGCAGAAGGTATGATCAAGGTTTTAGAGAATGGCGGAGGCCAGTTAGTTCAACAAGGGGCAACAGCCAAAGCGTAATACGACAAGAGGAGAGAGGAGGCGAAACCTCTCTCTTTTCTTTCATACATAGTAAAGCGAGGAAAGATGCCTATGAATATACGATCCGTCCTCATCCTACTGACAGCCGTTCTATTTCTTAGTGCCTGCAACCATACGATCGAAACGAATAGGTCAGATAAGATTCCAGATTTCGAATACATTACGCAAGATGAGAAGAAAATGAGCTTGGATGATTTGACAGGCGATTGGTGGATTTCTTATTTCTCCTATACGCACTGTACGACCGTTTGCCCAAGAACGACGGCGAATATGGTCGGTATTCAGGAAGAATTAAAAAATGACGGTTTAACACCTCCTATCATTTCGTTCAGCATTGATCCAGAAAATGATACACCGAAAGTTTTACGTCAATATGCAAAAGACTACGGAGCGGATCTACGGACGATGACGTTTTTAACGGGTTATAATTTTAAAGAAATTCAAGATATGTCGGTGGATACGTTTAAGGCCGTGCTGGAAAAGGGCGCGCTTGATCAGCGATCGCATAGCTTTTTCTTTTACTTAATTAATCCTAATGGAGAGATCGTCAAGCAGTATAACGGCATGAGCGATACAGACAATGAGTTGCTGGTGGCGGATGTGAAGAGGGTATTGGGGAAGTAGAATTATTGTTCATGCAATTAAACGAGGGTGGGACATAACTATCTCACCCCGTTTCCCTGCACTCCGAAAGGCACGCTTTCCGAGGGGCGTGCTTCCTGCGCTTTGCTCCGTCCAGGGTCTCAAGACGCACGCTGATCCCTCAGGAGTCGGCCTTTCTCCGTTCCGGTACACTCTGTTACTCTAAAAAAATATTTACTGATAAGAACAGAAAAAAAGCGTAAAGGACATTCCCCTTACGTTTTTTCTGTTCTGTCCCAACCTCGTTTTATAAGGTTTATTTATAACATGATATAGATGAAAACCGCTGTATAAAAATGTTTCTACTAAGATACGGCTTATGGTAAATTTAAAATGATAGAAAATATAGTAAAATGAAAACGTTTACTATACAATTGTAATAGAACAGAATGAGGAGGTATGCAGATGAATGTTCCATTAGTTTTGACGCAGTTTCTAGATCGGGCCGTTACATTGTATGGGGGGAAGGAAGCGATTTTTGGAGAAGAAGGTCGTTCTTTTACATACGAGCAGTTAAACGGTCGAGTGAATCAGTTATCACGCGGTTTACGTGATTTGGGTATTGAAAAGGGAAATCACGTAGCGTATTTATGTGGAAACTCTATTGAAATGCTGGAAGGGTTTTATGGGATCTATCAAGTAGGTGGCGTCATGGTGCCGTTAAATACACGATTGAAGCCTGAAGATTATGTATTTATTTTAAATCATAGTGAGTCGAAATTATTATTTGTCGATCAGGATTTATATCATCTTATCCAACCGATTGAGCACTCACTCGACACGGTAGAAAAAATTATTGTTCATCACAAACAAGATGATTCAGAAACGATAGATTACGATGCGTGGCTTGAATCTTTCACTACGGAACCATTTGACCGGGCTGACGTGCAAGAAGATGATGTGTGCAGTTTACTGTATACGAGTGGCACGACAGGCAATCCGAAAGGGGTTATGCTGACGCATCGGAATAACTATTTGCATGCGATGAGTGCCATGCATCATTTGCGTGTGACGGATGACGATGTGCTCCTTCATGTGCTACCCATGTTCCATGTGAATGGCTGGGGGTCACCATTTTATTATACGGCGAACGGAGCTTCTCAAATTTGCCTACGTAAAACGTCATCGCAAACGATCATCGAAGCGATTCAAAAGTATAAAGTTTCGATCTTGCATATGGCACCAGCTGTATTGAATTTGATTTTTCAGTATTGCGAAGAGCATAAGCCGACGTTCGATCATAAGATTCGAGTCATTGTAGCAGGCTCCGCTCCGCCACCATCATTCATTTCACGGGTCGAAAAAGAACTTGGTTGGGAGTTTATTCAAGTATATGGCATGACAGAAACTTCACCATTAAGTTTGTTCTCTACCATTCGCTCGACTGTCCAGCATGTATCAGATGAAGAGAAGCTTCAGTTAAAAGCCAAAGCAGGCTATTCGATGATCGGGGCAGATGTTCGTTTAGTTGACGACTACGGAGAAGAAGTAGCCAAAGATGGTCAGCAGACAGGTGAAATCGCAGTCCGTAGTCATGGCGTCATGAAAGGCTACTGGAAGAATAAAGAGGCGACGGATGAAGTGCTGCGTGACGGCTATATGATGACGGGAGATATGGGGACGATAGATGAACACGGTTACGTCAATATCGTTGACCGAAAGAAAGACATCGTGATCAGTGGCGGTGAAAATATTTCGTCTATTGAAATCGAAGGTGTACTATATGATCATCCTGCTGTTCTAGACGCTGCGGTTATTGCAGTGCCACATGAGAAATGGGGAGAAACACCGCATGCTTATATTGTATTGCGGAGTGGTTCAGAAGCAACCGAGCAAGATATTATAGAATTCACAAGATCGAATCTTGCACATTTTAAAGCGGTAACAGGCGTGACGTTTGTGGAAGAACTTCCAAAAACGGCGTCAGGAAAGATTTTGAAAGTACAAATCCGCGATGATTACTGGGATAAAGCAGGGAAAACAGGTCGTAAAGTGAATTAATCACGTGGTGAGCATTCTTTCGTTCTTCTAAGAGCGAAAGAATGCTTTTTATTGTGGAAACGTAAAGAAATTCAGTAAAAGTCGATTGAGTTCTGAGTACCAATGGTCATCTCCAAAAAACTTTTAAAAACTTTTGAAACTTTTTCTGAAATCCTCCGTCTGTAGGGTGCGCAAATGACAATAGGGGGATTCACATGAAGAAAATATATAGCTGTCTGTTAGTACTTGCGAGCTTACTGTTATTTATAATGGGTAATGAAGCGAAGTGGAATTTGAATGAAGTGCCATTATTCCACGAGCAATCAGCTACAGCTTTTGCAGAAACTATACAAAGTAAACCGTTCATTACAGAGAAAGAATTTGAACAGGTGTTGACGTTATCAAACAACCAACCCATTTATATGAAGCAAGGGAATTTGATCCGAATCGGTGAATTACAAGCCAATCAAGCGGTTGCGCTTATAGGAGAAGATGAGGAGTATTACGAAATTCGAGTAGGTAAGATGCCGGCTTTCATTCGTAAAGGTCAGGCGAAGGTAGAAAAGAACGTGATCAAAGCTCCTGTACATAACGAACGACTGGGCGCTGTGAAAACTGCCGAACTAACGCCTGTGTATACAGAGGCGAATCTTGAAAGTGATATCCTGATTCAATTAAGAGAAGGTTATCGCTACCCTGTCATACAGGAAGAAAAGGACTGGTATCTCATCAAAGTAGGTGAGCGGGCAGGGTATATTCATAAGTCGACTGTCACGATGGACGAAGGGATACCGGTACTGCTATATCACCAAGTACTGCCCCGTAAACAAATGAAGACGGAAATGAGCACGATTTCACTCGAAAGTTTTGAAAAGCAAATGGCGTATTTGGCAGATGAGCAATTTACGACATTGACCTCACAACAGTTGTATGATTACTTGGAAGGCCGACTCGTTGTGCCCGAGAAAGCGTTAGTTATTACATTTGACGATGGCTTATTATCCTCTAAAGAATACGCCTATCCTGTCTTGAAACAATATGGATTCACTTCGCCACAACATATTATTTCTGCCCGTATCAATAGAGAAAAAGACGGTACGGCATTTGATGGAGGAGGACTACTAAAGTATTTAAATGAAGAGGATCTACACGAAATGAAAGATGTATTTCAGTTCGAAGCCCATACGTGTGCATTACATGAACTAGGAAGAGAAAGTGGGGCAGGTTTAGTTTTCGAACATACAGAAGAAGAAATCATTGAAGATTTACACGAAAATTTGCGACACGTACCTTCAGCCGTTTCTATCGCTTACCCGTATGGCCAATATAATGAAGAGTTTATTGCGGCGGCTAAAGAAGTAGGATTACTGATTGGCTATACCACGGTCGAAGGGTATGCCAATATGAAATGGTCTAATTATGAAGTGAACCGCTTTGGTATGACAGAAAAAAGGTCATTTAAGGATTTTGCAACGTATGTTGACGGAGATATGATATGGCCATAGAAGAGAGTGATTAGCTCAGATGAATGAAATGGATCAAATAATGAATGAGCATTCGCGTTATTTAGTACGAATCGCTTATTTATACGTGAAAAACTGGTCAACCGCGGAAGATGTCGTACAAGAAGTCTTCGTTACGTACTTCCAGAAAAGTGATCAGTTTCGTAATGAAGCTTCTATTAAAACGTATTTAACTAAAATGACCGCTAATCGTGCAAAAGATTATTTGCGCTCCTGGAAGCATAAAAAAGATGTGGTGTTCGAAACAATCTTTGTATCGACCAAAAGCTCCGAGCAACAAGTATTGGAGCAAGAACAACTCGCTTCACTTGAAAAGCATTTATTCCAGCTGCCATTAAAATACCGTGAGCCGTTACTTTTATATTATTATGACGAGCAATCGATTGCAGAGATCGCAGAATTTCTTGGACTCAATGAAAATACGGTCAAGACGAGATTACGCCGAGCCAAGTTGCAACTCAAGGAGTTTTTTGCAGAAGAGGAGGTAGAAACCTATGAATGATTTTAAAAGAAAACTGGACCAAATGATGGGAGATACAACGGAACAGGAGCGACGAATCAAACAGCGGGTACATGAAAACCTTCAACCTTCGCAAAGACGGCAGTTTTCTTGGCAAGCGTTGCTAGTCACGGCGGCGCTGCCGGTAGTCGCCTTGCTGCTAGTGTTTAATCTAGCTTCAGATGATCAGCTATCTTCTGATCAGGGTCCGGGGACACCTTATGATCCACTTGACGATATGGCTATAATTTCTGCCTTGCAAAAGAAAGATCAGTTATCGACTATTGATTACGAGGAATTTTCTTCATTACCTGTAGCGAAGAAAGTAGACGGTCTATTGTACGTCGATGACGAATCCTTTTCACTCCAGTGGAGCACAGATACGTATCACCCCGTTATAGAACGCAAGGCGGATCTGTACGATGCTTCCGTTTATGAACCAGGCGATATAGTCCGAACATTTACGAATACGAATAGTCACTTACCGACGTATACAGGTGTCTATTATGAAGTCGTTGCAGTACCTGGAGATCGTGTAGTATTGAAAGATGGCAAGCTAAAAGTTAACGGTCACCAGTTATCATCCGAATTGATGGATCAATATAAAGAACAAAACGTCACAATTGCTGGGGGCTATGATCAGCTGTTGAACGCCCGAGAATATTTATTACTGAACCATTTCCCAGCAAAAGATACTGTGCAAGGGGCGACTGTTACACCTGTTCATAAGATTTACGGAAAGCTGATCGGTGTGGCAACCGAAGAAGAAACCGAATCGATCTATATAGATTATCTGACAGATCAACTCAAGAGCGATTATACACCCGAACAGTACTTCGATCTCTATTTATATGATCAACTTACGGGACTAGAGAAACTGCCTGAGTCCTCGGTGTTTGCTCAATCGAGCCGGGTTGGAGAACTATTCCTTGAGGCGGCCTATCGTAAAGCGGTCCCGATTGCCGATGATCAAGTGGAAATACGTTATCAATATGGACGAGAAGGTGTCGTGGAGCAAGTGTTCACCATGGGAAGGGATACGAGCTCTGGACAATGGAAAGTAGAGAAATAATGGAGTATAGGCTGTAAAGGAGGTGATGCCCGATCGACCACGCAAACTAGGTTGGCACCTGTTCAGCACAAGCCGTCAACCAACCGCTCGCTTATAGAGCCAGCCTGGTTTTCATTAGGTAAGAACTATGGGAAGCATGATCGAAATAAGAAATAGAAAAACACCGGACCGGCAGCTGTTTTGCATAAGCCGTCAACCAACCGCTCGCTATATAGAGCCGGTCTGGTGTGTATACATACTAGTTTATATAGAACAAGGAGAAGGTCTAACCGAAAGATAAAAAGACAGTTCTACGCTACGTTGCGGATTCGAAATGCCGCTCAAGAAATAACAGATGATCTTCGCATACTCCTGCTTGCATTGGGAGGTACATGATGAAATACTAAACGTGTATACTCATACAAGGAGATGATACGATGGCACTCAGCAGAAAAGAGTACTTACAGAAAATCATTGGATTACATGAACGCTTGATCATTGCGTCAGAAGAATACGAAGGCATTTCTGAAGAATTCATTTCAAAGCAAGAGCTGGATATACCCGCAATGAAAGAACAATGGATGTTGAAAGTAGACGAGTTCAAGCAAATTCTGACCGATATGAATGCATTGGAAATTCCAAATGCATTTGAAAAAGAAGGCAATGAACTAAAAGAAGCTTATACACTATTCGTCAACTGTGTGGAAGAGAAGACGAAGAAATTTAGCGTGGAAGCGATGGAGAGTGGTGAGCTGGATGCCCTTCAGTCGAAAGAACTTCATGCTGCAGAAGATATGGAAGAATTGATTGAGAGTATGTTTGAGAAATAGGATATGAAAATGATGAAAAAATAAAGAAATACCCAAACAGCGGACAAACTTTTAAGTAAAGTTGTCTGCTGTTTTTGTTGATGAAATTATCAATTGTCGCAATAGGATGTGTGACCGTTCAGATCGGTACAACGAGGAGATGAAACTAGTCGCAGCAAGAGAGCGATTTGTTCTACTCTATGAGACAGTTTTGCTACCAGCAATACCTAAGAACTTAAGAAGACTACAAAAAAACTACTACATGTGGAAAAAATAATTCCACATGCTGTATTCTTTTTTCTTTTTGACTCTATATAGTGTGCAAAAGGGAAGACGTCATGGATAGATGGGATACGGTAAGGGCAATACGACTCTTAGTAGCAAATAGAAGGTGTACATGTATAATAGACACCATAAGCATAATCTGGAGGCATTGAAAATGAGTACTATACACATTATGAATGAAATGAAGAAATTGATAGAGCAAGATTCGTCACTCGCCATTAGTGAATGGCAGGGGACTTGCCACTATGTAGTAGGAGAAATGATGTCGCTCGAAACGAAAGATCTACAGGAGATTGATCTGGAAGGTATTGCAAAACCAGGAGAAAAGCAAGTCATGCCGATAGAATTATTAATCGCTGCAGCGACTACTAGTTTCGGAGTTACCTTTCATTTAGAAGCATATAATCAAGGAGTGACTGTAGACAAAGCGGAAATTATATTCACTGGCGTATGTGATAAAGCACCATTCCTAGGCATTCAAAGCGGCAACAGTGGGATTATGAAGCCGATGATTGTGTTATCTGCTGAGTCTACTACGAATAAAGGGCAACTGGCAGAGATCGCGGCTATCGCGATTGAACGTTCACCGATTCTTTCTAGTTTGAAAGAAGAAGTGACGTTGCATATTAAGTGAGCTTACTAAGCAAAGATTTATTCATACACAAAGATATGCCATCGCCTTGTCCATTCAGATAAGGTGATAGCATATTGATAAATCTATATTTACGCGTTCTCTTCAAGTGGTTTAACCGCCAAATTGCCGCCTTCTTTTAAGAACTTAATCATTCCTTCAGCTGCACGATATGCGAATGCGCCAATCGTAACAGTCGGATTGTAGTTACCAGTATGTGGGAATGAAGATCCACCTACAACGAATAGATTTTCCATATTCCACATTTGTGAATAGGTATTTACTGCGGAGTTTTCTGGAGTAGCTCCCATGATCGCCCCGCCGAAGAAATGATCGGTATAAAATTTATGATCGAATACGGTATCGTCTCTTACTATATCGACGTTCATTTTGTCTGCGCCCATTTCTTTCATAATCTCTTCGCAACGTGCGACACCTGCTTTCGCACGTTCAATGTCCTGTTTGGTATATTCAACGGTTACGCGAAGCAAGGGATTGCCGAGTGCATCCTTATATGTTGGATCCAAATCCAAATACGTATTCTTGTTTGGCAAAAAGCCAGTCTGTGCTGTGATGAATAGGTTACGGTTATAATATTTTATTGAATTCTTTTTAAATTCTTTACCCCAACCGGGTGTATCATATGGAACGGAGTTATTGGCAATAGGTCGTGAACCAAGCTGACTGTAATGTACTTCATACCCATGCAAGTAGTTGAGGTTCGTATGATCTTCATTATCTCCGCTGAAGTCGCCAACTGAAGAACCCATACCGCCAGCGCCCATGAAGTTGTTGAATTTTTTATCTTCAAAGAATCCACGTGCACCGATATAGGTGGACAGGTTGTTGAAGTGTCCTGTGAAGTTCTTGCCGATTATGCCTTGTCCTGTTTTCGGATCGTATGGCTGTCCGATTTTAGAATGCAACAATAGCTTGATGTTCGTAAAGACAAAGCCAGCAAGTACTACGATATCAGCTGGTTGTTCGAAGTCTTCGCCAGTCGTTGTATCGGTATAGATTAATCCGTTCGCTTTCTTTCCATCGTGGCTAACTCGATTCACGAACGCATTATTACGGAGCTCCATTTTACCGGTTTTGCGTGCCGTTTTGAGTACGGTACCGATTGGATCCGCTTTCGCTCCGAAGTCACAACCATACTCTTCGCAAAAGGCACAGTATACGCACCCATTAATTGTTTCACCATCTGGGTTTGTATACGTTTGTGAAGCGTTAGCGGACGGTATACGATATGGATGGTAACCGAGCGCTTTTGCAGCCTTGGTGAATAGACGGATATTCGGCGTATCTTTCATTGGTGGATTGGGATACTTATCGGAACGTGAAGCGCCAAGTGGATTTTCTTCACCTGAGATAGCCGCTGTTTTTTCATATTGATCAAAATATGGCTCGATCTCATCGTATGTAATGCCCCAATCTTGCATCGTACATCCTTTCGGAATTTTGTCTTTACCGTAACGCTCTACAGTCTTACTATAAATTTCGAAATCATACGGCATCCAGCGGAATGACATGCCATTCCAGTGAACACCTGCGCCTCCTGTATTGTTTCCGAGACGTGCGTTCATATTATTCCGAACCGGTATGGCTTCTTTGTCCATGGAGTTACGGGAAGTAATCGTGTCTTTATTCAATTCTTGCATGAGTTCATAGCGTCTAGAATAGCGTAATTCGTCTTTCGTGCCGATAAAGTCTTCATGCTTTTTATTTTTACCTCGTTCTAATATGACCACATTATATCCGGCTTTTGTTAGTTCAGCCGCCGCAATTCCACCGACCCACCCTGAACCTACGATGACCGCATCAACTTTTTTAAGTTTTTTAACCATTGCATATCCTCCTCACAGTTTTTAATTTAGTGCCCTTGGTAATCTCGCAGACTGACAGGATCCAGTTTGGCAAATTCATCCGATTCAATGTAGTTCGCGTAGGAAGCCACTGCACCCGGAAACTCTTTCATTTTCCAGCCTTCCATATTAATATTGCCTCCGTACAACGGATCGCAGTAAGCACCTTCTAATGTCGCTTGTTTTAACAAAATGAAAAACTCAGAGGCTTTTACGCCTTTCATCTTCACTTCGTTTGCCTCAAAGTCCGTCATGATTTCGATTTGTTGCTCTTCGGACGCTTTGTCAAAAGTGACTTCGAAACGCTTTTGACTTTCTTCGTCCATTTTTCGTAAACCTTGCAAGAAGATCATGCCGCGATCCAATATAGATTGTTCTCCGCCTGGACCTGCAGTTTGATCGACATCTTTCAAATCAATTGCGTATGGCGCGTGTCGATAATCACGTGCGTTGACTCCCCAGCGCCCAGCTAGTTGTTTGTCGATATAATAGGGTACTCCTAACTTAATGGCACCAGGACCAAGGTCGTCCTCAGGAAAAATAAGTTCTGTTGCTGCATTTAAAACCTTGAAATCTTGATGACGCGTGAAGAATTGTCTTGCTTGTGTTATTTCGATACCGTTCGTGCTATCGTTTCCGGCCGTCTTATCATTTTTTTCATTGGTCTTATTCAAACCCCCTGAAATTAGACCTCCAAAAAGAGATCCACCAACGAGTCCGCCAGCTACGAGTCCAGTATTTTTTAAGAAATTTCTCCGGCCCATATCTTGCTCGTGTTGAGATTTGTCATTGACGTCCTTAGGTGGTTGTTGATCCGCCATCGTAACCCCTCCTTATAAATGGTATTATTGAATATTTTGAGTTTTTAGAAAATGTACTGTAGTATCTTACCCTTATTTATCATATTTAGACAACGATTTAATCATTTATTCTGTTTTTTGTAACTTTTTTGATATAGTAACTGAGGAAGCAAGCTGTGATATAGTGCCATCATATAGTGGATTTGAATACTACGGGTCCAGTGTGATAAGTTGGTATAAAGATGTTACAATCATTCCAGGCTATAGATCATGTAATGAAATGCGAGCTATAGTAGACAGTAGTCGGTTGTGGAACAAACATTTTATATAATGCCACACACTACGAGAGGGAGATTTTAATGAAAGTAAAAATGACGATTATATTATTTACAGCCATTCTTATTCTAAGCGGCTGCAATAAGAAGATTGAAACGAATATGTCTGAGACCGTGCCAGACTTTGAATTTACTACACAGGATAACGAACCGCTTGGTTTGAAGGATTTAAAAGGCGATTGGTGGATTGCTTATTTCTCCTATACGAACTGCATTACAGTCTGCCCAAGAACAACGGCAAATATGGTCGGTGTGCAAGAAAGATTAAAAGAAGATGGTTTTGAACCCCGTATTGTCTCGTTCGGTATTGATCCTGAAAATGATACACCAGATGTATTAAAGAGTTATGCTGCAGATTTTGGCGCGGATCTCAGCACGATGAGCTTTTTGACAGGCTATGATTTTGAAACGATACAGGAAATATCGAGAAACACCTTCCTCTCTATATTGGAAAGTGGCGCATTAGATCAACGTGCGCATAGCTACTATTTTTATTTAGTGAATCCTGAAGGTGAAATTGTAAAAAGATACGATGGCCTCACAGCGACCGAAAATGAATTATTGATAGAAGATGTCAAGATAGTCTTAGGTACATAAAGAGATACTATTCAACAAAATGCATAACGCCTTCCTAATCGAGTGATTAGAAAGGCGTTATGCATTTTATTTATTTACCATTTCGGTACGCCGACATGGTTTTCCACCCATTCCTCATTGTAATGAATGGTTGGATTGGCTTCATGAAGCGGGACGACTTTAAATCGTTTTTCTTGATTTTTTATGACGCCAGTTGGTAAAAAGCGTGGATCTTCGATAGTGACGGTCTTTTGATCACCCGTTTGTTCTTTCGTTACGGATAGTCTCGCGATTCCACCGAAGTTCGTATAGTCGAACGGTTGGGCAGAATAGAAATTGCCGAGTGAGAAGAACACTTTGGTATTTCCGACTTCTCCGTAGCGTTGTAAGACGTGTGGGTGATGACCGAACAAGACATCGGCCCCTGCATCCGAAACGAACTGCGCGAGCTCCGCTTGGTCTTCAGATGTCTCCAAATGATACTCAGGTCCCCAGTGTAGAGATACGATCGTCACATCTACCAATGGTTTCATTTGTTGGATCTCATTTTCCATCCGTTCCCGATCGATGTAGTTGACTAAGTACTCTTTATCCTGCAAGTCTAGCTCTACATTCGTGCCGTACGTATAGGCAAGCACTCCGATTTTGATACCGTTGACTTCCACAATTCGTTGCGTCTTACGGTCTTTAAATGATTCATAGGCACCTACATATTGCATGCCATATTCTTGCGCATGTTCAATAGCTTTGCGCACGCCTATTTCCCCTTTGTCAAATGTATGGTTATTGGCGAATGTCACCATGTCGACACCCACATTTTGTAAGGCGGGGAGGATATGTTTTGGACTGTTGAACTTTGGATAGGTAGATAATCCGAGCTCGACACCACCAGGCATAGATTCCTGGTTCGCCAAGAGAAAGTCAATACTTGCCATTTTCTCTTTTACTGCTTCGAATGCAAAATCGAAGTTAGGGTATGTGTAAATAGGATTATGTAGTAATACATCGCCAACCATACCGATTGTTGCCGTATGGATAATAGTTTCTTCCAGTTTTTGATCCGGTTCTATTTCAGTCAACTTTTTAGATGGATCATGTGCAGCCATTTGCGGAGCTTGTCTATCCGCTTTCGCAGATGATGCATGCTCTCTGTTATTCCAATCATTCCATAAAATTGCGCCACCTATAATCCAAACAAAGACTAAAGATGCAACCAACCATTTCCTCTTCACACGAATCTCTCCATATCTACAATGACTATTCTTGGTAAATCTCCAAAACTAACGATAGCACATTAAGAGAATAGTAAACAATCAAATTTTCATATTGTAATAATAAAGTAATTTATCCTTCTTTTATTGATAAAAAACGCCATACTTCGACAGGTGCATCGAGGTATGGCGTTTCCTATTTCACTCTAGATATACTTTCGCTTGATTCAACGCATTAAATTCTTTGACACGGTGAGTTGGCTTTTTCGACCAGATTGTCGCAAGAATAGGACCGGAGATATTATGCCAAATCGCTCCCCACACGCTTGGAAGCGCAGCAAGTGGGCCGAAGTGAGCAGTAGCGAGTGCTACGCCAAGACCTGAGTTTTGCATGCCGACTTCAAGTGATATGGCTCGTCTGTCGTTTTCGTTCAATCCAAGTCCAAGTGCAATCAAATACCCGAAAAGTAATCCGAAACCGTTATGCAAGAACACAGCGATAAATACGATGAAACCTGAGCTTATAACGTTGCTAGCATTTGCAGAAGTGACCGCGGCAACAATAATAAGGATCGCGACAACCGAAATGATCGGAACGACGGATACACTTTTGGCAACTGCTCCAGGAAAGAAACGTTGGATGAGTAAACCGAGTACTATCGGAATAATGATGACTTGCACGATCGACTTGAACATCGATAGCGCGTCGACCGGTAGCCATTGGCCAGCTAACCAGAGTAATAATAGCGGTGTGACCAGTGGTGCCAATAAAGTAGAAAGAGATGTCATGGCCACGGATAAGGCAAGATTTCCTTTTGCTAGATAGACCATGACATTTGAAGCGGTGCCCCCTGGAACGGATCCTAGCAATACAAGACCCGCAGCTAATTCAGGCGGTAACTTCAATAGATAGGCAAGTCCGAACGCAACCAATGGCATGACAATAAACTGGGCAGCGACTCCAATGATCACGGGTAGAGGATTCGTCAAAATGATTTTGAAGTCCACTGCACGTAATGTCAGTCCCATTCCAAACATGACAACACCAAGTAAAATCGTGATGTATGCACCTAATCCGAGAAAAGGAGTAGGGAACATGAAGGCGATCACAGCGACTATAATGACCCAAAATGCAAAGTACTTTCCTGCGATAGAGCCGATTGCTTCGAGTGCTTTCATCAGTTCATCACCTCGGAATCAAGGGAGAAAATTTTATTTGGATTGAGTAAGTTTTCCGGATCGAGTGCACGTTTAATTTTCTGCATAACTAGAAGTGCAGGACCATGTTCTTGTTGCTGGTATTTCTGCTTACCAATTCCAACCCCGTGTTCTCCTGTGCAAGTACCTCCACGTTCGAGTGCGTAGTGAACGATCTTTTCATTTAATTCATCGGCTTTTGCGAGTTCTGCAGGATCATTCATATCCATCATGAGTAAGACGTGGAAATTGCCATCGCCTACATGACCGACAATTCCTCCAGGCATTTCAAGCGACTCGACTATTTGGCGTGCATAATGGACGGCGTCAGCCAGTTCTGAAATCGGCAGGCAGACGTCTGTCACCATTAGTTTTTTACCAGGATTTCCATGAATATAGGCATAGGCTAGATTGTGGCGTGCTTCCCATAGTCGGTTGCGTTTCGCATTGTCCGTTTCGAATTCGATTTGTTCACAATGATGATCCGCCACGATTTCCTTTGTGAATTCAACGTCTTGTTGAAGTCCGGCTTCATTGCCGTGGAACTCAAGGAATAGGGTAGGCTGTTCTTTATAATTGGTTTCACTAAAAATATTTACTTGACGTATCGAAGATTCATCGACCAATTCAACACGCGCAATCGGAATACCCGCTTGCAAAATCGATACCACTGCTTCCACTGCATCATTGACAGTCGGGAAAGAGGCGCGAGCTGCTGTTGTGAACTCAGGAATGCCATAGACGCGTAACGTGAGCTCGGTGAAGCAACCGAGAGTACCTTCTGAGCCAACGAATAGGCCGTTCAAATGAAGACCCGATGCAGATTTAGCCGCTTTATTTCCAGTATGTATGACGGTTCCGTCTGCCGTGACCACTTCTAGGTCACGTACTTGATCGCGCATCACGCCGTACTTAACAGATGTGGTGCCGCTAGCATTCGTTGCTGCCATGCCGCCGAGGGTCGCGTCTGCTCCTGGATCGACAGAGAAGAATAATCCATGTTTCTTCAATTCTTTATTTAATTGAGTACGTGTGACACCTGGTTGTACAGTCACGAGGAAATCATCTGAACGCACGTCCAGAATGGCGTTCATATTGGAAAAGTCGATAGTGATGCCACCGCGATCTGGAATGACACTACCTTCCAAGCTCGAGCCTAGTCCGAATGGTATAACTGCCACGTTTAGCTTTTTTGACACACGCATGATCTTACTTACATCTTCTGTACAGGAAGGGAATACAACGATATCAGGTAATTTCATTGTATGGTAGGACTCATCTTTGCCGTGAAGTTCGCGCACGGTGTCGTTGATGGTCACTTGTTCTTTGGTTAGTACGTTTTGTAAAGACTGGACCACAATCTCAGTTGTCGTTGTCATAGTATTTCTCTCCTCGATGATTAGTGTAATGAAAGTAGTTTTGTCGATTAGAATTTTTAGACTATTCTATCGGACATTATACTATTATACTTACTAATCTGAACAATTCAATGAAGATTTTCTTACTTTTCTTTTATATTCGATGTTTCCTAAACGAAAAAACTATATTCATGCATGTTCGAAGGCCTATCTGACTAGCTGTAATTTCTCATATGAATAAAAGAACGCAAAAATAAGTGACTGTTTTGTTTGTATTTTCATTACCCCATACAAATGATGAACAGGCTTTGGCAAGGGAGAGTGTGAAATGGAAACTATTTTGTTTGTAGAAACTACGAAGAGTGGTTCAAGCAGGGAAGCCATAAAGGCTGCGGAAAGGATAGGCTACGCCACGGTATTGTTAACCAAGAATATGAAGTATCTCGAACAAAGAGATGAATTCCATGAAGTGACCCAAATGATTCACATGGACAGCATAACGGAAGAGAAGGTTCGAGAACAGATTCATGAATTACGGAAGTCGGGAATGAAGTTGAAAGGGATTTTCAGCTTCGTAGATCCATTTGTGTCGATGGCCGCCCATCTTGCGAATGAATTTTGCGATTCGAAAATTTCTGCGGATGCTTATCTGAAAATGGAGGACAAAGTATTAACTAGAACAGCATTGGCTAAAAATGAAGCGACACCTAAGTTTATGATTTATGAAGCATCAGAAAATTTGAAGCAGTTCATCATCAAACAGGAAATATTTCCTCTTATTATCAAGTCGCCACTTTCAAAGGCATCTAGAGACGTATATCTCGTAGAAGATCGAAAAGAAATGATGCGTGTCATGAAGGATATGTTAAAAGTTCACCCTGGTCAGCAGATTGTCGTCGAAGAGTATTTGGAAGGACCACAGTATTTGGTTGAACTTGTAGTGGTTGATGGGAAGCTCCATTTAGTTGCAGTGATTAAACAGGACATTCAAAAAGACTTGAAGTTCATCATTACCGGTTATGATATTCAATTAACATTAGAGAAAAGTTTATACGACAGGCTTTTCAAAACAGTGGAATCTATTTGCGTGGATCTTGGTGCAAAGAATGTAGCCTGTCATCTTGAACTACGATATGTCAGGGATACCTGGAAGTTGATTGAATTAAACCCAAGAATATCGGGTGGTGCTATGAATCGCATGATAGAAGAGGCGTATGGAATTAATTTAATGGAAGAGACATTGAAGCTATTTATCGGGGAAGAGATAAATTTGAAGAGAAGGCACGAAAATTATATTTATACGCATTATATTACCGTGAATGCTTACGGTACGTTATTGAAAGTGTCAGGAAAAAATAATGCAATGATGTATGAAGGTGTGCGAGAGGTCTACGTGAAGCCGCGAAAAGGCACATTTATGACACCACCCACTTCGATGGGAAATCGATATGGGTACGTCATTGCTTCGGGTGATTCAGCATCAAAAGCGAAACAAAATGCCTTGTATGCAGCGCAGAATATCAAGTTCTATATAGAAACGAATGAGGAGTGAGCGCAGATGATTACAGTAGGAATGTTGCATTCAAATAAACACCCAAGCAAAGTAGATAGAGCTTTCGCCTGGGCAGCTGTTGCTAAAATGGAAGGAATAAATTTTTACTACTTTTCACCACGCGATGTTAATTTTACGACAAAAGTAATTTCAGGTTATGTTTATGAAGAGGGCGAATGGATTCAAAAAGAATTGTTGTTCCCGGATGTCATTTTCAATTCATACTGGATGAAAACCGATGAAGATACTGCCGTCTACGATAAATTAAGTGAAATGATTCCTTTCACTTCACAACCGGTTGGCAATAAAATGAGTGTCTATAAGAGAATTAGTAAAATGTCAGGATTTGAAAAGTATTTGATCCCTTCTATACGTGTGGATCAACCGAAAGATGTATTGGAGGCTTTGACAAAATATAAAAAAGTGATTATCAAACCAGTATCCGGCAGTCAAGGGAAGGGGGTTTGGTTTATAGAGCAAGATGGAGAGCTGTTTCAAAAAGTAGTCGATACAGAAAAGACAACTACGAATCGAAAACAACTTATTTCCGAACTTCAAGACTTAATCAGTGAGGAAGACTATTTGGTTCAACCATATATTTTATGCCGAACAAAAGATGGGAATCCGTATGATTTAAGACTGCATGTTCAAAAGGACAGAGAGGGGAAATGGATAATTCCTATCATTTTCCCTCGGATAGGTACGACGGATCGAGTGACTAGCAACATCTCACGCGGCGGTAGTAAGGGAGAGTTAAAAACATTTTTACAAAGAGAATTTGACGATGAGTGGATGAATATGAAAAAAACTTTAGAGGAATTTGCTGAGCACTTCACGATTGAATTCGAAAGTACTTATGACGTGGAATTCGATGAGCTGGGTATTGATATAGGTATCGATGAAAATAATAAGCTATGGATCTTCGAAGTGAATTGGAGACCGGGATGCGTAGATTTCATACTCGCTATAGCAAAGAACCATATTCCTTATGCCAT
The DNA here is from genome assembly GCF_002082015.1 of Sporosarcina ureae. Classification (GTDB taxonomy): domain Bacteria; phylum Bacillota; class Bacilli; order Bacillales_A; family Planococcaceae; genus Sporosarcina; species Sporosarcina ureae_A. The sequence goes on along the minus strand of NZ_CP015109.1, from coordinate 936,712 downwards.
GTATGTCGCCAAGAAAAATGCATCAACTTCATAAGGTTTCAAATCATTATCCGTTCATGCTTGCCCAAACCTAACCTGTCATTCTACTTTGGCATATATATAAGAGATACGTATATATGAAGGGAAGGAAAATGATGAATGAACCTAGTGTGATTTGTCTAGCAATGAAAAAATTACTGGAAGAACAAGAGATGATGAAGAAATTCGGCCATGGATTACAATTTGTCTGTTCACTACCTGTCTACGATACAATCCCCTTTACACTGCATGACTGTACGTTACAAACACCATTCAGCACCCACTATCAATGTATAAAGACGCCATATTTCAGATTGGAAAAAATCGATATAGATACATGCTGCGCGACTCTGACCTTACTAGAGCCAGTCGATATGGAAGGGAATCCAGTTGAAGACTGCGAAGAACTTTACTCCCTCAAGAAGACAAAAAGCTGTATCATAGTCAATGTCAATTGCTTTTGCACCATCACACCCCTACCTCCTAAACTAGTCGATAGACCACTACCTATTATTGAACCGAAAAAATAAAATGTAAAAGGTGATACTTTATGCAAGACACGATCAGAAAACAAATTTTTGAACTACAAGAGGCTAGCTATCAGAAGTTTATAGCCGCGCTCATACCGAATATCGATAATGTACTCGGAGTGCGCATGCCAGAACTCCGCAAACTCGCAAAGGGTATTGCAAAGTGCGACTGGCGGACATATTTGCAAACAGCGAATGATGAGTACTTTGAAGAAGTGATGTTACAAGGTTTAGTCATTGGATATGCAAAAGCGGATGTAGAGGAACTATTGACGTATGTAGAGACATTTGTACCCAAAATGGATAACTGGTCTGTTTGCGACAGTTTTTGTACAGGGTTAAAATTCACTAAGCAAAATAAAGAACGTATCTGGTCATTCCTTCAACCGTATCTGATTTCCGACAAGGAGTATGAAATTCGCTTCGGTATAGTCATGTTGCTTGATTATTATATTGAACCTAACTATATCGACAGAGTTCTTGATTTACTAGATGATGTACAACATGAGGGATATTATGCAAAAATGGCAGTTGCATGGGCGCTATCTATTTGTTTTGTGAAGTTGCCAGATCAGACGATGAAGTATTTAACAGGGGATCACTCATTGGATTTGTTTACGTATAATAAAGCATTGCAGAAAATCACGGAATCGACACGGGTAGGGGCAGACGTGAAGGAGATCATTCGTGGTATGAAAAGGAAATGACAAAAACCTAGTCTTTTATGGCTAGGTTTTTTCGTTAGTATATAGAAGCCTACATTTTAGTGTGATTTTTCTCATAAAGTTCCGATGGTACGAGTTCGTCGTTCACCAAAAGGAATGGGTGGGTTTCAACAAGTAATTTTTTCAAATGGTCAGGCATTCTGTCTTCATTGTATGCGCAAATGAGCGGGAAGGATAATTTGTTTACCGTTTTATCGGCAGACAACTCTACATCTCTTATTATATGTAACGGACCTTCAATCGTAGCCCATTCTACATGTGCCCATAAACGGAAGTGTAGTTGTTGATCTACATACGGCGTAAGGGTCGCTAGTAAATATTCATCAATCGTGGCTGGATGATAGCTGCCAGTAGAATAATAGAAGTGGAAGTTATTGATATAATGCAGGTAGTTCATATCTTCATCGCTAAAGCGTTTACGTAATTCATGTTGAACTAAGAGCTGTATTCGCTCATTGTCAATGAGTATGGTATATTCACCAGCAAATATACCATCTTTGATAAACGTGGCGACTGTTTGTATGTAGTCTTCTATTTCTTTATAGGAATAAAGAATATGTAAGTCTCTTTTCCTCTCGATTGATTGCTGAAGAGTGGTATTCATGTGAAACTCAACTCCTTACGTTCGCATTTTCGAATAACTCAATTAACTCAGATGGTAATATAAATAGTAGAGTTTGTAAAGGTTTGTTCGAAATAAAAAGAAACCTGACAAATCATCAGGTTTCTTTTATAACTAGTTATTGCATTTTACGTACATCTGAATGAATCAATTTTCTGTAAGTCCAATCCATAATATTCCCAGCGGTAATGACGCGGGTCCCATCGATATCCAGCAATCGAGGTTCTACCAACGAATGTTGGATAATACCAGAAACCTTTATTTCGCGAAGTCCATACGTATGTGTAACGGTACAGGCAACCTGCTATGCCGCCGGGATCCACTGCGCGTAGTTGAGCATCTGGATAGCTCGGTATTTGGCTTGGAGGAGCGGAAGTCGGTGCACTTTGCTGCGGTTGACCTCCTGGATGTCCGTCATGATGCTCCTGGTGATGGCCGTGGTCTCCATGCTGTGGATGGCGTCCTGGATATCCTGAATGCCCTGGGTAACCGGGTTGGTGAGGGTAATTTGGATACCCGGGATAATGTTGCTGTGGATATCCTGGGTGGTGACCCGGATACCCCTGCTGGTGACTCGGATAACCTGAGGGCCATTGCGGATTGTATTGATTTGGCGGTGGATATCCAGGGTAACCTCCACCCGACCACCCTTGCTGTTGGCCATAATGCGGTTGATTGTATTGGTGGTAGGTCTCATGTTGCTGACCAGGATACCCATCAGGCAACTTCGGATACCACATGCTTTCATCCTGTTGACTCAAACTATCACTCCTTCAATTCTATTTATTTCATACACAACGAAACTGATCAATACGTTGTAAATCAATGCCTATATACTCCCAGCGGTACCTGCGTGGATTCCACTGAAACCCTGCGACGGATTGTCGTCCGACAAATGTCGGATAAAACCAAAAACCATTACGTCGTGATGTCCATACATACGTAAAACGATATAAACAACCTGCGATGGCACCCGGGTCTACCGCGAACGTTTGGAATTCAGGATAGCTCGGGATTATATTTGGTGGAGGGGAATTAGGAGCAACCGCCTGACCGCCTTGATTCGGTGAACCTGGATACCCTGGTTGCTGTCCAGGGAAATTAGGTTGCTGTGGAAAATTAGGTGATGAAGGGAAGCTCGGCATACTTGGAAACCATGGCATACCTGGGAACCCTTGAGATTCTTGCATGCCTGGAAACCAAGGTCGCCAAGGGGAAAACGATTGTGCAGTCGAGAACCCTTGTAGATCAGCCCCTTGCCAATAGGAATCTGTATCTTGTGGATACCACATAAATTCATCTTGTGGATTCAACTTATTACGCCTCCTTTTTCTGTTCGTTTTATCATATGCAGTCTGTTGGTTATTTGACCTTATTGTCTCTTTAGGCGACAGCTGTGTTAAACTATAGAGAAAGGAAGTGGAATATAATGAATGAAAATACCCCTCATATTTTAGTAGTGGACGGCATGGCATTGTTGTTCCGCTCATTTTTTGCGACAGCACATAGCGGGCAGTTTTTCCGTAATGCATTGGGTGTGCCGACAAATGGCGTACAAGGATTTGCACGACATACGATGAGTGCGATCTCGATTTTTCAACCGACACATTTAGCGGTGTGCTGGGATATGGGATCAAAAACATTCCGTAATGAATTATTTGCAGATTATAAAGCGCATCGCCCAGCACCTGCACCGGAATTAATACCGCAATTCGATATGGCTCGGGAAGTATCGGAAGCACTAGGATGGAAGAGTTATGGAATTAAGAACATGGAAGCGGATGATCTAATTGGTTCGTTAATTGAAACGTGGAAAGACGAGGCAAAGTTGACCGTCGTGTCGGGAGATAAAGATTTACTGCAGTTATTGAAACCCGATGTGTCGATTGCGTTGACGAAAAAAGGCTTCACACAATATGATGAATACACGGAAGCGCGTTTTATAGAAGAGTATGGAATTACACCTAAGCAATTCATTGATATGAAAGCATTCACTGGCGATGCGAGTGACGGCTACCCTGGAGTGAAGGGGATTGGACCGAAGACGGCACTGAAGCTCATACAGGAGTATGGTTCGGTCGATGGCGTGCTGGCAGCGAGAGAAAAATTAACAGCAGGTGTGCAGAAGAAGCTGAGTGCGGAAGAAGAAATGCTAATGATTTCACGAGATCTCGCAACGATTCATTGTGAAATCAAACTTGATGACCCACTAGAAGAATTGCTTATTCCCGAGTTTACTGAAGAAACCGCCAAAGTAATGGAAGAACAGGGCTATTCGATGATCGCTAAACATGGACTGCCGGTTTCACCATTTTAACGGTTCGACCTTAACAAACGTCAAAATCCTTTTATTTGGCTCATAAGGGATGGAACGCACACGGCTCGCCCTATTTCTGCCACCGTGATCATGAACGAGTAGATGCAGTTGATTGTCTACATATTCATACCCAACCATCACGACCCAATGATAATCAAATGAAAAACGACTACGCCACTGGCACTTGAACCACTTATCAAATTTCAGAGCAACCGGCCGGTCATCATCAATCTGCTCCATAGCCTGTTGCAGGGTACAAATTTCCACATTCCACTGCGAGCCGAGCATTTGGTTCAACCGACGAACAAAGCGCCAAGTAGGCAAACCAATCTTCGAACTGCCTAATGTTCGATACAGCTCATTAATAGAAGGAGTTTGTTCGGCAGGGAAGAAATGGCGCAATAACACATACGCTGTAACAGGCCCACAAGCCGACGGACGGTAGCGTGGTTCAATGTCGTAATCGTACTGCGATTTACCTGGTATTTCTATGTATTTGGACATGAAGAACTCCTCCTTTATGGGACATGTTGTTGTTTGGTAGGGGGTGTGGTGTGTGTGGCGCTCATAGTTTCTGCGTTACTGCTCAATGAAACTTGCTATCCGCTCAATGTGTGTGGCTGAGTGCTCTATCTAGCGGGTGATGCGCTCAATAAAGGTGGCTAAGCGCTCATAGTTTCCGGGTAACCGCTCAATGAACTCCGCTATCCGCTCAATGTGTGTGGCTGAGAGCTCTATCTAGCGGGCTAAGCGCTCATACTTGCAACATAACCGCTCATACACTCCACATAACCGCTCAATCCACCCCAACAATCACTTAATAAAACAAATGCTGAGAACCTAAAGGTTCCCAGCATTTTCACATTTCATCATTAGATCTTTACTTCGTCTAAAAACTCCATAACTTGCTCAGGTGATTTCGCAAACGCGCTATGCAGGTGTGCATGTTTCTCACCGTTTTGGAAGACCAACAGACTTGGAATGCCCATCACTTCATATTTCTCGGCAATTTCAGGAATAACGTCGCGATCCGCTTCATACCATGTGTATGTATCGTATTTTTCAACGATTGGATCGATAAACATATCCATACGCTTACAGTCGGGGCACCAGCCTGCTTCAAATTTCACAAGTACTGGTTGGTCGCTCGCAATGATTTCTTCAAACTCAGTTGCTGTTTTAATTTCTTTCATTTCTATCGCCTCCATTCAGTAAGTAGTGTACAATGAATCATGAATGTTTGGTATTAAATTGCTTATTTTAAAAAGTCTGATTAAATATGAAACAAATATTGCGAAATAGTTTCAAATGATTTATACTAGCAATTATAGGCAATGCGTATTTTTTTTACGCTATAAATGAATGAGTATTCATTCAAAGAACATAAGGGAGGATTGCACGTGACTTACCAAATTAGAAAAGCGGCAGTTTTAGGATCTGGAGTTATGGGTTCTGGTATCGCGGCACATTTAGCGAATATTGGCATTCCTGTACTTTTACTAGATATCGTACCACCGAAATTAGGTGCAGATGATGAAGCAAAAGGATTAACATACGAAGATCCAAAGTTCCGTAATAAGTTTGCGGCTACAGCATTGGAGAAATTGCAAAAACAAAAACCAGCTCCTCTAACAACGAAGAAAAGCTTATCATTACTTACACCAGGAAACTTTGAGGACCATTTGGATCAATTGAAAGACGTAGATTGGATCATTGAAGTCGTCGTAGAAAACCTTGAAATTAAAAAGAGTCTATATGAAAAGATTGAAACGGTGCGAAAGCCAGGTACCATCATCTCATCCAATACATCAGGAATCAGTATTGAAGCGATGACAGAAGGACGTTCAGAAGATTTCCAGAAGCACTTCCTTGGAACGCATTTCTTCAATCCTCCAAGATACTTGAAACTGCTTGAGATTATACCTACAGAAACGACATTACCTGAAGTGGTAGAGTTCATGACAGTGTTTGGTGAGGATCGTTTAGGTAAGGGAGTCGTGATTGCGAAGGACACGCCAAACTTTATCGGTAACCGAATCGGTACGTATGGTTTACAAGTGACATTGCATGAAATGCTTGAACGCGGTTATACAATTGGAGAAATCGACTCGATTACCGGTACATTAATCGGCCGTCCGACGTCTGCGACATTCCGTACATTAGATGTTGTGGGACTGGATACGTACATGCACGTAGCGAAAAACGTCTACGATCAGACTACAGGAGAAGAACAGAAAATATTTGAACTGCCTGATGTCGTCACTAAAATGATCGACAATGGCTGGATCGGCGCGAAAGCAAAGCAAGGCTTCTATGTGAAAAAAGGCCGAGACATTATGGAATTGGATATGAAGACGTTTGAATATGTTCCTACACAGAAAATGAAAGCGCCTTCAATTGAAATGGCAAAGCAGCAAAAAGGACTAGCTAACAAATTGAAGACGTTATTGTATGCAAAAGATCGTGCAGGCGAGATTTTGTGGAATACGTTAACACCGACAATGCTATACGCTGCAGAACTTCACGGTGAGATTGCAGATGATATCGTCTCGATCGACAACGCTATGAAATGGGGCTTCGGCTGGACGCAAGGACCGTTTGAAATTTGGGACGCAATTGGCGTGAAGAAGTCTGTGGACATGCTGAAAGAAGAAGGCAAGGAAATTCCTGAACTTGTTCAGTCCCTGCTTGATAAAGGCTATGAAACTTTCTATAAAGAAGAGAATGGCGATACGTACTATTTCGACGGCTCGGACTATCAGGCTGTGCAAGTGAATGAAAAAGCGATCAACTTAAAGCAGTACAAGAAGAAGCATGGCGTGATCAAGAAGAACTCTGGCGCAAGCTTAATTGACCTTGGAGATGGCATAGCTTTACTGGAATTTCATTCACAGTCGAATGCAATTGGGTTGGACATCATTCAAATGATTAACTTTGCAATAGACGAAGTGGAACAGAACTTCAAAGGGCTTGTCATCGGGAATCAAGGGAAAAACTTCTGTGTCGGTGCAAACCTTGGCATGATTTTAATGGAAGCACAAGATGATAATATCTTTGAACTCGACTTTGTCATCCGTTCATTCCAGAACGCGATGTTGAAGATTAAATATAGCGGTAAGCCAGTCGTTGCGGCACCATTCCAGATGACGCTAGGTGGCGGAGCAGAAGTTTGTCTACCAGCTGCACATATTCAGGCGTCTATGGAAACGTATATGGGACTCGTTGAAGTAGGGGTAGGCTTGATACCAGGGGGTGGCGGTAACGTCAACTTGTATCAGAAGCACCTGAAAGGTTTACCAAACGGTGTACCTATTGATTATCAACATATTGCGAATAAAGTATTCGAATCGATCGCGATGGCGAAAACATCGACATCTGCTGAAGAAGCTAGAGAGAACAATTTCCTCGACTTTGCAGATGGCATTAGTGTCAATCCAGATCATCTGATCTACGATGCGAAGCAAGCTGCCTTGTCATTATTTGAAGCGGGCTATGTAGCACCGAAGAGAGCGAAAGTGCCTGTAACTGGCGACTCAGGTTATGCGACGTTATTACTTGCAGCTGAAGGAATGTTCAGTTCAGGTTTCATTAGCGAACATGATTTGAAAATTGCGAAGAAACTCGCATACGTACTGTCTGGTGGGAAGATCCCATATGGTACACGTGTTGATGAGCAGTACTTACTGGATCTAGAACGCGAAGCATTTTTAAGCTTAGTAGCAGAACCGAAATCACAGCAACGGATGCAACATATGTTGGTCAAGGGGAAACCGTTACGTAACTGATGAGAGATAGCTAAAGGAGGAAACAGAATGCGCGAAGCAGTAATTGTAGCCGGTGCTCGAACACCGATTGGAAAAGCAGGAAAAGGTTCTTTGGCAACTGTCCGTCCAGATGATCTTGGGGCGTTGACTATAAAGGAAACATTAAAACGTGCAGGGGATTATGATGGGCCGATCGATGACTTGATCATCGGTTGTGCCATGCCTGAAGCGGAACAAGGAATGAACGTCGCGCGTAACATCGGGGCGTTGGCGGGATTACCGGATACAACACCTGCCGTAACGGTCAACCGCTTTTGTTCATCCGGTTTGCAGTCGATTGCTTATGCGGCAGAGCGGATCATGCTCGGTCATTCAGAAGCAATCTTAGCAGGTGGCGTTGAATCGATGAGTATGGTTCCGATGATGGGAAATACGATTCGTCCGAACGTTAAACTCGCTGAAGAATCGCCTCAATACTATATGGGGATGGGACATACAGCGGAGCAAGTGGCGCAGAAGTATGGCATCTCCCGTGAAGATCAAGATGCATTCGCAGTGGAATCACATAAACGTACCGAAGCAGCAATTAAAGAAAATAAATTTGTCGATGAGATTGTGCCGGTGGAAGTAACAAAGCGTTTTGTCGATGGGGACGGCAAATACCAAGAAAAAACGGTTTTATTCGAAATGGATGAAGGCGTACGTCCAGGTACGACGACTGAAATTCTTGGGAAATTACGTCCAGCGTTCGCAGCGCAAGGTTCCGTCACAGCAGGTAACGCGTCACAAACATCTGACGGTGCAGGAATGGTCTTATTAATGGATCGAGAAGTAGCTGAACAGCGTGGATTACAGCCCATGGCAAAATTCCTTTCATTCGCAGTAGGCGGCGTGCCACCGGAAGTAATGGGGATTGGACCGATTGTCGCTGTGCCTAAGGCGTTGAAACTAGCAGGCCTATCTATTGAAGACATTGACCTCTTCGAGCTCAATGAAGCATTTGCATCCCAGTCACTCGCAGTAATTCGCGAACTAGGATTGGATACAGATAAAGTGAACGTCAACGGGGGAGCGATTTCATCAGGTCATCCATTAGGTGCAACAGGAACTATTTTGACGCTGAAATTAATTAATGAATTGAAACGTCAAGGCAAGAAGTACGGTGTCGTCACGATGTGTATCGGTGGCGGAATGGGAGCAGCTGGAGTGTTCGAAGTTCTATAAAATAAAATTACACATACAAATAGGGGGAAATAATATGACTAAAGCTATGGAGGGAACAACTATGACAGAATTCGTAAAAGGTGGGGCATTTTTAACTGAGGACATGGATGCTAGTCGCGTTTTCACACCGGAAGATTTCACAGAAGAGCAAAAGATGATCGCTAAGACAACGGAGGAGTACGTGAAAAATGATGTAACACCGTTGATTGAAAAACTCGAGAACCATGAATTTGAAAACTCCGTCACATTGCTGAAAAAAGCAGGGGATCTAGGTCTTCTAGCAGCAGATATCCCTGAAGAGTATGAAGGTCTTGGATTGGATAAAGTTTCTTCCGCATTGATTGCTGAGAAGTTATCGGTAGCAGGCGGTTTCTCGATCACGCACGGTGCGCACGTAGGGATCGGTACATTGCCAATCGTTTTATTCGGTAACCATGAGCAAAAAATGAAGTATTTGCCAAACTCTGCAAGTGGAGCAAAAATCTCCGCTTATGCATTGACAGAGCCGAGCTCAGGGTCAGATGCATTAGGCGCGAAGACTACTGCTAAATTAAATGCTGCAGGTACACACTATGTACTAAACGGTGAAAAACAGTGGATCACGAACTCTGCATTTGCTGATGTATTCGTCGTCTACGCAAAAGTAGATGGTGATAAATTCACGGCATTTATCGTAGAAAAAGAATATCCTGGCGTTTCAGTAGGACCAGAAGAGAAGAAAATGGGTATTAAATCATCTTCTACACGTACGTTGATTCTAGAAGATGCAGAAGTACCAGTTGAAAACTTATTAGGTGAAATTGGCCGTGGGCATGTGATCGCGTTCAACATTTTAAATATCGGCCGTTACAAGCTTGGAGTAGGTGCGATTGGCGGATCGAAGCGTGCACTTGAATTGGCTATCAAATATGCGAATCAGCGTAAACAGTTCGACACACCCATTTCTTCATTCAACTTGACGAAAGAAAAGTTCGGTACGATGGCATCTAAGTTGTACGCAACTGAAAGCTTGATCTATCGTACAGTAGGGTACTTTGAAGAGCGTAACGCGGCGATGAGCCCTGAAGAGCAAAAAGACGGTGCAAAAGTGGCGGCTTCCATTGCTGAATACGCAATTGAATGTTCTATCAATAAAGTAGTAGGTTCGGAAATGTTGGATTACATTGCGGACGAAGCCGTTCAAATTCATGGCGGTTATGGCTTCATGGCAGAATACGAAGTAGAGCGCATTTATCGTGACTCCCGTATTAACCGGATCTTCGAAGGAACGAATGAAATCAACCGCATGATCGTTCCAGGCACGTTCTTGAAGAAAGCAATGAAAGGCGAATTGCCATTGCTTCAACAAGCGCAAGCATTACAAGAAGAGTTGTTAATGCTGATGCCAGAAGAAGTGGGCGACGAAGCATTGGCTCAAGAGAAGATGCTGGTGAAGAACGCAAAGAAGATCGGCATCTTGGTGGCAGGACTTGCTGCACAGCGTTACGGCACGAAGCTGGATCAAGAGCAAGAAATTCTTGTGAACATCGCAGATATTGCCAATGATCTATTCGGTATGGAATCTGCATTGCTACGTACGGAAAAGGCCATCAACAAGAATGGTGAAGAAAAAGAGAGCCAGAAGCTTCTCTATACACAAATCTTCTGTCAAGAAGCATTCGGACGTATCGAAGCAGCAGCAAAAGAAACATTGCTCGCAGCAGTCGACGGCGACAACCAGCGTATGATGATTTCCGCGTTGCGTAAATTGACTCGCAATAACCCGTACAACATTATTGCGAAGAAGCGTGAAGCAGCTGAGAAACTAATCGAAGCGGAAAAGTACATCGTTTGATCATAGCTTAGACAAAACGCCTCTTATGTGGGGCGTTTTTTTGTAGGAGAGAATTGGATAGGAAGTTCAAGGATAAGTGCGTTGAAGTGATTAAATAGATAGAGTGTGCAAGGGGATTGGAGATCCAGCTGGGGACGCTTTCCTGAGGGGGTGGCTTACTCAAGGCAATCTATGAAAGCACATGCTCCTAACGCTGCGCTTTTGCGAGTAAAAGCCGTCCTTCGCTACGGCTCTCGCTGATCCTCCAGGAGTCGCCCCAGCTTCCGCTCCAATCCTACGTTTAAAGTGAAGGTACCTAGATCCACTATTGTGGATAAAGTCTAAGTGGTTTATCCATTAAACTTGGTTAGTTCAAGCCTCTTTATAAAGCTGATCACAATCCCACATACAATGCACACCAGAAACTGTCACCCCCTCAGCTTGCTAGGGATTGTGCGTAGGAGGGGCGACTCCTAGAGGATCAGCTCGACAGGTGAGACAACCAAAGAGAGCAACGCGAACTGGTTGGCTCACCGCGAGCCCTCAGGAAATGCGTCCCCTCCGAAGCACCAATCCCAACCCCAACAGCTTGCCAGCCTCCCACCGTAAGAACCTATCCGTAATGAAACACCGCCAAGTTCGCATCAACACCCCACTATTTGCTATACTGAAAAAAAGGAGAGATGGACTATTATGACTATGACATACTACGGCTATCCCAAATGCACCACGTGCCGCAAAGCAAAAAAATGGCTTACGGACGAAGGGATTTCATTCGAAGAAAAGAACATCGCTGAACAACCTCCAAGCGAAGACGAACTCCGCAACATGATCGCGAACTCCGGACTCGAAATGAAAAAGTTCTTCAACACTAGTGGCAAGAAATATCGTGAGCTCAACTTAAAAGACCAACTACCCACCATGACTGACGATGAAAAGATCGCACTCCTCGCTTCAGACGGAATGCTCATCAAACGCCCAATCTTCTCTGACAACCAAAAAGTGACTGTAGGATTCAATGAAACAACATTCATGGAAACGTGGAAGAAGTGATTTAGATTCTTGTCTTTACAGGGGAACTATGGCAAACTAAAGGTAGACAAACTATTATATTTTTGGAGGTAACGACATGAGCACACCAAAAGATTTACGTTATTCAGAAGAGCACGAATGGGTAAAAGAAGAAGACGGTAAATACCGCATCGGAATCACACATTTCGCACAGTCTGAACTAGGGGATATCGTATTCGTTGAACTCCCACAAGTGGGCGACCTATTGAAATCAGACGAGCCTTTTGGAAGCGTTGAATCAGTGAAAACGGTATCTGAATTGTACGCTCCACTTACTGGTAAAGTTGTAGAAGTGAACGAAAACCTTGAAGATAGCCCCGAATTGGTTAACGAATCTCCATACGAAGGTGCATGGATGGTAGTAGTTGAAATCGATAATAAAGCTGAACTAGATGAGTTAATGACAGCTGAGCAGTACGAAAAAATGACAGCTGAATAATAGACTAAAAGAAAAAGCGCTGGAACGTCCAAGCGCTTTTTTTACACGCTAGGAGGAAACAGGATGGACCCGAAAGTTCTCATTGTAGAAGGCGGACAGGATCGTAAACGGCTAGTGCCGATCCTGGCTGAGCCTGTAGAGATTCTTTGTACGAATGGCACCATCAGTGCGTATCATATTGAAGAACTGCTTGAACCGTACGAGCAGCAAGACTTATTCGTCTTTATGGATGCGGACGCGTCAGGTGAGTCTATTCGTAAGCTGTTCAAACAACTGTATCCAGAAGCGCGACATTTATATACAGATCGTCTCTACCGCGAAGTAGAAACGACTCCTGTTAAACTATTGGCTAGCATCTTAGCTGCTGCCAATTTTAAAGTACATTCCAAATACTTGGCAGGTGGACCACATGAATAATTGGACAATCGAAGACTGGCAACGCGCACAGGCGGCAGAGCAAGTAGCCGCTTTTTATTTATATACACCCATGTGCGGGACGTGTGCAGTCGCTTCAAAAATGCTCACGGTGATCGAGACGATGTGTCCGCAATTACCAATTGGTAAGGCGGACTTAAATTACGTGCAGGAAATCGCAATAGAATATGAGGTGGAAAGCGTCCCTTGTTTACTCATCCAGCGCAAAGGACAGCCTTTAGAAAAGATTTACGCCTTTCAATCCGTCCCGTACCTACTAGAGAAACTCAGTTGACAATAGAAATCAAAGTATGGTATAAGTAGTTAATCAATTGAATACGTAACTCTTATAAAGAGCGGTGGAGGGAAGTGCCCTATGAAGCCCGGCAACCGTCACATTTGTGAAATGGTGCCAATTCACTCAAAGCGCAATGCTTTGATAGATGAGAGAAATGGTAACGTACATAACTACATACGTTCGGCCTTTCTGCTTGTCTGCAGGAAGGCTTTTTTTATTAACAAAAGCGGAAAGCGCCGTGTAGGCTCGACAGGCGTTGGAAGACTTACCACAAAGGCGCACTTTGCCTTTTTGGCAAGTCTGAAACGACCCGAGAGCCTGGCGCTTGTAGCTGGATGAAACAAAAGCGGAAGATGCCGTTTAGCTCCGACAGGCGTTGGAAGACTTGTCACAAAGGCGTACTTTGCCTTTTTGGCAAGTCTGAAACGACCCGAGGAGCTGGCATCTGCAGCTAGATGAAACAAAAGCGGAAAGCGCTGTGTTGCTTTCCAAAAAACTTACTAAAGGTGGTGCGGAAAATGATTCAACTAACAAACGTTCAAAAAAGATTCCAATTGAACCGTTCAGAAATTGTCGCGGTAGATGACGTGACATTGACCATCGAAGAAGGAGAAATTTTCGGCGTCATCGGGTACAGTGGAGCAGGAAAAAGTACATTGATTCGACTATTAAATGGACTTGAAACACCTACATCCGGCAGTATTATGATTCACGGTCAAGAAATGACAACGCTAAAAGGTGCTGGCCTTCGCAATGCGCGTCAGAAAATCAGTATGATCTTCCAGCATTTTAACTTACTATGGTCAAGAACAGTAGAAGAAAATATTATGTTTCCTCTTGAAATTGCTGGCGTGAAGAAATCGGCACGGAAGCAAAAAGTGAAAGAGTTAATCGACCTCGTTGGATTGACAGGCCGTGAACAGGCGTACCCATCGCAGTTATCAGGTGGCCAAAAGCAACGTGTCGGCATTGCTCGCGCGCTTGCAAATGATCCGGAAGTATTGCTTTGTGATGAAGCAACGTCCGCGCTTGATCCTGAGACGACGAATGCGATTTTGGATTTATTGACGGACATTAATGAACGTCTTGGTCTAACGATCGTGTTGATTACGCATGAAATGCACGTCATTCGCAAGATCTGTCATCGCGTGGCGGTCATGGAAGCAGGGCAAGTTGTGGAAGCGGGCAATGTACTGGATGTCTTCCAATCCCCTCAAGCGGATATTACGAAGCGTTTCATTTCGCAGGTGACCGATACAGGCGATACCGACGCTGCGATGGCGCATTTACAGGAAGAGTCACCGCATGGCAAGTTGATCAAGCTAGCTTTCATTGGTGAACGTACAGAGCAGCCGGTGCTTGCTGAATTGATTCGTACATTTCCAATCGATGTCAACATCGTACAAGGGAATATTTCAACGACGCGTGATGGCGCATACGGCACACTTGTCTTGCAACTAGTAGGTGACGTGGCAGTTATAGAGGAAGCCATTGCTTTCCTAGATGCCAATGAAGTGAAGACGGAGGTGCTGATCCATGATTGAGCAATGGTTCCCGAACGTTAATTGGGATAAAATGTGGCAAGCAACGGGCGAGACGCTGTATATGTCTGCCTACTCAACGGTCTTCACGTTTATCTTTGGTATTGCACTCGGTCTGTTATTGTTTTTAACAAATCCTGGTCAGTTATGGGCGAATAAAATCACGAATATCTTTACAGGCGCATTCGTAAATATATTCCGATCAATTCCCTTTATTATTTTAATTATTTTATTGTTACCTTTGACGAATTTATTGATAGGAAGCATGCGTGGGCCGAATGCCGCGTTGCCAGCATTAATCATTGGTGCCGCTCCGTTTTACGGTCGCATGGTACTCATTGCATTGCAGGAAATCGATAAAGGAGTGATCGAAGCGGCGCGTTCAATGGGTGCCAAAACGTCTACGATCATTTTCAAAGTATTGTTACCAGAATCCATGCCTGCCCTCGTGTCTGGTATTACCGTGACGTCGATTGCACTCGTCGGCTACACAGCGATGGCCGGGGTCATCGGTGCTGGAGGACTCGGTACGCTTGCCTATCTCGAAGGGTTTCAGCGTAACCGTGGAGATGTCACGATGATGGCGACAATATTAGTATTAGTCATCGTGTTTATCATTCAGTTTATAGGTGATTTCATTGTAAAACGTTTGGACAAGCGATAATAGGATTTTCAGGGGAACCTGTTAACCATAAAACATTCCATCATGGAGAGGGAGAAATGTGGATATGAAGAAGTTTTTATTCGGTCTATTCGCTGCTGTATTAGTGCTTGCACTGGCAGCCTGCGGAACAAAAGACGAAGGTAGTAAGGATAATGGGGCACCCGATGTAGATGATGCAGAAAAAGGCGAGAAAACGTCACTGATAGTCGGCGCGTCTAACACACCGCATGCAGTAATTTTGGAAGAGGCTAAGCCATTATTAGCAGCAAAAGGCTATGATTTAACAATAGAGAGTTACACAGACTACGTATTGCCAAACAAAGATTTGGACGAAGGGACAATTGAGGCGAACTATTTCCAACACATTCCGTATTTAGAGAGCCAAATAGCTGATTTCGGTTATGACTTCGTCAATGCAGGCGCTATTCACATCGAGCCAATCGGTGTGTACTCTAAGAAATATGATTCATTGGAAGATCTACCAGACGGTGCAACGATCTTAATCAGTAACTCGGTTGCCGATCATGGCCGCGTACTTGCTATGCTTGAAGAAAAAGGATTGATCAAGTTAGCTGACGACGTAGAAAAAGTGAAAGCTGAAGTAGACGACATCGTAGAAAATCCAAAGAACTTAGAATTTGACGCAAACTACGAAGCTGCATTAATGCCTCAGTTGTATAACAACGATGAAGGCGACGCATTGTTGATCAACTCTAACTACGCAATCGATGCAGGCTTGAATCCAATGGAAGATTCGATCGCATTGGAAGATAAAGAGTCTCCATATGTTAACGTAATTGCGGTGAAGAGCGGTAACGAAGACAGCGATGCAATCCAAGCATTGGTAGAAGTTTTGACTTCAGAGCAAATTCAAGAATTCATCTTGAATGAATGGTCTGGATCCGTTGTTCCTGTACAATAATAAATTGAGAGTCGGTAGCGATTGTAGCTGCCGGCTTTTTTTATTTGGTTGAATGGTGGGTGGAAAGCTCTATGTTGTGGGTTATGCGCTCTATGTGGCGCGTGGAGTGCTCAATGTATTGCGCTATGCGCTCTATCAGGTACGTGAGCCGCTCAATGTGCCGGGCTATCCGCTCAATACTATACGACAACCGCTCAACACGCTAAGCTATGCGCTCATTACAGCATGTGGAGCGCGTTGGGGTGTCCGCCCTTATGAAGTGGCACAGCTCGCTCAATAAGCTAGGCTACCCGCTCAATGTTGTTGTTTATCTGCTCTATGTGTTGTGTGAACCGCTCAATATGCCGGGCTAACCGCTCAATACCACATGATAACCGCTCAACACGCTAGGCTATGCGCTCATTACAGCGTGTGGAGCGCGTTGAGGTGTCCACCCTTATGCAGTTGTGCAACTCGCTCAATAAGCTAGGCTATCCGCTCAATGTTGTTGTTCATCCGCTCTATGCGTTGTGTGAACCGCTCAATATACCGAGCTATCCGCTCAATACCACATGGTAACCGCTCAACACGCTAGGCTATGCGCTCATTACAGCGTATGGAGCGCGTTGGGATGTCCGCCCTTATGAAGTGGCACATCTCGCTCAATATGTTAGGATAACCGCTCAATGAACCTGGCTATCCGCTCAATCCACCCCGCCAACCGCTCAACCCCCACCCAACCCACCACAACACACAAGAAAAATATCAATAAAATCCAAACAAAATCTTCTTTATTCTTTCGACTTGTGATAAAGTTAATTTTGTTTGAGTAGTACATATGTGTATTTGAGGAGGACGTATTGTGAAGTTTAAATTAGGGCTCATTTGGCGAATTTTGATCGCCATTGGGTTAGCGATCGGACTTGGCTTGCTATTGCCGATGATCCACGAAGGGTTCGCGCACTGGTTCGTTCGTTTAGGGGCCACTTTTAATATGTTGTTCGGTGGATTTTTGAACTTTGTTGTTCCGCTGATCATCATTGCGTTTATCGCACCGAGTATTGCCAAGCTTGGGGCAGGTTCAGGGAAATTACTTGGAATGTCTGCTGCGTTTGCATACGGCTCTACGGTTATTGCGGGATTGCTTGCGTATTTTGCGGCAACGAATATTTTACCGAACTTCATTCATCCAACCACGAAGACGGACATTGCAGAAGGTGCGCGTGAAGCGGGAGTGGCGTTTTTCGAAATGGAAATGGATCCGATGATGGGGATCATGACCGCGTTGCTTATGGCGTTTCTACTTGGAATTGGTATGGCAGCGATTAAGGGGAAGACGATGTTGTCGTTCTTCGATGAATTTAATTTAATTATCGATAAGGTCATTTCTGTCGTCATCATTCCGTTATTACCCTTTCATATTTTCGGAATCTTTCTGAATATGACCTATACAGGTGAAGTGGCGAATGTGCTTTCTGTATTTATATTTGTTTTCATCATGATTATTATTCTTCACTTACTCATGTTGACATTCCAGTATACGGTGGCTGGTACATTGAACAAACGGAATCCGTTTATGCTAATGAAAACGATGCTACCTGCGTATTTGACAGCAATCGGAACGCAGTCTTCAGCTGCGACGATTCCAGTTACGCTGCGTCAGGCGAAAAAGACGGGTGCTTCCGAACGTGTAACGAATTTTGCGGTGCCGTTATTTGCAACGATCCACTTGTCGGGTAGTACGATTACGATCGTCTCTTGTTCTATCGGAGTTATGCTGATGAATGGCGTAGATGTTAGTTTTGCTGCATACTTGCAATTCATCTTCATGCTAGGTGTCACGATGATCGCGGCTCCGGGTGTGCCAGGTGGGGCAGTTGTCGCGGCAACTGGACTTCTTACGACTATGCTAGGATTCACTGACGGCATGGTAGCATTGATGATTGCGCTGTATTTAGCACAAGATAGTTTCGGAACAGCCACGAACGTAACGGGCGATGGTGCGCTTGCCATGATCGTCGATCGTTTCACAAAAAAAGTATAGAGTAGTAGTAAAGTCGGTTACTTGACCGGCTTTTTTTCTGTCTAATTCTTATGTACTAAGGTTTAGTTGATTCTCATTCACTAGTAGTCAAATGAAAAATAATTATCTGGAAAAATATACTGAGCCGTGTAGTAGCAATGAAATTAGCCATTATGTGTAATGATTCTTAAAGATTTGCAACCAACTCGAATATGGGTTAAGATTAGAATGATACTAAATAGAGAATGGATCATAACCATTCAACGCGACTATACTGGAGGTATTGGAATGGCAATTTTGGAAATCAAAGATCTTCATGTCCAAATCGAGGACAAAGAAATCTTAAAGGGTGTTACCTTAACAATAAATACAAATGAGATCCATGCAATTATGGGTCCCAATGGTACGGGGAAATCTACGCTTGCATCTGCAATCATGGGTCACCCGAAATATGAAGTTACTTCTGGATCGATCACACTAGATGGAGAAGACGTATTAGCAATGGAAGTAGATGAGCGTGCGAGAGCTGGTCTGTTCCTAGCAATGCAATATCCAAGTGAAATCACTGGCGTAACGAACGCAGATTTCCTACGTTCTGGAGTGAACGCTCGTCGCGAAGAAGGCGATGAAATTTCTTTGATGAAATTCATTCGTGAAATGGATAGCAAGATGGAAGTTCTTGAAATGGAAGAAGATATGGCAACTCGTTATTTGAACGAAGGTTTCTCAGGTGGAGAGAAGAAGCGTAATGAAATTCTCCAGCTAATGATGTTGAAGCCGAAATTCGCAGTACTTGACGAGATTGACTCAGGTCTAGATATCGACGCATTGAAAATTGTTTCTAACGGAATCAACCAAATGCGCGGCGAAGGCTTCGGTTGCTTAATTATTACTCACTACCAGCGTTTGTTGGATTACATCGAGCCAGATAAAGTGCATGTTATCATGCAAGGTAAGATCGTTAAAACAGGCGGTTCTGAACTAGCTAAGAAACTTGAAGTTCAAGGATATGACTGGATTAAAGAAGAACTAGGTATTGAAGACGAAACTGTTGGACAAGAAGCATAAGAAAGGGGACGACTCAAAATGACGGTTGAAACAACATTGGCATTGACCGAACAAGACGTCCGCTCTTATTCCGCAAAAGTGGAGGAAGCTGCTTGGATGGCAGATTTTCGTTCGAATGCTCTAGCGAAAGCTGAAGTACTCGAAATGCCAAAACCAGATAAAACAAAAATTACAAAGTGGAATTTCACGGAATTCCCTTCACATACAGTTGAAAGCTCGATCTTCGCTGGGTTGGAAGAATTACCGACTGAAGCAAAAGCATTGATCGATGATGAACAACAACAAAACATTTACGTGCAACACAATAACACACCTGCATACCTGTCGGTGTCCGAAGAATTGAAGTCTCAAGGTGTTATTATGACGGATATCTTTACGGCATCACGCGAACACAGTGAGTTGTTACAGAAATACTTGATGACGGATGGCGTCAAAGTGGATGAGCATAAATTAACAGCTCTTCACGCGGCACTGATCAACGGTGGAGTATTTGTCTACGTTCCTAAAAACGTAGTAATCGAAGATCCACTACAAGTACTATTCGTTCATTCTAACGAAGAGGCATCATTATTTAACCACGTAGTACTAGTGGCAGAAGAAAACAGTCATGTAACATACGTTGAAAGCTATCTTTCTACAATCGAGCATGCGGAAACTCAAGCGAATATTGTATCTGAAGTATTTGCTATGGCCAATGCGAAAATTGTCTACGGATCTGTCGACGTATTAGCGGAAGGTATGACAACGTATGTCAACCGTCGCGGTGTTACTGGACCTCATGCACGCATTGAGTGGGCGCTTGGTCTAATGAACGACAGCAATACGATTTCTGAGAACATCACGCATTTAGTCGGAGACGGCTCATCCAGTGATATGAAATCCGTAGTGGTTGGACGCGGTAGCCAGAAGCAAAACTTCACATCTGAAATCGTGCACTGGGGACTGGATACAGACGGTTTCATCTTGAAGCACGGTGTAATGAAAGAAAACTCTACTGCGATCTTTAACGGAATCGGACGTATCGCGAAAGGCGCAACTCGTTCCAACGCAGTGCAAGAATCACGTATCCTCATGTTGGGTGAAAGAGGCCGTGGAGACGCGAACCCGATTTTACTCATCGATGAAAATGATGTAACAGCAGGTCACGCAGCTTCAGTAGGACGTGTAGATCCATTACAAATGTTCTATCTAATGAGCCGCGGTATTACACAAGAAGAAGCAGAACGCCTCATTATTCATGGTTTCTTAGCTCCAGTCGTAAGCAAATTGCCAATCGCAGGAGTTAGAAAACAATTGACGGAGGTTATTGAAAGGAAAGTGCGCTAATGCTCAGCAAAGACATCCGCAATCATTTCCCTATATTAGATCAAGAAATCAACGGACATCCCCTTGTTTACTTGGATAGCGCTGCGACTTCGCAAAAGCCTACTCAAGTAATTGAGACACTGGATCACTATTACCGCTTTGATAACTCCAATGTTCACCGTGGGGTGCATACACTTGGAAATCGCGCGACAGATGGTTATGAAGGGGCTCGCGAGAAAGTTCGTAAATTCATTAATGCTAAATCCACGCAAGAAGTACTCTTCATGCGTGGTACTACAACAGCGATCAACACCGTTGCGCAAAGCTATGGCCGTGCCAATGTCTCGGAAGGTGACGAAATCGTCATTACACATATGGAGCACCACTCCAATATTATTCCTTGGCAACAGCTCGCTAAAGAAACTGGCGCAGTGTTAAAATATATCGATTTAGAAGAAGACGGTACGTTATCACTGGATAAAGTACGGGAAACCATTACAGACAAAACGAAAATCGTTTCCATCATGTATGTTTCCAACGTTCTCGGCACAATGAATCCGATTGAAGAAATCACAAAAATTGCCCATCAACATGGGGCAGTGATGTGTGTGGATGCTGCACAAGCAGCACCACATTTAAAAATTGATGTACAGAATCTAGATTGCGACTTCCTTGCATTTTCCGGACACAAAATGTGTGGACCTACCGGTATCGGTGTCCTCTACGGTAAGAAGGATTTACTCAATAATATGGAACCCATTGAATTCGGCGGCGAGATGATTGATTTTGTCGGACTGTATGAATCCACATGGAAAGAGTTGCCTTGGAAATTTGAAGGCGGCACACCTATTATTGCAGGAGCTATTGGACTCGGTGCAGCCATCGACTTCTTGGAAGAAATCGGTTTGGATGCGATCGAACAGCATGAACACGAGTTGGCTGGTTATGCTATGGATAAAATGTCTGAAATCGACGGCTTGACTATATATGGTCCAAGAGATCCCGATAAGCGCGCAGGATTGGTCACATTCAACTTGGATGATGTCCATCCGCACGATGTGGCGACTGTACTAGATATGAATGGTATAGCTGTTCGTGCAGGTCACCATTGTGCACAACCATTGATGAAATGGCTACAAGTTTCATCGACAGCGCGTGCTAGCTTCTATCTTTACAACACCACTGATGACGTAGATCGCCTCGTGGAAGGACTTCGCACAACAAAGGAGTATTTTAACGATGTCTACTAATAAACTAGATCAACTTTATCGTTCTGTCATCATGGAGCATTATAAGCACCCGAAAAATAAAGGCGTCTTGGAAAATGGAAATGTCACGATTGACATGAACAATCCAACTTGTGGTGATGTCATCCGATTAACGATGAACGTAGAAGATGACATCGTCAAAGACGTGAAATTTGAAGGAGAAGGATGTTCCATTTCAATGGCATCGGCTTCTATGATGACACAAATGATCAAAGGCAAGACCACAGAGGAAGCAGTGAAGTTAGCTCATACATTTTCAGACATGATGTTAGGCAAAGACATGGACGAGTCGATTGATCTCGATGACCTCGAAGCATTATCGGGTGTCGCGCAATTCCCTGCCCGTATTAAGTGTGCAACATTGAGCTGGAAGGCGATGGAAAAGGGAGTCTCTGGCGAGTCGCAATGACCTTGGCCATAGTACGAGCAATTATGGAACGGAGGAATAATAATGGCAAAACAAATGCCGGAAATCGGCGATTACAAATATGGTTTCCATGATAAAGACGTTTCGGTGTTCCGTTCAGAACGTGGATTGACACGTGAAATTGTTGAAGAAATTTCTAGTATGAAGGAAGAACCACAGTGGATGTTGGATTACCGTTTGAAATCTTTGGAGATTTTCTACAGTAAGCCTATGCCGCAGTGGGGTGGCGACTTGAATTCATTGAACTTTGATGAAATCACGTACTACGTTAAACCTTCAGAAGCAACGGAAACTTCATGGGATGAAGTACCAGAAGAAATCAAGCGTACGTTTGATAAACTCGGTATTCCTGAAGCAGAACAAAAATACTTGGCGGGTGTATCTGCACAGTATGAATCTGAAGTCGTTTACCACAATATGAAAGAAGAACTAACAGATCTAGGCATCGTCTTTAAAGACACGGATTCTGCACTTCGTGAAAACGAAGAATTGTTCAAACAATATTGGGGTACAGTCATTCCGAACTCAGATAATAAGTTCTCAGCACTAAACTCTGCTGTATGGTCTGGTGGATCATTTATCTATGTACCACCTGGCGTAACTGTAGAAACACCGCTACAAGCATATTTCCGTATTAACTCAGAAAATATGGGACAGTTCGAGCGTACGTTAATCATCGTAGACGAAGGCGCAAGCGTTCACTACGTTGAAGGTTGTACAGCACCGGTTTACACAACCAACTCACTACACAGTGCGGTTGTTGAAATTATCATTAAAAAAGATGCATATTGCCGTTACACGACAATCCAAAACTGGGCGAACAACGTCTACAACTTGGTAACGAAGCGTGCAGTATGTGAAGCAAATGCGACAATGGAATGGATTGATGGCAACATTGGTTCTAAATTGACGATGAAGTACCCGGCAGTCCTCCTAAAAGGAGAAGGCTCACGTGGTCTGACTCTATCGATCGCATTAGCAGGTAAAGGACAGCACCAGGATGCCGGCGCGAAAATGATGCACTTGGCACCTAACACGTCTTCTACTATTGTTTCAAAATCAATCTCTCAACACGGCGGGAAAGTAACGTATCGCGGAGTGGTCCACTTCGGACGTAATGCGGACGGAGCTCGTGCCAACATTGAGTGTGATACGTTGATCATGGATAAGCTATCTACTTCTGATACGATTCCGTACAATGAGATCTTGAATAACAATATTTCATTGGAACACGAAGCAAAAGTATCAAAAGTTTCTGAGGAGCAGCTCTTCTATTTGATGAGCCGCGGTATTCCTGAGTTGGAAGCTACAGAAATGATCGTTATGGGCTTCATCGAGCCATTTACAAAAGAACTACCGATGGAATATGCGGTAGAGATGAACCGTTTGATCAAGTTCGAGATGGAAGGTTCAATCGGTTAAAACAGCAAAACCCTGTTCGCATCTACAAGATGCGACAGGGTTTTTTCTTGTGTAGAAATAGTTTTATGAGGTGCACCTTATCTTTTCTCCACAACAGCAATCGTGCATCGAGACACACTGATTAATTTGTCAGCTTCATCGGTGATTTGAATGTCCCACACCATCGATGTACGTCCTCTATGGAAAGGGATAGCGGTAGCAGTAACGACGCCATCTTTTTTACCTCGTATATGATTCGCATTGATTTCTAGTCCCACTGGATAATGTGTCTCGGGATTGAGGTTTAGAGCCGCCGCAATGCTGGCAGCTGTTTCAGCAAGCGCTACGGAAGCCCCGCCATGCAGCAATCCCATAGGTTGAACAGTTTTCGGCCCGACTGGCATTTCACATACGACTTTGTCAGGATCCAGTTCTTTAAAGGTAATGCCCAAGGCACCAATTAGTGTTTGCTCTAAGTCAATACTGTCCAATAAATTTAGTTCTTTCATAATCTTTACTACCTCCATTTCGATGATAGACTTCAACTACATGTATATACATGTAGTAAAGGTATACGAGTACGTATGTCGAGAAATACGACTTTAAAAATGATGCGCGTAGATGTACACTAGTATAGAATAGTATACATTGTCAAGGATGACTGAAAAGTTTGTTATCTTTATTTTAAGGAAAGGGGTGGAGAGTATGAATAAAAATCTAGATCAGGAGCAAGCGAAGTATATAATTGACGTATGTGCCAGTGCCAATCTTCGTACGGTATCGGGTTCACTTACGCAGTTATACAATCATCTGTTGAAACCTACTGGATTGAAGATCACCCAATATTATATGCTTGGCAATATTTATACATCGCCTGATATTTCAATTAGTAGATTAGGCGAGATGATGTTGCTGGATCAAACGACCGTCACGCGTAATTTGAATATATTAAACGAAGCAGGATATGTACAGATCAAGAGAGCAGAACAGGACTCGAGAACAAAAGTGGTCACGATCACCAAATTAGGCTACGAGAAATTAAATGATGCCACGCCTATTTGGGTACAAGTACAGGAACAAATTGAAGGGGCTATAGGGAAGGCAGAGTATATGGATTTGCTGGAGAAGTTGGGTGCATTACAGAAAGTGATAGACGAATTCAAAAGTTCATCCACATAAAAATGAATCTAGATTCATAAATTGATTGACAACTCAAATAAATCAAGTAAAATACATGTATATACATGTATAAAAGATGGACTTGTTAGATCTTGTAGTTTTCAAAAGTAGAGGGTGTGCGTTTTTTTACAGAAAAGCATAATGTAAATTTGAAAGCGATTACAAAAGAGGAGAGTGTGTATGATGAACGTAGCAGAATTGAAAAAGAGTATGAGTCTTCCGGTGATAGCCTCCCCCATGTTCATTATTAGTAATCCTAAGACGGTGATTGAGCAGTGTAAAGCAGGAGTCATCGGTTCTATGCCATCTTTAAACGCAAGGCCAATTGCACAACTGGAAGAGTGGTTAATCGAGATTACAGAAGCGCTAGCAGATTATAATGCAAAAAATCCTACTAAACCGGCGGCTCCCTTTGCGATTAATCAAATTGTTCACCGATCCAATGAAAGATTGCAAGAAGATATGGCGCTTTGTGTGAAGTATAAAGTTCCCATCATTATTACCTCACTAGGCGCGAGAGAAGACGTCTATGAGGCTGCCCATAGTTACGGTGGAATCGTTTTGCATGACGTCATCAATAATTCATTCGCGAAAAAAGCAATTGAGAAAGGGGCAGATGGGTTAATTGCGATAGCGGCCGGGGCAGGTGGGCACGCGGGTCCGAAGAGTCCGTTTGCGCTCATTCAAGAAATTCGGGAATGGTTTGATGGACCACTTGCTCTTGGAGGTTCTATAGCAACAGGCGGAAGCGTATTGGCAGCGGAAGCAATGGGTGCAGACTTTGCGTACATCGGATCACCATTCATTGCTACGGAAGAAGCGAGAGCAGTTGATGATTATAAGCAGGCCATTTTAGACGCCACTTCAGATGATATTGTGTACAGTAATTATTTCACAGGGATACACGGGAATTATTTAGCTACGTCGATCCGAGCTTCAGGTTTGGACCCGGATAATTTGCCGGAAAGTGATCCTAGTAAAATGAATTTCGGGGGAGACACGGGGCAAAAAGCTTGGAAAGATATTTGGGGCTGCGGTCAAGGAATCGGTATCATCGATAAAGTACAACCAACAAAAGATTATGTCGCACAATTAGCCCAGCAGTATAATGAGGCAAAAGATAAGTTGGCAGGAGATCGAGTGAACACAGGAAGCAGATAAATGTAAGCAGAAATGAGTCGACTTATGATAAAAAACAAGTATGTCCATCGAGACACGCTTGTTTTTTATTTGCCTATGTAGTGTTGGGGAATGGGGTATGTTTCAATACAGTTCATTTTTAGCTAAAGATAATAGCATGTATTACAAGAAAGATAAATGCCATCCTAACACGAAATCAATTCGTTGATTTTATACCTGCTGGGGTATATAATAAAGGTACAACCAAATGAAAAGGAGTTTTTCACGTGACTGAAAAAGCAACTGTATATGTATCTTCTACTTGTCCTTACTGCACGATGATGACGAATTATCTAGATGAAATCCATGTGCCTTATGAGACGATCAATGTTTCTACACATCCGGAAGAAGGAGAGCGACTGATGAAAATAACGGGACAGATGGGCGTTCCACAAACACAGTTGAATGGTAAATGGATTATCGGCTTTGATCCAGCAAGTATTCACGCTGCACTGGACGCATGAATACATTCAAACAAATTTTATTCAATCGAAGCTGCACAATCCGGTCAGCAGAAGATATGGAAAAGAAATTATTTCCGCGCTTTTGTATCGGTAACATAGCATTTGCGGTGATGGGTGTCATTCTCGTCATCATGGAATGGACTCACTAATAGGAGGCACCACATATGGGATGGATGATTATAGCACTCCTCGTCGGACTAGTAGTTTGGCGAATGAAGTCGGCAAAAGGTGTGCATTCAATCACGACTGAACAATTAAAAGACAGAGTGAAAGATCGGAATATCCAATTGATCGATGTCCGTTCACCGGCTGAATATGCAGCACGCCATATAAAGGAATTTAAGAATATCCCATTGAATGTACTTTCAAATAAAATGGGAACATTGAAGAAAGATCAAGAAGTCATCGTCATCTGTCAAAGCGGTATGCGCAGTTCGAATGCTGCAGGGCAACTCAAAAAAGCAGGATTTGTGAATGTAACGAATGTACGCGGTGGAATGAGCGCTTGGCGAGGTTAAATAGAAAGGTAGCGTTTCGGGAATCGTTTCCCGAGACGCTTTTTTATGTAGAAGTGAAATGAATCCGATTAAGCACACTATCGAAACTAGTAAAATCGAGTTGGAAAGTACGACTTTTCCGAAAGTACATCAGATATGATACACTAAGCTAAAGATAAAAAGAGGGGGGCTTTCCATGATACATGTAGGCCTGACAGGGTGGGGAGACCATCCAAGCCTATATAATGAAAATACAGTCGCGAATAAAAAACTGATAGATTATAGTAAGCATTTTCCAATCGTTGAGCTGGATTCGACGTTTTATGCAATACAATCGAAAAAGGTAATGGATAAGTGGACAGAGGAAACGCCTGCTCATTTCCAATTCGTCGTAAAAGCTTATCAGGGCATCACAGGTCATCAGCGTGGGAAGCTCCCGTATGATTCCGAAGAGGAGATGTTCTCGCTGTTCAAACTATCGATGACGTCGTTTGTTGAAGCTGGGAAGCTGGCGATGGTCCTTGTACAGTTTCCACCGTGGTTTAATTGTAAGAAGGAAAATGTGGATCGCATTCGCTATGTGCATGAGCAATTACAACCGTTGCCAATTGCTGTAGAGTTTCGCAATCAAACATGGTATTCGCAAGCTTACCGAGAGAAAACACTCGATTTCCTGAAAAGCTTGAACATCATTCATGTGGTCTGTGATGAGCCGCAAGTAGGGGACGGCAGTGTACCGCTTGTGCCGGTTGCGACCGATCCGAGAGTTTTGTTACGTCTCCACGGGCGCAATGATCAAGGTTGGGTCAATACGATGGGCGATAGTAAAGCATGGCGTAAAGTCCGCTATCTGTATGATTACAATGAAAAAGAATTAAAGAGTATGAGTGAAATCGTCACCCATCTTGAGAAGCAGACAGAAGAAGTGTTTGTCATCTTTAATAATAACTCTGGTCAGCATGCAGCAAAGAACGCTAAACAATTTGCAGGATTACTCGGCATAGAATACGGTCAGCCTCTCACCAAGCAGATGGATTTATTTGAGGGGGATCAGTAATGGAATTTGTAGTACTCGCCTTGATTGGTCTGGCGTCCGGCATTATCGGTTCGATTGCCGGTCTCGGGGGCGGAACGATTTTGGTTCCTGTCACTTTGTTTATCGGTTTAAATCTAGGCATGATTCCGGATATCACTCCGCAGAGCGTAGTAGGTCTGTCGGTGATCATGATGATTGCGAATGGACTTGGATCGACACTGTCCTATATGAAAGTGAAGACGATTGATTATCGCAGTGCATTTCTATTTTTTACTGCTAGTATACCAGGT
The DNA here is from genome assembly GCF_002082015.1 of Sporosarcina ureae. Lineage (GTDB taxonomy): Bacteria > Bacillota > Bacilli > Bacillales_A > Planococcaceae > Sporosarcina > Sporosarcina ureae_A. The sequence continues at coordinate 908,234 of NZ_CP015109.1, read as the reverse complement.
ATCGTACTCGGCGCGTTGGTCAATAAAAACGTAAGTTTGCAATCTTTTAATTTATATTTTGGTATATTGCTCATTGTTTTATCTACACTGTTACTAACGAGAAAATATTTGAAGCCGATTAAATGGTTCGTAGACAATGGGAAGAAAATCAAGTTCACAGACCCCCAAGGACAAACGCATATTTACGGATACCCGATTTGGTTCGCCATCCTATTGGCATTATTCATTGGGTTTACGTCTGGATTATTCGGAATCGGTGGCGGGACGATGGTCGTACCGGCTATGATTTTATTATTCTTGTTCCCACCGCATGTAGCGGTCGCGACATCGATGCTAATGGTGTTCTTATCAGCAATCGTCAACTCGATTTCGCATATTTCACTCGGTCATGTGCCGTGGCTCTATACCATTCCTGTCGTGCCGGGCGCCTATTTCGGTGGAATGCTTGGTGCCTACTTAAATAGCAAAATGAAATCAGATACTTTAGTTTTAGTCATACGCATCATTTTACTCGTCTTTGGACTACGTTCCATTTATGAGGGGATTTGGGGTTGACACATATGAAAGAAACGGTAGCGACGATTCACATTTACCATACGAATGACATCCATAGTCATTTCGAAAACTGGCCGCAAATCCATCACTTCCTTCAGCAGCGCAAGCAACAAGCTGAAGCCGATGGAGAGAGTTACTTTTTATTTGATATTGGAGACCATATTGATCGATCTCATCCATTTACCGAGGGAACAGAAGGTAAAGGAAATATTGAATTATTAAATAAAGCAGGATATGACGCAGTGACCATTGGAAACAATGAAGGAATCACTATGTCTAAGGAAGCGCTGAATAGAGTATATGAAGATGCGAAATTTGATGTAGTGCTTTGCAACCTGATGGAAGTAGATGGTAAGCTACCCTATTGGGCGAAGACATCTAAAGTATTGGAGACCGCAGAAGGTGTGCGTATCGGTGTCATAGGGGCCACAGCGCCATACTATGCTTTTTATGATCAACTTGGCTGGAGCGTAGCCGAACCGCACGCAGCATTGATGGAAGTGGCACGCAACTTGCGTCCTCAATGCGATGTCATTGTTTGTCTCTCTCATTTAGGAATCAATCAAGATCGTCTATTGGCTGCGCAGTGCCCAGAGATCGATGTTATTTTAGGCGCACACACCCATCACTTATTGCCGAATGGCGAGTGGATTGACGACACATTACTTGCGGCAGCAGAAAAGTTCGGTCATTATGTCGGTCATGTTCAAGTCGATATAGACCGAATAACAGGTCAAGTCGTTCATATGCAAGCAGAAGTTTTTTCGACACAACTAATGGAAATGACAGAAGAGGATATAGAAGAAGTGAATTCCTTATTTGCTAAAGGAGAAGCAACTTTGCAAGTTCCAGTATTTTATAACCCTTCACCTTTATCACAGCGTCTAACAGGCGACAGCCCATTATCCTCGCTGTTCGGCCGTGCGTTACTAACGTATCTGGATGCCGACTGTGCACTATTCAACGCAGGGATATTCCTTGGTAGCTTAGATAAAGGTTGGGTGACGAAAGGGGATTTGCATTCATTATTGCCTCATCCGATCAATCCGTGCCTGATTCATTTGGATGGTACTGATTTGTTGACGGTTTACGAGCAGTCACTTGATCCAAAGTGGACGGAACTTCCGATAAAAGGTCTTGGTTTTCGTGGCACACTGATGGGCAGCATGATACATGAGCACTTATACCGTAACACCGACGGACAATTATTCGCGGGAAACCGTTTAGTGGAGCCAGGTGAGATGTATACATTGGCAACACTGGATATGTTCACGTTTGGCTTTTTCTATCCAGTACTAAAAGAAGCGAAGAAGGAATATATTATGCCAGAAATGCTTCGCGATATTCTCGGTTGGTATGGAAGAAAATATTTCAATGAACGCTAGTTATGTACGCCTCCTATTTCGCATAATGTGAAGTAGGAGGCGTTTGTATGCGGTTTTATACAAATCAAAAACGGCCAAAGAGAAATAATTATGGCAAAATCATACTGCGCTTTGTCATCCCGGGCATTTTGGTGGGAGTGGCGATGTTTTTCTATATGGTTAATAAACAGCTAACGCCAATCTACACACAATATGCTGAAGTACAAACGCAAAAAATAGCCAGCCACGTCATCAGTCAAGCTATTAACAACCGGTCCACCAGCGTTTACGATGTCAATGAAATTATCGAAAACGTCCCCGATGATACGACAGATACGGTGACGACCAAGTTTAACTCGGAAATCATTAGCCAGGTCATGTCAGAAATTCATCAGCTTGTAGAAAATCATCTAGAACGTGCAGAGGGCGGAGATTTAGATATGTTACCGCCACTCGGAGATCTCGAGTATAATCCCGACCAGATGGAAAAAGAACAAGGGATTGTCTTTTTCGTTCCGATTGGGCAAGCGGCGAATATTCCGTTGCTCGGTAACTTGGGGCCAAAAATCCCGATCCGCTTCCACGTCGTTGGAGATGTACATGCAACAGTAGAAACGGATATTCGTGAATTTGGTATCAATAACGCGTATGTAGAAGTGTATCTAATGTTACAAGTCAATGTGCAGATTATCGTTCCGCTAGCTACAAGCAGGAGCGTAGTAGAACAGAAAATACCGATTGCAATTGGCTTGATTAGAGGGAAGGTACCGCAAATTTATTCGAAAGGAGAGCAAACGCCAGCGCAAATCGAAGTTCCGCTTGAAAAGAAGGAGTAAAAGGTATTGTGAACGTTGTCGATTATTGCTACACTGAGAACAGAAGAATATCGAGACTTACGTAGAGGCTGCATTGTTTATAAGTACCTAGCGAGAGAGTGACATCTATGACCGCTAGCGAAAGGAGGCAATGCCGAAGTTTGAGAAGAGTCTGCTTCTCAAGTTGGGGTCATTTCGAAGAGGAATGACACTGTCATACACTGATCAATGTATGGAGAGCTACAGTAGCCAATTGTACTGCGATTTATTCATGTGTTGCTTGATGAATTGGTTGGCCGACCCCTACACGTATGGTATTGCCTGTGGGGGCGGCTTTTTTTATCGGGAAATTACAGGATACTATAGGCTTTCCACTCTTCGAAAGATCTTCTGCATTTCGATATCATCTAGCAACTAGAAAGAGGAGGAATTACAATGATCGGATCGTGGGTCTCTATTTTGCCTCCTATTATCGCCATCGTGATGGTGTTAGCGACGAGGAGAGTATTATTATCATTAGGAGCAGGAATTGTTACAGCCGCTTTACTTATAGCGAACTTTGCTCCGCTTGAGACAGTAAAAGGTGTATGGAGGGCCATGACAGTTTCTTTTTATGATGGCGGGCTCAATACATACAATATATTCATTATGTTATTTCTATTATTATTAGGTGTCATTACTGCATTTGTCAGTCTATCTGGAGGAAGTGCCGCATTTGCATGTTGGTCAGTCACTCGCATCCGTACGAAACGTGGAGCAAAGCTGTTGACGATGGGGCTTGGAATTGCCATTTTCGTGGATGACTATTTCAATTCATTAGCAGTTGGACAGATTGCAAGACCGATCACGGACCAGCACAAGATCTCTCGTGCAAAGTTGGCGTATTTCATTGACTCTACGTCGGCACCCATTTGTGTCGTATCCCCCATCTCTAGTTGGGGTGCGTTCTTGATTGGACAACTTGCACTTATTTTAGGTACGACAGCAGCAGTCAGCTATTCACCATTAACTGCCTTCGTCTTGATGGCACCGATGAACTTCTATGTCATTGCCACATTGTCGATGGTCTTCTTCTTCGCTTGGACGAATAATGACTTCTTTGAAATGAAGAAACATGAAGATCGCGCAATGAATGAAGGCGAGCTATATGACCAAGATAAAGAAATCCCTGGCCAGTTGAAAGAAGAATTCCCAGAGCATATGTATGGGAAAGTTCGCGACTTGGTTGCACCGATCGTCACGTTGATTGCGGTAACGCTCGGTATGATGATTTATACAGGCTATAAAGAAGCGGGTATTTTCGATATTTGGGCTATTTTTGAAAATACCGATGTACCATTCTCGTTAGTAATAGGTGGTGTAACGGCTACATTGCTAGCCATGTTGTTATATATTTTACAAATGAAGAAAAACGAAACAGCCAGTGTGTCCTGGATGGGGCGCGCGTTCATTAGCGGGATAAAGGCCATGATGCCTGCGATTCTTATTTTAATCTTCGCTTGGGGATTGACTGACTTAATAGCTTCGCTAGATACGGGTCTATTCCTTTCTACGATGGTAGAACGAATGAATATTCCTGTCAGCTTCCTTCCGGTATTGATCTTCGTATTAGCAGGATTAATGGCGTTCTCGACAGGTACCTCATGGGGATCTTTCGGTATTTTAATGCCGATTGCAGGTACGATTATGGTCAATGCGGCACCTGAATTATTGTTGCCAGCATTAGCGGCAGTACTCGCAGGAGCGGTATTCGGAGATCACTGTTCACCGATTTCCGATACGACAATCCTATCTTCTACCGGAGCGGGTTGTAACCACATGGATCACGTCTCCACACAGTTGCCCTATGCGCTTGTCGCAGCGAGTGTAGCAGTGATTGGGTATGTCGTTCTGGGTCTAACTGGGTCTGTCTGGATCGGTTTAGTAGCTGTTATTATTACCTTAATAGTTTTATTTACGTATTTGAGTGTCAAAGGAAAGAAACGCGTAGAGCAAATAGCATAGTTTACCTTTTAGACTAAGAGTGATAATTACTTCATTCTTAGTCTAAATTTGTTTTGACATCTCTAATTAGGCTGTTTATACTAAATGTACAGAACTAGAGTTATCAGAATAAATCGAAATGTAATAAGTTTTGTAAAATAACAAAAAAGAGGTGAGTTGTATGGAAAATCGTTCACAGTGGGGAACGAGAGCAGGTTTTATATTGGCCGCGGTTGGTTCAGCTATAGGACTCGGAAACATTTGGCGCTTCCCTTATGTTGCGTATGAAAATGGAGGCGGCGCATTTTTTATCCCGTACTTATTTGCCCTTTTAACAGCTGGTATCCCGATTTTGATCATGGAATTTACAATTGGTCATAAATATCGTGGATCTGCTCCACTTTCATTTTTCCGTTTGAATGGGAAAAAGACGGAGTTTCTAGGCTGGTGGGGGATCTTTGTATCTTTCGTCATATCTACTTACTATGCTGTCATCATCGCATGGGCCATGAAGTATACGGTCTATTCATTTGGCTTATCATGGGGGAAAGATCCAGAAGCATTCTTCTTCGGGGACGTCCTGAACTTAGCGGATAATCCTGGGGACGTCGGAGGACTCGTTGGAGGCGTGGCATTGCCATTGTTGCTCGTCTGGGTCATTTGTTACATTATCCTACTTGGTGGAGTCAAGAAAGGGATTGAGTTGGCGAATCGGATATTTATACCTGTACTATTCTTACTTTTCTTATTCGTCGTCATCCGTGCAATCACACTAGACGGAGCTATGGTAGGGCTGGATGCATTCTTCAAACCGGATGTCGATAAGTTACTCAACCCGCGTGTATGGGTTGCAGCGTACGGACATATCTTCTTCAGTTTATCGATCGCATTTGCTATCATGATCACGTATTCTAGTTATTTACCGAAGAAATCAGATATTACCAATAACGCCTTTATTACAGGCTTCGCTAACTCTTCAGTTGAGTTACTGGCAGGTATCGGAGTTTTCGCGGTGCTAGGATTCATGGCAACTAGTCAAGGAGTAGATGTAGCAGACGTAGCTACTGCAGGTGTAGGGCTAGCATTCGTCGTATTCCCTGAAATTATTAATCAAATGCCAGGATTAAACGGTCTGTTCGGCGCATTCTTCTTCTTGTCACTAACGCTTGCTGGAATTACATCACTCATATCGATTTGTGAAACGTATATTGCAGGTATGTCAGACAAATTCAACATATCCAGACGTCGTTCGGTTACGATCGGTATCGGGCTGTCGGCAACCATTTCCATGCTATATGCAACAAACGGTGGTTTATACTTCTTAGACGTAGCAGATTACTTTATTAACCAATTTGGTATTGCTGTGATTGGTCTAGTTGAAGTCATCTTACTAGCTTGGGTTTTCAGAAAACTTGGATTGTTCGAGCAACATGCCAATGCAGTATCAGATATTCGTCTAGGCTGGTGGTGGAAAGTATCGCTATCATTCATCACACCATTAGTATTAGGTACTATGCTATTCTTCTTAATTAAAGATAATATCGCAGAAAACTATGAAGGCTATCCAACATCCTTCTTGTGGACGATTGGTTGGCCAGTAGCGATAGGGGCATTTGTCATGTCGATCGTCTTCACATCATTGAAGTGGAAAGACAACACAAGAATCACATCAGATTATGATGAAAATAAAGGGGGGCTATAAATGGATACAGGAATGAGCGGTTCTGCAATCCTCATGATGCTAGTCGGAGTAATGATCATCTGGGGCGGTCTATTTATCAGCATCTTTTATGCTACAATCCTCAGTAAGTTCAAAAAGAAATTCAAAATCGAATAGTACACGATATACACTTGCGGCCAGATAGTTGGTTGCAAGTGTTTTTTGTCGCCTTTCGATTACGATCAATTGGCATAGTACGTTGAAGTTCGTAAGTTGAAGAGATATGTAGTAGTGTTTTTGACCTGAAACTTACATCAAGTAAAGTAGCGTAACAAAATCACGCAGTTACTACGATGAAATCTCGAGCGAGTCACTAGGTCATCGATTTATATCACTCCTGTCGGCTTAGCTCAAATCAATTGCTATCTATAATTGAAGGTTATCTGAATTTATGTTACATTGACATGAGTAGAATCTATCAACAGAATGGAGTCGGTAGCGTTGTCATGCAAACCTGAGACGGGAAGAAAATCTGAGCATATTAGAAAGCCAGATTGGCTGAAAATTAAGCTTAACACCAACGAGAACTATACAGGTTTAAAGAAATTAATGCGCGAGAAAAACTTGAATACTGTATGTGAAGAAGCGCGTTGCCCGAATATTCATGAGTGTTGGGGAGAACGACGCACAGCTACATTTATGATCCTAGGGGCCGTATGTACACGTGCATGTCGTTTCTGTGCTGTGAAGACTGGTTTACCTAATGAACTTGACACTGCTGAGCCGGAACGCGTAGCGGAGTCAGTTGAATTAATGAATTTGAAACATGCTGTGGTCACTGCCGTAGCACGCGATGATTTAAAAGACGGAGGATCTGCTATTTTCGCGGAAACTATTCGTGCGATACGCAGAAAAAATCCATTTACTACTATTGAAGTACTCCCTTCGGATATGGGTGGAGATAAAGAAAACTTGCAACGTTTGATGGATGCAAAGCCAGATATTTTAAACCATAATATTGAAACCGTACGCCGTCTAACTCCAAGAATTCGTGCACGTGCAACATATGATCGTTCACTTGAATTACTTCAACGAGCAAAAGAAATGTATCCGGAGATCCCGACGAAGTCTTCATTGATGGTCGGACTCGGCGAAACAGTGGAAGAAATTATTGAGACAATGGATGATCTTCGTGCACACGACGTAGATATCATGACAATTGGTCAATACTTGCAACCGACAAAAAAACACGCTAAAGTAGTGAAATATTATTCGCCCGATGAGTTTGGTGAATTGCGTAAAATCGCAATGACTAAAGGATTCTCTCATTGTGAGGCGGGGCCGCTTGTGCGTTCAAGCTACCATGCAGACGAGCAAGTTAATGCTTCGGCTAAAGAGAGACAGCGCCAAGGTGACGAACTGCTGAAACTTGAAGGACAAGCGAGCAGTTAAATGGAAGTGAACGAGAAAATGATTATTTTAGAGAGTATGCAGTATGAAATTACAGAAGAGTTTCGCGATGGGTTCGATGAGGAAGCCTTGAATGAACGCTTTAGCGAAGTGCTGTTAAAGTATGACTATATTTTGGGTGACTGGGGATATGGTCAATTACGATTAAAAGGCTTTTTCGAAGATCGTAATTCCAAATCTACATATGAAACCAAAATTAGTACCGTCCAAGATTATATTTATGAATACTGTAATTTCGGTTGTGCGTATTTCATCTTGAAAAAGATTGGAAAAGTAAAATTAGAGCAAACAGAAGTAGAAGTTGTAGAGGAAGTACAGTCTGAAGTAACATCTACTCCAACAAATGAACATTAAAAATGAAAGCTTCGAGCAAAATTGCTTGGAGCTTTCATTTGTTTTGCAATAAATATGGTAAGATAGAAGTATGAAGTATAGGAGGAGGAAGAACAGTATGTATTTTGTAGATCAAAATCAGATCAATAAAACATTAGCGTATATGGAGCAGTTACTCGACATTTTTGAGAAGGAAACGAACTGGCTACAAAGCGATGTAAATAAGCTAGCTGTAGAGCGAATTGCGCATGGCTTGATTGAAGGAATCATTGATGTAGGAAATTCCATGATCGACGGATTCATCATGCGTGACCCTGGAAGTTATGACGATATTATTGATATCCTTGAAGATGAAAAAGTCATTCAAACTGAGCAAGCTCTCCCTTTAAAAGCATTCATTTCATTACGACCAATGATTGTTCGTCAATTCGTAGAAGTGGATTCAGATAAAGTAGTACAATCTATTCGCGATACACGTAACGAACTACAACAATTTCCGGGACAAGTTCGAGATTACTTAATGAATGAATTAGGCCCAGTCTCAGCGTTTCTTCCGACTGAATGATGAGACATTATAAAGCGTATTGCTTTGACTTGGATGGCACAATGTATCGCGGGAGTGAACCCATTCAAGAAGCTGTAGATTTCGTGGCAGCGTGCCAAGCTCAAGGTAAAGGGACGTATTTCATTACGAATAACGCGGCATTGACACGTACTGCTCAACAGAAGAAATTAGCGGGTTTCGGTGTGCATACAGAAGTCGATTTCATCATGAATTCTGCCACGACATTGGCTCGCTATTGCAAGCAACACTTTGAAGGCGCGCGTGTCATGATGATTGGTGAAGAAGGATTGCGTGAAGCGCTAGAACTCGAAAATATCCAAATCACCACGACGAATCCTGATGTCGTGTTAATGGGGCTTGATCGCCAAGTTACTTACACTAAACTCGCGGATGCTTGTTTGGCGATACGTAACGGTGCTCATTTCTTAGGTACCAATCAAGACATCAAATTCCCGACTGAAAAAGGATTGGTACCCGCTAATGGTTCTTTCCTTAAGTTGATGGAAGTGGCGACTGATAGACAGCCACTCATCGTAGGGAAGCCAGAGCCGCATATGCTGGAGTTTATCCGACAGCAAGGGATGTACGAAAAAGAAGACATGATTTTGATTGGCGATAATTATGATACGGATATTATGGCGGGAATTCGCTATGGTATTGATACAGCGTATGTCGCAACGGGCGTCACACCTATGGAAGATGTGCTGAAGAAGGCGCAGCAACCTACTTATTTGCTGAACTCGCTTGCGGATTGGCTGAAGTCATGAGGAGCTATCTAAGAAGCCGTAATGTTACGGCTTCTTGAGATAGCTTTTTTGTTGTATTGGAAAGCCGTAAAAGAATAGGCTGTTGGGCTAGGCATGAGGACACGGCAAAGCGTCTGCTAGCTGGATCTTACATCTTATCGCACTCATCCATTACCTTATATTTGCAACCGTCCACAGACCTTGACTGAATCCTATACAAAAAAGGATGCCCTACAAGCATACCAGCTTCTAGGACACCGCATAGGTTTATTTTTATTAGAAAAGGGGATTATCTTCAATGAACTGATAAATTTCCTTTGTCAATTCATCCGCAGTATCCGCTTCAACAAGTTCACCATTTACAATAGCGTACAACGTATCACTACATTTCGTACAATAGCTCAAGCAGCCGTATTCTAGTACGTCGATGTTTGGATCACGCTCCAACGTTTCGAATACGGGGTAGGCACCATTTGCCAAATTACTCATACAAAACTCCACGATGGGATTCATCTTTCTCACCTCGCCTACTAGAAATGGTACTCTTTTTTTACAAAAGCGTCAATCAACATGACATATTGTGAAAGTTATCACAAACTGCTATAATGGCAAATGAGATGCATAAGAAAATAGACATAGAAGGAGAACATTATGAGAAAATTACTATTACTAGGTGCCGGCTATGGTAACATGAGAATTTTATTGCGTTTGCTAAATAAAGAATTACCAAGCGATATTGAAATTACACTTGTCGATAGAACCTTATTTCATAGTTTGAAAACAGAATTTTATGCGCTTGCAGCAGGAACCGTTTCTGATTCCGATGTACGCGTTGCGATCCCTGTTCATGACCAATTGAAAGTAGTCGAAGGCGAGATTCAAGAAATTAAGCTCGAAGAAAAAGAAGTGTTGTTAGCAGATGGTCAAGCACTAGCATATGACGAATTAGTCATCGGACTAGGCAGTGAAGATAATTACCACAACGTGCCTGGAGCTGCTGAACATACACTGAGTATACAAACAATCGGCAAATCTCGCAGGACGTATCAGACGTTACTAGGACTAGGTGATGGGGCGACAGTAGGAATCGTTGGTGCGGGACTGAGCGGAATCGAATTAGCAAGTGAATTACGCGAAAGTCGTCCAGACTTGAAAATTAAATTATTCGACCGCAGCCCGCGTATTTTACGTGACTTCCCTGAACGATTGAGTAATTTCGTAAAAGGTTGGTTTGATCAAAACGAAGTAGAAGTCGTGGCGAATTCCAACATTACTCAAGTAGGCGAACATATTCTGTATAACCATGAAGAGACCATTGATGTAGATGCAGTAGTTTGGACGGCTGGTATTAAGCCAGGCAAGGTCGTGGACGATTTAGTCATTCAGAAAGACCGTTCAGGCCGTATCGTACTCAACCAATATCACCAAGTCCCAAGTAACCGAAACGTTTACGTAGTCGGAGACATTGCTGCGCTTCCACACGCACCAAGCGCTCAATTGGCAGAAGTGCAAGGGGAGCAAATCGTTCAAGTACTACGCTCGACTTGGAAAGGTGAGCCATTAATGCTTGAAATGCCGGAGCTAAAACTAAAAGGTTTCATGGGGTCGTTAGGAAAGAAACAAGGATTTGCGTACTTGGCAGATCGTACCGTGACAGGAAGAATCGCCCGTCTAATGAAATCCGGGTTGCTATGGATGTACAAATGGCATAATGGTTAATTATCCATATCTATAAGTCACTTCTATGAAGTGGCTTTTTCTTTAGTTATATATGTATAATGCGGTAATTGGATACAAAAAAGCGGTCAATTCGACGTAGAATGACCGCTTTAATGAATGGATTGTTCTCAATTAATCCATCAAATTATCAATTTATCCTGCTTGGTAACCATGATTTTCTAAGGCGTTAAAGACTGGCTTCAGTTGAATATGACCTTCACCGATCATTTCGTTATTAATCATGACGAGCGGGTAAAAATACTCGTCTTCACGAATTTTCTCGACAATTTCTTGCTGACGTGATTCTTCTACTTCTTGATCAATATCAATATACGTAATAGTAAATGGTTGTTCAGGGTACTTTCTTGATATGGCCGCCTGGAGCCATTCATACGTATCTTTGGAAGAAGGTGCATTTACGCAACTGGCACAGATGATTTCTGCTCCATATACTTCAATTGTAACTGGTGTTTGCGACATATTAATCAAACCTCCGATTCATTATTGGATTTTTTCTGCTTGGCAGTTTATAATAAGTATAAGGAAAGGAGAGTGTGATTACAATGACAACAGATACTAAATTATATGAGCCGGTAAAAGAAGTGCTAGATAAATTGCGCCCATTCCTCTTGCGTGACGGAGGAGACTGTGAATTAGTGGACATTGACGAAGGAATTGTAAAGCTGCGACTTTTAGGAGCATGCGGAACTTGCCCGAGTTCGACGATTACATTAAAAGCAGGTATTGAACGTGCACTACTTGAAGAAGTACCAGGCGTAGTAGAAGTAGAACAGGTTTTTTAATTTCATTAAATAAAAAAGCCGTGCAAATGAAGTATGATCTTCTTTGCACGGCTTTCATTATTCAGCTAGTTTTATGGATGGTTTCTGCGTCACGAATTTCCTGCCATCGATCTTTGGCCATTTGGATGACTGTAGGTTCAGTCGATCTATTTTGCGTTTCAATGACACGTGAAAAGTTTCGAATTGCTTCTGCACGATCATGAATGCGCCAAGATAATTCTGCAATAATGTATTGCACACGAGTTTCAGACATTTGAGTTCCCATATAATCCCCTTCAGAAAATGCACGGATGTACAGGTCACGAGATACTTCTAGATAACGCATTTCTTTTTGGCGATTTTCATCCTGACGATAAATCCAAGCTATACGCAACATCATTCCTGCCATCGTTAAATGCTTTTCTTTTTTAAAGTTGGCACTTAAATAAGCTAATTTATAGGCTTCCACTGCCTGCTCTTGCGTCCGTTCGCCTCCAAATGAGCGACTGCGCCATTTGGCTGTGATATTTTTAGCGATCATCTCTTTTGTGCCTGGCGCGAAGTACGGAGCGAAATCATCAGTGAATGCAAAACCGCAAGATGGACAAACAGCTACATTATAAAAAATAGGATTAATTTCCTTATCTATATAAATAGGTCTAAAATCGCTATCATGATCAACTACCCTTACTTGGCGAGAACGAATTTTAGTAGTAGGAAAATGCTCTTTACACAGTAAGCATTGCATCTTTCTCTCGTAAAACGGGCTGATTTCCACTAGTATCATTCCTTTCTGTCCTAAGTCTTATTATACATTAAAATAGGCCTAGTAGGGGGACTATTTGTTTGCATTGTGATGAAAAAGATTGATATGATAAAAAGAAAACGTGGAAAGTGAGTGGTATTGATGACAAACACAGTAGAGATTACAGAAGCGGCAGCATTTCACGTGAAGAAAATGATGACTCATAACGAAGAAGAAGGATCTTTCTTGCGCGTTTCCGTCAAAGGCGGAGGTTGCACAGGGTTAACATACGCTCTTGGTTTTACCCAAGAAAAAGAAGACGATGACATCTCGTATATTGCTCACGGAGTTCCGGTAGTAGTAAAAGAAGAAGATGCAGCTGTTCTCGTAGGTACAAAAGTGGATTATAAAGAATCTCTTATGGGTGGCGGCTTCACCATCGACAATCCGAATGCGATTGCCAATTGCGGTTGCGGAACTTCATTTAGAACAGCTAAAAAAGCTGGCGCACCTGCTGATTGCGAATAAATCTACCCATCTTAGCCGAGCAAGATGTGGTGAAATTATAGACGTGACAAATCACTAGTCTAAATTGATTATTTGCATAATAATAATTCTGTTGAAATACGCGCTCAAAAGGTCTACTATTAGTAATGAAAGTAAGATTCTATTCATATCAAACTAAATGCCGGCACTGCAAAACCAAGTAAGATTGATTTTACACGTTCTCGGCGTTTAAGAAATTAAAAGGTGGTTCGATTTACGTGAAAAGACCAACAATCTTAGTATTGGGTGCAGGTTATGGTGGCTTGATGACTGTTGTGAATTTGCAAAAGTCATTAGGTGCAGATGAAGCAGATATTGTTCTGATCAACAAAAATGACTATCACTACGAATCTACATGGTTGCACGAAGCGGCAGCTGGAACATTATCTCCAGAACAAGTTCGCTATGATATTTCTAGTGTAATCAATAGTAATAAAGTAAAGTTCATCGAAGCAGAAGTTACTGGCATCGATGTCGCGACAAAAAGCGTAAAAACAAACCTTGGTTCTCACACATATGATTACCTAGTAATCGGTCTTGGCTTCGAAGGAGAAACTTTCGGAATTCCAGGTTTGGACAAATACGCATTGTCTATTGCCAATGTAAATGCAGCTCGTCACATTCGTGATCACATGGAATATCAATTCGCAACTTGGTCTACTGAAGAAGTAAAAGACGATAGCCGTCTAACTATCGTCGTAGGTGGAGCAGGTTTCACAGGCATCGAGTATCTAGGTGAGCTAGGAAACCGTGTACCTGAATTATGTAAGGAATATGATGTGCCAGCCAAAAAGGTTCGCATTTTATGTGTAGAAGCAGCTCCAATGGTATTGCCTGGTTTCGATCCGGAACTTGTGGAGTATGCAATGCGTCAATTGGGCTCAAAAGGTGTAGAGTTTTCTATCGGTACACCGGTTGTAGAAGCAACTCCTGAAGGCGTGAAGATTAAAAAAGGCGAAGATGAGTTTGAATTCATCAAAGCAGGTACGGTTGTATGGGCTGCTGGTGTCCGTGGTAACCATCTGATTGAAGAATCTGGCATAGAAAACATGCGTGCTCGTGTAAAAGTTGAGAAAGACATGCGTGCACCAGGATTCGACGATGTATTTATAGTAGGTGACTGCGCGTTGATGATTAATGAAGCCATCAACCGTCCATACCCACCAACTGCACAAATCGCTATGCAACAAGGTGATATGATTGCTAACAACATCATCGCATTGATGAAAGGAAACCCAACAAAAGAATTCGTGCCGGATTTAAAAGGTAGCGTTTGTTCTTTAGGTGATTCCGATGCGATTGGTGTAGTATTCGATAAAAAAGTGACGGGAACAAAAGCATCATTCATGAAGAAAATGATCGACAACCGTGCACTATTCATGATCGGTGGTCTCGGGTTAACGATTAAAAAAGGTAAATTCAACGTGTTATAATGGATACAGGAAAGCACTCGCAGAAGCGAGTGCTTTTTGTGTGCAACAAAATAGGCAACAAGTCAACCGTGGAAGTAGTCAAAGCAAGGAAATTCGTCTGTCAAATTTTAAAAATTCATGACATCTGAGAAGAACGTTCTGTGTACTCTGTCTCATTCTATTGAAAGCCGTCTCCTCATCCTGTAAAATGTTGAGGTGATGAACTGGAGGTTAGCAAGCATGCAAACTATATCCATAGCACAAGTGATGCTATCGATCTTGATATTTATCGTTATGTTTTTCGGTATTGGCTTTTTATTGAATATGCTGTTACGCATGACGTGGCTTATGGCTATTATTTACCCAATTATCGTGATATTTATTATTGATGATGTGCCGATGTATGAATACATTACGAAACCTAGTTTTGCTTTTAGTGAGCTGGGGGCGAATTTGATGTCGCTACATGCAGTGGATATCGTGATTTTGGCGAGTGGTATGGTTGGAGCGATTATCGCAGGTTTTGTAATGAAGGTTTTACGCAAGATGGGGTATCAGATGTTCTGATACTCTTTGCTAGGTGTGGATATGAAAAAACGGAGCTGGACAGGAAGTCGTATGTTACGACATCTTGTGACAGTTCCGTTTTTGCTTTTTAAAAGAAAATGAAAGATTGGTAAGAGAAAGGCACCTTTCATTCTACTATCTTGTGTGACGTGTAAAAATTCCCTCATAATAATCAAACGAATGCGATAATAGCGGTAGTCTCATTGCGAGAGAGACCCGTAAGCGACGTAGTGGAGTTGAAGACGTTACAATATAACCGTATACGTAATGATCGAAATGAGGATACCTGTTAGGGCTCCGAAGAATACTTCGTTGGGTTTGTGGCCAAGTAGGGTTTTGAGTTCTTGGATTTTTGCGTCGTTGTCTTTTTTAGGCCAGTCTTTCAAATCGCTGACGAATATTTGGAAATCTGAGCGCATTTGGTTGATGATCAAAGCCTGTTGTCCTGCTTGGTAGCGGATCCCCGTTGCGTCGAACATGACGATGACCGCGAAGATAGCGGATATGGCGAATAATGGCGAGTCCAAGCCAGCTTCGAATGCGATGGCGGTTGTGAGTGCAGTAACTGCTGCTGAGTGAGAGCTGGGCATGCCACCTGTGGATGTCATAAGTCCGAAATTGAGTTTACGTGTTAATAAAAAATGAATAGGAATTTTTACAAATTGGGCAAATAAGATGGCGAATAGCGCTGCGAGGAGCGGTATGTTTTCAAATATAGCCAAGAGATTCCACTCCTTTACTGTCAGTAGTTTAGCAATCAGTATAACATAATTTGGATCTACTCGTTATCCAACGAACAATTATTTGTAGTTGGAAGTGCTAATCTGACTAGTCTATACTAGTATGGGGAAGGCGTAAAGAAAAGGGGAGGAACACACATGATACACGTAGAAACAGCATCCGCAATGGATCAAAAGGAAGTAGAAGTACTGATTGTAGGTATACCCGATCATCCAGAAAATGTAGAAGGCTTCGATACGTTCGTTGACTCTTTCCATCCTTCATTATCAGACTGGATCAAATCACATGACGTGCAACAGAAGTTTAAGGCGATTACTAAAATGCCTGCGTTATCGAAGCAAAGTTACGACCGCGTATACTTTGTAGGCGTTGGCAATCAGAAACGACTGACAGAGCAAACATTGCGCGAATTATTCGCCGAGGTAGGTAAACAACTACACAACGACCGTGTACGCACTGTAGGCGTCTGGACAGCCCCGTTCTGCAATGAAGAGATTGATAGTGAGGACGTGGCGTTCCTGGCCTCTGAGGGTATCGGAATGGGCTCCTACGCATATGAGGGATTCAAGACATCTTCCAATGAAGTGGATGTCCGACTAACTACTGTGACATTCTTCACGACGGAAGATGAAGAACGTGTCACTGCTGCTGGAGAAGTGGGCATGATTTCCGCACATGCAGTGAACGAAGCCCGGACGCTAGTCAATGTCCCGCCTAATCTATTAACGCCAACTAAGATGGCGGAGTATGCACGAGAATTAGCGGAGAGCTATGACTTGGAAATCGATATTCTCGGTAAAGCGGAAATGGAAGAGCTCGGTATGGGAGCAATTCTTGCGGTCAATCAAGGTTCAGTAGAAGAGCCCAAACTCATTGTGCTGAAGTACCAAGCGACAGAACAATGGGAAGATGTCATCGGCTTAGTCGGTAAAGGAATTACGTACGACACTGGTGGCTATTCGTTGAAGCCTAAAGACGGCATGGTGGGCATGAAAGGCGATATGGGAGGCGCGGCAGCTGTACTCGGCGCTATGGCGATCATAGGGGAGTCACGACCGAAGAAAAACGTCATTGCCGTCATTGCGTCTTCTGACAATATGATTTCTGGTGAAGCGTTCAAGCCGGACGATGTCATCACGTCTTTAAGCGGCAAGACAATTGAAGTATTAAATACAGACGCAGAAGGCCGATTAGTATTGGCTGATGCGGTGACATATGCAAAACAAGCCGGCGCTGAGTACTTAATTGATGTAGCCACGCTAACAGGTGGTGTCATTGTAGCGCTCGGTCATGATAAAACGGGCACTTTAACAAACGATAAAGCATTTTATAAGAAATTCCAAGAAGCGGCAGATGAAACAGGAGAATTCATTTGGCAACTACCGTTAACTGAAAATGATCGGAAGCGGATTCGCAAAAGTGATGTCGCAGATGTAAATAACTCACCAGGACGGGATGGTCATATGATCTTCGGAGGTGGTTTCGTTGGAGAATTTGTAGGGAATACACCGTGGATTCATTTAGACATTGCGGGTACATCTGATGCAGCGAGTCCACATGTGCTCGGCCCAAAAGGCGCTACAGGTGTTATGGTACGTACATTGGCAACCTTTGTAGAGCGTTTGGCTGCTGAAGCAGAACAACAAGAATAGTTCTATATAGGCGCTTTCCCCACACCTTCTTTCCGGCTAGACATAGGATACATGGAAAGGGGGAAGTTAGATGACAAGACATAGTCATAGAGGTGGATACGGTGGCGGTCGCGGTCATTATGGCGGCGGTTATGGAGGTGGATTTGGTGGTTTCGGGGGTCCTTTCCTAGGCGGCTTAGTTGGCGGATTTTTAGGTAATGCTATATTTCCAGGTTACGGTTACGGAGGTGGCTATGGTGGAGGTTACTATCCACCTTACTACAACAGCTATCCATATTATACACAACCGTATTACCCTTACTATCCATATTATTGAAAAAACACGCCGTGATGACTATTTGTCATCCGGCGTGTTTTTTTCTGATTCAATACGTTGTTCTATTACTGCATCTTTTAAATCATCTCCAACCGTCAAGTCGGTAGGTTCTACACCCGACATATAAGCGGCACGTGTCATTAAGTGACCGCCAATCGGAGAAGTGATAAACAAAAAGACGATACCGAGCAACAGTGCCACACTGAAATGGCCTTCATTCCACCAAAAGTGAAGGAATATACCGAGCAGTAAACTCATTACTCCTAGTGTAGCGCTCTTTGAAGCGGCATGTGCGCGTGTATAGACATCGGGAAGTCGTAAAATTCCAATGACTGTGACGATCGTGAAAATGATCCCCACCGTCACGAGCAACACAATAATCATGTCAGCTATTAGGTCCACGTTCAATGATCTCTCCTCTCTCAATGAATTTTGAGAAGGACACTGTGCCGATAAACGACATGATAGCGATCAATAAAATCGCATCGATGAAGAACGGCGTATCGAACAAGATGGAAAGCAGCGCGATGGCGGATATGAGCATGACGCCAATCGCATCCAGAGCTACTAGCCGATCTGGCACGGAAGGACCTTTCCATACGCGATATAGTAATCCGAGCATAGACAGGATGACTAGCACGAGACAGACAGAATAAAAAACGTTCATCCTCGGCTCACCTCCATAATGGCTTTCTCGAATGTGTTTTTAATAGAGTCGATTGCTTCATCCACATCGTCTACGTCGATTGCGTGGATATACAGAGTACGTTGATCGTCTGAAACATGAACGACGACCGTACCAGGTGTTAACGTAATTAAACTAGATAACAACGTGATTTCCCAATCTTTTTCAAGCTCAGTTGGCATTGCAAAGAACATCGGCTGCATAGTCGACAAATCCGGTTTAATAACTAAAAGCAACACGGAAATATTCGACAAGATGAGTTCTTTTAGGAAAATCGCTGTTAATTTTACCGCAGACCAGATGCGCCAAATGTACAAGCGTCCACTGAAATAACGGCGCGTCATGATGATCATCAACAGCCCGATAAGATATCCTATGATGAACGTAGAAGGTGTCAATGAACTATTCATGAACATCCAAACGACTGCAATGAAGAAATTTAATAGTATCTGAAAAGCCATTGACCTCTACTCCTTTAACACCGCATTTATATAGATGGATGGATCAGCCAGTACATCCGCTGCATCCGTCATATATGGCATAAGCCATTCAGCACCGACGCCATATGCTACCGTAATGAGTACTAGCATAATAGCCGGGAACATCATTTGACGGTACGTACGTTGATCGCGAATAGGCAACTCGTTCTTCTGAGGCCCCCAAAATGCATAAATGAAAATCCGAATGACAGACAGTAGCACAACTAAGCTAGAAACTAAAATTATGATACTACCGATCACATGATCCGCTTCAAACGCACCTTTTGTGATGAGCACTTTCCCAAGAAATCCACTTAACGGAGGAATACCAGCGAGACCGAATGCAGCGATTAAATACGTCCAACCAAGTGTTGCATGGGTTTTAATTAGGCCGCCCATTTCCCGCAAATTCGAAGTGCCAGTTGCATAAATCACAATACCAATCAAAACAAACAATGCAGCTTTGATCAACATATCATGAAGTAAATAGTAAACCGCGCCTTCTAGTCCAGACGTATTCATTTGCGCTACGCCGAACAAGATGACACCTACTGCGATGATGATGTTGTAAATGATGATTTGCTTCAGATCGAAATACGCGAGAGCCCCGATACAACCTGCAATGATAGTGAGTAACGATAGAACCATCAAAAACTGGTGCGTAAACCCAATGTCGTGTACGAAAAACAACGTATACGTACGCGTGATGGCATAAACGCCTACTTTAGTGAGTAGGGCACCGAACAATGCAAGAATAGGTATTGGAGGTGCAGCGTACGAATTCGGTAACCAGAAATACAAAGGGAAGATAGCCCCTTTTATTCCGAAGACGATTAAAAACAAAATCGCGATAACAGAAATAATCCCCGGTTGATTGATCTCAGCAATTTTCACCGAAATATCCGCCATATTTAAAGTGCCAATAATAGAGTACAAGTACGCTACTGCAACTACAAAGATAGCAGATGAAATGACGTTCACCAATATGTATTTTATAGATTCACGAAGCTGCCGCTTCTCGCCGCCAAGTACAATAAGCAAATACGACGCGATCAGTAGCACCTCGAAAAATACGAACATATTGAAAATATCGCCTGTTGTAAAGGCACCATTGATTCCTGTAATCATAAACAAAATGGCAGGGTAGTAGAAAAATCTTTCTCTTTCTACACCAATGGATGAAAAGCTATAGATGACGACAAAGATGGTAATGATAATCGTCGTCGTGACGAGCAAGGCGGAGAACATGTCTGACACCATCGTAATACCGAATGGCGCAGGCCAGCTCCCAAGTGTCACGGTTTGGATTCCTTCTGTCTTCACTGTCGCGATAAGCCAGAAAGAAGCAACAAGGCTGAAAGCTAATCCGATCAGTGTCAACACTCTCTGGACGACCACTTGCTCTTTAAAAAACATTAAGATCATCGCGAAAAAGAAAGGAATAATGATCGGAAATAAAAGAAGATTAATCATGTTCATCATTCCCTCTCAATTCATTCATATTATCTGTTCTGTGCACATCATACATACGATATGCCATAACTAGCATGACCGCCGTCACACCAAAACTGATGACGATCGCAGTTAAGATCAATGCTTGAGGCAGGGGATCTGCAAAATCCGTCACACCATCTAGTACGACAGGTGGCGCCGAACCTTTAAGTCCACCCATTGTGAGGATGAGCAAGTGGGCTCCATGACTAAGCAAACCAGTACCTAAAATCACTTTTAATAAACTTCTGGATAAAATCAAATAGACGGCTGCCGTAAATAATACCCCGATGAGAATGGATAGGATAAATTCCATCAGTCATCGCCTCCAATCGATTGAATAATCGTGATGGCGGAACCAACGACAACTAAGTACACTCCACTATCAAACAACATCGCTGTATGCAGAGATGTATGCCCGAACAGCGGCAAGTCAAAATCACCGAATGCATGTGTAAAGAATGGCACGTTAAAGAAAATGGAACCCGCCGCTGTACCTAACGCAAGCAATAACCCAATGGCAGTCATTACCGTAAAGTTGAACGGAAGAATTTGTTGGATTGTCCGTATATCGAATGCCAACAACAGCAGCAAAATCGCACCTGTCGTCAACAAGCCGCCGACAAAACCTCCGCCCGGTGCATAATGACCTGCAAAAAAGATGTGTATGGAGAACAGGAAGATGATGAAAAACACTACTTTAGCTGCGGTTTGTAAAATAACATCATTTGTTTTCATCAGTCTGCTCCTTTCTCGATACACGCAAGCGAATCATGCCAAGTACCGCGATCCCAGCAATAGCAAGAACTGCGATCTCAAATAATGTATCAAATCCACGATAATCCACGAGAATGACGTTGACGATATTTCCGCCAGCGGCTTCCGTCTCCACCGTATCTTTGTAGTATTGGGAAATCGAAGGAATCATTTTTTGTGAATGACTGGATAGGGCGACCAAAGTCACCATCACCCCTACACTCAATGAAACCATCAGATTGACCATTTTATTGCTTTTCGTTTCCCCGTGCGTGCTGAGTGCCGGCAAATGCTTAAATGCCAGTAAGAACAACGCAACGGATACTGTCTCGATGACAAGCTGTGTCAGTGCTAAGTCAGGTGCTTTGAAGATGACGAAGAATAACGCGACGGAATACCCGACGCCGCCAAGCGCGATAATCGCAGCAAGACGAGACTTCGCAAACACGACAAATCCAACAGATACAAGTAACACGATCGCATTTAAAGAACCATATAATGTAATCGCTGCGAAACTGTTCATATCGACAACGAATGCATCCTTGATAAACAACAACGCAATGATCGTAACGGACATAAATGCGAACATATACAATAAGTATGTCCGAATCTTGCCTGTCATATAAAGGCGAGACACCCGATTCATACCTTTTTCGCTTCCGCGCATCATCGCATCATAACCGTTATTTAGCGATAGCTGATCAGGTTGGATACGATAAAGTGGTTGCCATTTCGGAATGGTCAAGTAAAGTAACGTACCGAATACGATTACCCCAATGGTTAGCCATAAGCCAACAGCTCCAAATCCATGCCATGCTTTGACATGAATGTCGATAGCGGATGGACTTGCATACAATGTCGGTTGAACCGCCATGACAGCCGGCTTAATAATCCACTTCCCGACGACATTCGGAATGAAGAACACGACAATGACGATTGTGGCCAAAATCATCGGTGCAAGTAGCATCCCAATCGGTGCTTCATGCGGTTGCTTCGGCAATTGTTCAAACTTCTTCTGTCCAATAAATGTTTTCAATACAAAATACATACTGTACGTAAACGTAAACACACTAGCCACCCAAGCGACGATTGGGAACATAATACCCCACGTATCGAAGTTGAATAACTCAAAATGTCGAAGTGCTACCATAGATTCCAAGAACATCTCTTTACTCAAGAATCCATTGAATGGAGGCAAGCCAGCCATAGACAATGAACCAATCGCAGCCACAGTAAAGCTGATTGGCATGACGCTCATTAACCCACCTAGCTTACGAATATCCCTGGTACCGGTTTCATGATCAATAATACCTGCGATCATGAAGAGCCCACCTTTAAATGCTGCGTGGTTAATCAAGTGGAAGATTGCTGCATACGTCGCGAAGCTGAACATGGCTGCGGTCGTATGGTATGAAATAGCGCCAGCGCCAAGTAACGACATGATTAAACCAAGTTGACTGACTGTTGAAAATGCTAAAATCGCTTTCAAATCAGTTTGTTTTACTGCGAATAATGAACCCCAGAACAGCGTCAACAATCCAATTCCTGTAACGAGCCAGATCCAAGTGGACGCTGAGCCGAAAATCGGTGTAAATCGCGCGACCAGATAAATGCCCGCCTTCACCATCGTGGCAGAGTGTAAATACGCACTGACTGGTGTGGGCGCTTCCATTGCATCTGGTAACCAGATATAGAATGGAAATTGTGCTGACTTCGTAAAGGCACCAAGCAAGAGTAATACTAATGCCAGAGTGAAGTACGGTTGATTCAGTAGATCAGGAGCTTGGGCAATTAATTCCCGAACGGAGAATGTTTCCCCCATGATACTGAGTAAAATGAATGCCCCGAGCATCATTAATCCACCAAACACCGTAATCATCATCGATTTCAATGCGCCAAAACGTGACTTGTCCTTCGTGTACCAGAAACCAATCAATAAGAAGGACGAAATGGACGTTAACTCCCAGAACAAGTAAAGTGTCATCGTGTTGTCAGATTGCACGACTCCGAGCATAGCGGTCATAAAGATGAGTAAGTAGACGTAAAAGCTACCGAGATCCTCTTTCTCCCTATCCATGTAAAACACAGAGTACAAGACGACTAACGAACCGATTCCGGTGATCAATAGCGTAAATAATAAACTAAGACCATCTATGTATGAAGTAAACGCAATTCCAAGTGACGGAATCCATTTCATTTCAGAAATAGCATGACCACCATCCATGACTAGCGGTAAAAAGCTCAGGTAATAGCTAAATAACACTAGAGGGACTAATAAAACAAACCAACCTGTATGTATTCCTTTAACTTTTCTATAAGCAAAAGGAACAAGTATTGCGAAGACTACAGGTAAAAAAATCAATAACACGAATTCCAAGAGAATCCTCCTTCCAACCATGTTCTTCACATATTCAATTCCCAAGGCATAAGCGTGGGCGTATTTGTTAGTATAGCGTAAAACATTTCAAATTGCATAGACGACAGTTGACCAATTATTGCTTTATTCGACTTCCTTCTTATATTATTAGGATGATGAAAAAATATTTTTTGGGGGTATTATGAAAAATCCATATTTGTTCAGCTATTTACCATTTGTTACGGTCTTGCTATTCAGTTTGACCTTTGGTGTCTATAGTGTTGGAGAGACATTAATTCTTTTTAAGGAAATCGGTCTCTATCAAGGTATGAGAGAGTTTTTATCAGATTTTCAGTTACGTATCTTTTTATTGACGATGTATTCATTAGTATTCTTCATGCTATTTGCAGCGCTAAAACTAATTGCTGTCACTATACATGAAACGGCCTTATTATTTTTCTTGAAAGAAGAAGCGGATGCATCCTATAGCGCGTCCAAATCCGGTGTAGTCATTTACTTTGTCGGTGCACTTGCTTCAGCAATAGGTATCCAATCATGGAAGGCCCTCGTCTTGATCTTCCTCATTACTTCATTCGTGTATTTTGTTTATGTCGTGTACAAATTAAGTCCATTTATGCCACTGACGCATACCGTGGGTTTGATTTTCTTCCAGATTATCATCTGGAGTGTTCTCGTGGCGGGGCTTGTGTATATCATTATCCGTCTATACAACGGGCTACTCGCCAGTATTCCGTTAACCAATCCAGTCAAATAAATGGAAAAGCCTTGCGGATCCGAACTAACGGACTTGGCAAGGCTTTTATGGTCGCATCGTCGAGGAAAATGCCCGTAAGTGAACTTTTTGGTCGCGCAGACGTGGAATTGGTGTCGGTCTGTCGTAACCGATCCACACAGCTGACGTATAGCGATCATTCATACCGATAGCCCACAAATCTTTAAACGCATCAGTCGTTCCTGTTTTCGCTCCGGTGTAGCTTGTTGTATACGCAATTCCTTCGCCAGTACCGTTGACGACAACTTCTCTCATCAACGAGCGGATGCTATGGACGGTGGAAGGGGACCAGACCGCCTTTGACATGTCCTTCCATTTATACAAGACTTCCCCTTTATGATCTTTTACCGAACGAATCGCACGAGGCGGCAAGTACATCCCGTCGATAAAGCTCGTAGTTGCTCCAGCAAGTTCTAATGGCGTGACGCCTTTAGAAAAGCCACCAAGCGCTGCCGGATAAGAACGGTCAGCCTCAACAATATGCTGGAAGTGGAAAGGTGCTAAATGCGAGAATGCTTCGTCGATTCCTACACGTTGCAATAAACGTACAGCCGTCGAGTTATAACTATTTCGGAATGCTTCCCGTACCGTAGTCGTTCCAAACTGATAGTTGCCGAAGTTTTTCGGACAATACCCCCCAATACAAATATCACTACTGTTGACAGGGGTATCCGCATGATACGGACCACTTTCAAAAAACGGTGCATAGACAAGCAATGGCTTGATTGCGGACCCTGGTTGTCGCACTGCTTGATACGCACGATGGAAGTCAGTTTTTTTATAACGTGCACCGGCATATAGACTGATGATCTCCCGCGTGTCATTGTCAATGACAGCAGCCCCTGCTTGCACACCGCCCGTTCCAATGAGCGCATTCAGGCGATTTTCATCATGTTGTTGCTTGTGTTGATCCAGTGCCGTATCGATTGTCACGCCTTTGCCGATCACTTCTCGCGTACGACGATTGATTTCATTTTGCCAGCGTTGCCGTTCTTCTGGCGTCTTCGCTTTACTCATCGACGTGTCAAGCCCTTCCGTCTGCGCAATCAGTTTTTTCAACTCTTCCAATACGTACGTGCTGTACATTGGGTGAAACTGTTCTTTTTTCTTGACGTTCAATTGAATCGGAAACGTCCTGTACGCCTCAAATTGCTCTTGTGTAATGACTTGTTGATCGAGCATAACCTGAAGCAGTCGTATTTGACGCTCTTTCGTTTGGTCAAAATGCTTGATTGGGTTATAAAGTGATGGATTATTTGGAATGGCCGCTAAAAACGCAATTTCCGCCTCATGCAATTTCTCGATAGGACGACTGAAGTAGTAGGTTGCAGCGCCACCAATGCCGTATACTTGATTGCCGAAATACATTTCATTCAAATACATTTCCAGAATTTCATCTTTTGTCGATTGCTTCTCTAATTCTGCTGCAAAGAAGAGCTCTTTAAACTTCCGTTCATACGTTTTCTCTGTCGATAAATAGCGCATCCGGACAACTTGCTGTGTAATGGTCGAAGCTCCTTGTTGTTTAGCATCTGCTGCCGCGTTAATCGTGAAAGCTCGAATGATTGCCGCGATATCATAGCCGCGATGCTCATAAAACGTTCGATCTTCACTTTTCAAAAATAACTGCCGCGTGAAAAAAGTCATATCCTGCAAATGAATGGGCTGTCTCCATTCGGTATATTCTTCCGCAAATAAAGTCCCGTTACGGTCTTTCATTTGAATAGGGGAGGTCATAGTAGGTACTTCCAACTTCACTGTGTCACGAATCGCCGTATGCAATGTTTTCGTCTGTACGGTTTCTTCGTGGATTTGATTTTGAATAAATAATAATAGCGGAACGCATGCAAGCGTAATCACTAATGCAACCGTTTGTTTCAACTGACTAGCCTCCTGTACTGTCACGTAGCTATAGAAAAATATAACATATCTTGACAACTGTCGCCTGAATCAAAAGGAAATAAAAAAGCCACGCAACCTATAAAAAGGTTACGTAGCTATATTTACGCGTGTTCATTCGCTTCACCTTGCCGGTCTTCTAAGAAGTGCTCGAAATCCTGTGTAGGTCGTCGCACTGCCATAGATAAGAACAAATAACCGACTATGAACAATACACCTGTCACGATGAAAACTGCAGGAATCCCAATATACCCACTGACAATCCCACCAAACATAGGTCCGATAATATTACCAAGGAAACGGAAGCTCGTGTTATATCCCATAACCTCACCTTGTACTTCCAGTGGCGCTTCACGACGAACAAGCGCTGTCGTAAGTGGAATCATACCGCCTGTCGAGATCCCAAATAAGAACCGCAACAAAACCAGTTGCCAAAGTGACGTAACGAATGCCTGTGGAATAATGAAAACGAACGACATGATGAGCAGTAGCCCAAGAATTTTTTCGTATCCAACATCGTCGCCAACTTTCCCCCAATACCTAGCGAATAGTAAATTGCCGAGGCCCGTTGCACTGAACGTCAGTCCAGCAAGGAACGCAACATTGGTTGCAGCATGGGTCAAATCCGCCACGTAGAGTGACAGCAACGGCTGAATACTGAAATTCCCGACTTGGATCAACGTCGTGACCAGCATGACGTTGATCATCAGACGGTGTTTAAACAAGCCACCTAAAATAATTTTTCGCGAATACTTCGCTACTTTCTTCGCTTTCACCCGTGCTTCCTCTTTAATTCCAAATAGTACAAGCAGCGTCGCGATCACTACGGAAATAGACGTGATAATGAACGTATACTCAAAACCGAACGTATCAGCCATAAGACCACCAAGAACGGGGCCGAATAACATTCCCGCGACACCACCCATTTGCAGCGTCCCGAGCATCTTACCCGCTTTCTCCCGAGGAGTCTGAGATGAAATGAAAGCTAATGAAGTCGGTAAGAAACCTGTCACTAGGCCCATCAGAAATCTCAATACGAAAAAGATTTCTACGGAATTGACAAAGCCCATCAAAAAGACTGAAACCGTAATCCCGAAACCATTAATAAGCAATATAGGTTTAAAACCGAAACGATCCGCAAAACGTCCCCAAATAGGTGACATGACCAGCGCGGTAATAAACGTAGCACCAAATATTAATCCTGCCCACTTCTGGACATATGCATCAGAATAATCCCCAAACGTTTCAATATATAACGACAGGAATGGCATAATCATCGTCATCGTACCTGCTACAAGAAAGTTCGTGATCCAGATGATAATGAAGTTTTTCTTATGTCGACTCAACGTTGAACCGCCTTCCTCCTGTAATGTTTCGATAGTATCAGTATAAAACAATTCGACAGTCGAAGGAAACATAGTGCTTACACGTAAAAGGAGAGTGAATTGCAATTTTCGATCCGGCTGAGGGACGTATATTGGCTTTTCGAATTCAAGAGCAGTCGAAACGCAGAGGGCTATGAGCGTTTAAGCGGCCTGATTGATCGCATAACCGGTAAGTATGAGCGGGTACGGCCCACGATAGAGCGGATATCTCTAACAATAGAGCGGTTACGCATGAATTATGAGCGCCTACACGAATTTATGAGCGTCCCAGCGACTGCCCACGAGTGCTGCAAGACAATGAGCGCTTAAGCGGCCTGATAGATCGCATAACCCGCAAGTATGAGCGGATACGTCCCACGATAGAGCGGATATCTCACGCAATAGAGCGATTACGCAAAAACAATGAGCGCCTACACGAATTTATGAGCGCCCCAGCAATGGACCACGAGTGCTACAGAGCAATGAGCACCTACAAAAATGAATGAGCGAACTCGCATATCCCTATAGATAGATCAACGTTGCGCTGTCCTCAGATTGCGCTTTTTCTCAGTAAATTAAACTTTGTCAACTAACTGTCACAGTTACAATTATCGAATTTTGCTAGCATATATGATAGACTGTTTTCATACACAAAACATGCAGCAAATTGAACAAGCACGTAAATTTGAGGAGGAATATCATGTATCCACAACTATCGACTGAAGTAGCAGAAAACGAAGCACTAGTTACGATGAACACCACAATGGGGCCTATCAAAATAAAGCTTTTTAAAGAGCAAGTTCCAAAAACAGTTGAAAACTTCTTGACTCATGCAGAAAATGGTTATTACGACGGTATTATTTTCCATCGCGTGATTCCTGAATTCATGATTCAAGGTGGAGACCCAACTGGAACAGGAATGGGCGGAGAAAGTATCTATGGCAATACATTCCAAGATGAGTTTACAATGAATTTATTCAACTTGCGTGGCGCGCTATCTATGGCAAACGCTGGACCCAACACAAATGGTAGCCAATTCTTCATCGTACAAGCATCTTCACTTGCAGGCGCTTCAGCGGCACAATTGAAAAATGGCGGATGGCCTGAAGAAATTGCGGATGCATATGAAGCAAACGGTGGAACACCTCACTTGGATCAGAAACACTCTGTATTTGGTCAAGTAGTAGAAGGAATGGACGTTGTGGACAAAATTGCTAACGTGAAAACGAACCGCGACAATAAGCCAAATGAAGAAATTAAAATTGAATCAATTGAAATCATCCAAAAGTAAGCGGATTTGATTCGTAGGGGGAAACTAGCATGGACTTCGTTCTATTGATGCCGTTTCTTTATTTTCCTGAAGATAAATCAGAATACATCCCAGCAGCAATTTCTTTCGTCATCTTTATGACGCTTATGCTGTTCGTATTTCGTTGGATTATTAAGAAATCCAAACAGCAGGAAGAAGAAACGAAAGAGCTGGAACAACGTATTCTAAAAGAACGACAACAACATAAAAATACAGGACATCCCATCGATTGATCGGGATGTTCTTTTTTATTCATCGGTCTCGTAAACTGCCAAAATATCTCTAACTGTTTTCTTGCTACCTGTTGTGCTATGATTAAAAGAAAAACAAATCAGGTGACGAATCATGCAAACCACGGAAATGAATAAAAAAGCAGTCTCACTTCTTAAACAATGGGATCCATTTGAAGAAGGGGAGTATGCGTATGGTGCAGAAATTGCTGAAATAGTGACGGAGCTTCATCGTGTAGATCATCCAGCAGACTTAGCCAAATATATTCGTGATGTCTATGAGCATACCCATGAAATATGGATACCTTTAGAGAACTGTATGGACATATCCTATAAACTAATTGCTGTTAAATATGAAGCCCATTCAATTGTGCAGTATTAAATACTCAGAGCCTTCTATTCAGATGGCTCTTTTTTGTTCAAAACTTCGAAATATGGTATACTTTGAAGCGGCCATAGTGGCAGACTAGATACTACTTTAGATTGGGAGCTGTTTTGCATGTCTCACAAATTTGCAGTAGGAGATGAGCTGACCGGAAAAGTTACCGGAATCCAGCCATACGGTGCGTTTGTAGCGCTGGATGCTTCAACGCAAGGTTTAGTGCACATCTCTGAAATCACGTATGGATTTGTTAAAGATATTCATGACTTTTTGGAAGTTGGGCAAGAAGTTCACGTCAAAGTATTAGATGTGGACGAAGGAGCTAGTAAAATCAGCTTGTCGATTCGTGCATTACAGGAGCCACCAAGTTCTTACTTGAATCACTCTCGTTCTCGTCAATCATTGCAAGAACGTGTGGATCAGCAAGACGCTGATGGTTTTAATTCACTGAAAGATAAACTGCAGGATTGGATTGAGCAATCCGGACGTTGATAAAAGGACTGTCGCAAAAGTTTTTATAACTTTTGCGACAGTCCTTTTTGTTTTCGGAATCGTTTCGACGTTAAATGGCTCCTTGGAATTTGTAGTGAGTTTCATCATTACTAGTAGAACCGTGCATTATTACTTACTCTTTCAATTTCCTCAACCGATACTGCAAATTCTGTCTACTCATACCGAGGGAGTTGGCAGTTTTCGTAATGTTATGATCATGCAACTCCATTGCTTTTTGAAGGTAATACTTCTCGGCTCCTCGTAAATATTGATCAAACGGCAACAGTTTAGAGTCACTTTGCACGATAAAGTCACTTGGTTGTGATGCGTCATTAGCTATTGCCTCGACCTTCATTTTAAATTGCAAAGGCAACATATCCTGAGTCAGCGTATCTTCTGTTGTATGCATGGAAGAAACTTCGTCCAGGAGTAGCTCGAGCTCTCGCAAATTTCCTGGCCAATCGTATGCAAGAAGTAACTCGTTCACTTTGTCATCGATTTTCGTCAGTCCTGTTCCTAATGATTCCACTCTGATCTTTAAATACGCTTCAGCGCAAGGAATGATATCTTCTGGGCGCTTCCGTAGTGGAGGGATCCTGATGGCGAAAGACGCGAAAAAATAATAGAGCTCCTTTAGCAATGTGCCTGACGCGATCAGCTCGACTGGGTCATCCCCGATACTCGCGATGAATTGATGGGCGGGTGTTTTCTGCAAAACGAAGAGCAATGCCTGTTGTAATGAAATCGATAAAGTATCCATTCGTTCGCAGAATAACGTCATAGGCGGTTGTTGTTGCAAAGTTTCTTCGAGTTGCTGGATGATATCTGTATCAGCATGTAGACAATGAAATGTGTGGAAAATCCGCTCGTTGTCTGCAAAACCATAGTGAATCGCTTCGGCAAGATTATCCTTCCCCACACCTGTTTCTCCAATCAATAAAACTGGCAAGTCAGCCGCTGCTGCTTGTTCGGCAGTGGAAATAACCGATTTCATGGCCAATGATTGAGCGGTGATTTGATTGAATGTAATTGGGCCACGATTTTTACGCAATGGTTGTAAAACGAATTTTTCCAATGCCGTAATATCTTGAGCGAACTCAATTGCACCAATCAATTCCTGTTGTTCATAAATAGGGTAGGTGTCATTCATCGTCGTGATTTCTACTTTATTTGTATTCCAGTACTTCTGCTTAACACGCAATTGTGGCTCTCCACTTTGCAATACTTTCAATAACGTGCTTTCGGTCTTATCAAAGTTAAATAACTCCAAAATAGAGTGGTCTTGTATATCTTCAAGATTCAATCCTTCGATTTCTTTCATTTTGCGATTATAGACAATCGTTCGTCCTGAATGATCTACAGCATGTATACCGATATTTGCATGATCTACAGCAAACTGATTGCATGTATTCAATATATTTTCATCTTTTCTCATTTGAAACACCTTCCTAACCTAGTGCGTATCGGATTTCGGTTAATAAATTAATAGAATTTAAAAATAATTACAAGAAAACACTTGCAATGTGCAACGTTTTCTTGCATCATTATAAATGTAAACGTTACCAAACGCAAATTAATTTTGCGTTCCTAACTATAAAGGAGGATTTGATTCCAAATGATTCCATACAAACACGAACCATTCACAGATTTTACAGTTAAAGAAAACCGCGAAGCGTATGAAGAAGGCTTGAAAGTTGTAGAAAGTTATATTGGGCAAGATTATCCGCTAATTATCGGCGGTGAACGCATAATGACAGATAAGAAACTAGCATCCACTAACCCTTCTGATAAAAAAGAAGTGATTGGTAATGTCTCGCAAGCTAGTCGCGATTTAGCAGAGCAAGCGATGACTACCGCAAAAGAAACATTCAAGACGTGGAGGAAGATCAAGCCAGAATTCCGTGCTGATGTATTATTTAAAGCAGCTGCCATCGTCAGACGCCGCAAGTTTGAATTTTCCGCGTTACTGACAAAAGAGGCAGGTAAGCCGTGGAATGAAGCGGATGCAGATGTAGCGGAAGGTATCGATTTCATGGAATATTATGCTCGTCAAATGCTTACGCTAAAAGAAGGTATGCACGTGGAGAGCAGACCAGGTGAATATAACCGATTCGATTATGTACCGCTTGGTGTAGGTGTTGTCATTTCACCGTGGAATTTCGCATTTGCAATCATGGCAGGGACTACAGTAGGTGCGCTTGTCACAGGAAACACAGTCCTGTTGAAACCGGCTTCTACAGCAACAGTCGTTGCGTATAAGTTTATCGAAGTGTTGGAAGAAGCGGGCATGCCAGCGGGTGTCGTCAACTTCATCCCAGGATCGGGTTCTGAGATTGGTGACTACTTGGTCGATCACAAAGATACTCGTTTCGTTTCGTTCACAGGTTCACGTGAAGTAGGTACACGCATTTTCGAACGTGCGGCAAAAGTACATGACGGTCAAATCTGGCTGAAACGTGTAATTGCAGAAATGGGCGGTAAAGATACGATAGTCGTTGATAATGAAGCGGACTTGGAATTGGCTGCGCGTTCTATCGTTTCCTCATCATTTGGATTCAGTGGCCAAAAATGTTCGGCATGTTCTCGTGCTATCATTCATGAAGATGTCTATGATGAAGTGGTAAAGCGCGTAGAAGAGCTCACGAAGGCATACAAATGGGGTGATCCAGTCGATGGAAATAACACAGCGGGTCCAGTTATTGATCAAGCGGCATTTGATAAAATCATGGATTATATTGAAATCGGTAAACAAGAAGGACGTCTCATCGCTGGCGGAACTGGCGATGATTCAAAGGGCTATTTCATAGCGCCAACTGTCTTCGCAGACGTGGATCCAAATGCACGTATTTCTCAAGAAGAAATCTTCGGTCCGGTTGTGGCACTTTCAAAGGCTTCGTCGTTTACAGAAGCGATTGAATTTGCAAACGACACAGACTACGGTCTAACAGGTGCGGTCATCACGAAAAATCGCCACCATATTGAGCAAGCTCGTGAAGACTTCCATGTAGGTAATCTATATTTCAATAGAGGCTGTACAGGCGCTATCGTTGGATACCAACCATTTGGCGGTTTCAATATGTCCGGTACGGATTCAAAAGCTGGCGGGCCTGATTACTTGCAGTTGCATATGCAAGGAAAAACTACGTCAGAGATGCTATAACTCGTTAAACTGAATTCAAAGGAGTGAACGGATATGACGAAAACGACAAATGTTATTGAAAAAACGAAAAAGTATGGTGCGAATAACTATAATCCGCTACCGATCGTAATTTCTGAAGCGGAAGGTGTCTGGGTAAAAGATCCTGAAGGTAATAAATATCTGGATATGCTGGCTGCCTACTCTGCACTCAATCAAGGGCATCGCCATCCGAAAATCATTCAAGCGCTAAAAGACCAAGCAGATCGTGTCACGCTAACTTCACGTGCCTTCCATAACGATCAATTGGGCCCGTGGTATGAAAAGATGGCAGAACTGTCAGGTAAAAATATGGTGTTACCTATGAACACTGGCGCTGAAGCAGTAGAGACTGCTTTAAAAGCCGCCAGACGATGGGCATATGATGTGAAAGGTGTAGCGGGCAATCATGCAGAAATTATCGCATGTGTAGGGAACTTCCACGGCCGAACACTTGGCGCAGTTTCATTGTCATCGGAACCCGAATATAAAAAAGGATTCGGTCCGTTGCTACCTGGTATCAAATTAGTAGAGTACGGGGATATCGAGGCGTTGAAAGCGGCTATTACTTCCAATACTGCTGCGTTCCTAATTGAGCCGATCCAAGGAGAGGCGGGCATCATGATTCCTCCTGAAGGATTCATGAAAGAAGCATCTGAACTGTGTAAAAAAGAAAACATACTCCTTATTGCAGATGAAATTCAAGCAGGACTCTGTCGTACAGGTGAAATGTTTGCTTGTGACTATGATGGTGTCACACCGGATATGTACATCCTCGGGAAGGCACTGGGTGGAGGCGTATTCCCGATTTCCTGTGTACTCGCGAATGAGGACATCTTAGGTGTATTTAATCCAGGATCTCACGGTTCTACATTCGGTGGGAACCCAATGGCATGCGCAGTATCCTTAGCCGCAATTGAAGTGTTGGAAGACGAAAAGCTTGCGGAGCGATCTAAAGAATTGGGGAACTACTTTATGGATGAACTAAAAAAACTTTCTCATCCTGCAATCAAAGAAGTACGTGGACGTGGATTATTTATTGGAATGGAATTAACGGAAGAAGCACGTCCGTATTGCGAAGAACTAAAAGAACTTGGTTTATTATGTAAAGAAACACATGATACCGTAATCCGTTTTGCTCCGCCATTGACCATTACTAAAGAGGAGTTAGATTGGGCATTGGAAAAAATCCGCACAGTATTTAGCAAGTAAGCAGCACTTTATCGCCGAGTTTTGATCGCTTGAAAAAATCAAAGGCGATTTGGAATCGATATGTGGATGTTTGAATATGCTCGTGTTATAATGTGTCCGTGAAAGACAATAACAAACAAAGAGGCGAGCCATACAATGACAGAAAACCTGAATCTATTTACGTCTACACAAGTTGTTATAAAAGAAGCACTTGAAAAGCTAGGCTATGATGAAGGAATGTACGAACTACTGAAAGAACCACTTCTTATGGTAGAAGTGCGTATTCCTATCCGTATGGACGATGGAAAAGTAAAAGTATTTACCGGATACCGCGGACAACACAATGATGCAGTCGGACCAACAAAAGGTGGAATTCGTTTCCATCCTAACGTAAGTGCTGATGAAGTGAAGGCGCTTTCTATGTGGATGACACTAAAAGCAGGAATTGTGGACTTGCCATATGGCGGTGCTAAAGGCGGTATTATATGTGATCCGCGAGAAATGTCGATGGGTGAATTAGAACGTTTGAGCCGTGGCTATGTGCGTGCACTTAGTCAGGTAATGGGACCTGCAAAGGATATTCCGGCACCGGACGTCTTTACGAATTCACAAATCATGGCATGGATGATGGATGAATACAGTAAAATTGATGAATTTAACTCACCTGGTTTCATTACAGGAAAGCCAGTCGTACTTGGCGGTTCACATGGCCGCGAGCGCGCAACAGCTGAAGGTGTAACAATTATTATTAACGAAGCGGCAAAACGTCGTAATATCGATATGAAGGGTGCGCGTGTGATCATTCAAGGATTCGGTAACGCAGGTAGTTTCCTATCCAAGTTTTTACACGATTCAGGCGCGAAAGTAATCGGTATTTCCGATGCATACGGTGCATTGTATGACCCGGATGGTTTAGATATCGACTATCTACTCGATCGTCGTGACAGTTTCGGAACAGTTACTACATTATTCGACAATACGCTTACCAATGCGGAATTGCTTGAAATGGAATGTGATATTCTAGTTCCAGCTGCAATCGAAAACCAAATCACAGAAAAGAATGCCCATAATATTAAAGCAGACATCGTAGTGGAAGCAGCTAACGGTCCAACTACTTCAGAAGCAACAAAAATCCTAACAGATCGCGGAGTCCTATTAGTACCAGACGTATTGGCTAGTGCTGGTGGGGTAACGGTATCGTATTTCGAATGGGTTCAAAATAATATGGGATATTACTGGTCTGAAGATGAAGTACGTGAAAAAATGACAGAAAAGATGGTTCTGGCATTTGAAAATGTGTATAACATTGCAACTACACGTAATATCGATATGCGTTTAGCGGCATATATGATTGGTGCACGCAAAACAGCGGAAGCAAGTCGTTTCCGTGGATGGGTATAAGAATACAAAAAGGCATCTCCTCAAGTGTGAGGAGATGCCTTTTAGGTTTGTTCGATAGATGAGGCGGAACGAATTTCTTCTGGTGATTTCGGTTCTTCTTCCCTTCGCCAGTACGTAAAGAGAACTTGTAGCGCCATGAGACCAGATAATCCGATCACAATATAAAGGAAGCGTGCTAGTGGCTGATAGGCGCCTTCCGTTAATTGGGCGATGACATCAAAACGGAAAATCCCGACAACACCCCAGTTTAATGCACCGATTAACGCAATGGCTAACGTAACTTTTTGCAGTGTTTCCATATTATCTCCTCCTATCAAAAAGTATATCCTGTTTTTAGAACACTATACTTGCAACGTAAATACATCTTTTTCATAATAGAGAGTAAGAAGAAGGAGGCGTACAATTTTGGATAATTTTATTTTCAATAACCCGACTAAGCTAATTTTCGGTCAAGATCAACTGCAACATTTACCTAAAGAACTTGAAAAATACGGTAAAAAGGCATTATTAGTATATGGTGGTGGCAGCATTAAGCGCAATGGCTTATATGATGAAATAATGAAATTGTTGACTGATCATGATTTTGAAGTAGTAGACATGCCAGGCGTTGAACCGAATCCTCGGCTGTCGACTGCTAAAAGAGGCGCGGACCTTTGTAAAGAGCATAATATTGATGTAATTATCGCAGCTGGTGGAGGATCTGTAATCGACTGTACAAAGTTGATTGCTTCCGCGGCAAAATACGACGGTGATCCATGGGATTTCGTAACAGGTAAAGCAACACCTAAAGAAGCACTGCCGTTCGGTACGGTGCTGACGATCACTGCAACTAGTTCAGAAATGAATGCAGGATCTGTTATTACAAACGAAGAGACACAGGAGAAATATGGTTGGGGTGGACCGTTAAATTATCCGAAGTTTTCTATCTTGGATCCGAAATACACATTGACAGTACCACTTGATCAAACAGTCAACGGTATAGTCGATACAATGTCGCACATTTTCGAGCAATATTTCCACACTGCAGACAATGCGTCGTTCCAAGATGAAATTTGCGAAGCAGCATTACGTTCCGTTATGAAGACTGGAGAGCAACTGGTGAAAGATCCTGAGAATACCGAGCTTCGGGAATCCATGATGTTCGCGGGCGTTTGGGGATTGAACGGCTTCCTATCGATGGGTACAAGAGGGGACTGGGGTACGCATAATATCGAACACGCCATATCCGCTGTCTACGATATTCCTCACGCTGGTGGCTTAGCGATTTTATTCCCGCACTGGATGAAGCAGACACTCCCAAAAAATCCACAGCGTTTTGTACAGTTGGCTGTGAATGTGTTCGGAGTAGATCCAGCTGATAAGACGGATGAAGAGGTTGCAACAGAAGGAATCGACCGTTTAAGCGCGTATTGGAAGGGAATTGGCGCACCTGTCACACTAGCGGATTATAATATTGATGACTCTAAATTAGAGTTGATAGCAGAAAAAGCTGCTGGGAATGGTCCGGTTGGTGGATTTGCTAAATTATCTAAGGAAGAAGTTCTAACTATATTGAAAGCTAGTTTGTAATTACTGTAGTAAAATGTCAATTGAATAAAAAGACTGAAAGCAAAGCTTGCGAGTGAGTTTGCTTTCAGTCGATCACGTCAGGTCGCGTCGACTTGGCGTTTTTATTATGGATAAATAACGAGTTCTACCGATTCTACATAGGAAAGTGTAGTGAGTTCTATATAGAGTGTAGAGGTAGATTTTTTTGGATGTGCCATAAGTTTGAATTGTAATTCGTGATGATACTGATGTTCAGGTGTCTGGAATTGTCTGATATGCAAATGGTCAATTTCCATACGTTCTTCATTCAAATATCTAATGAGATCATCAATTTTGGACTTTTGAGTAATGACGATCGTACAATTCGCTTCTTTAGTACGCAGCCGTTTAGGCCCGAATCTACCTAGTAAAGGCGCTATTAGCTCAATAACGATCATTACACTAATTACAGTGAAGAATGCCTCGATATAAAAACCTGCCCCTACTGCAATGCCGATTCCTGCTGCGCCCCAAATCATAGCGGCGGTAGTCAGGCCTGTGATATTATCATTATCTCTACGTAATATTGCGCCCGCACCAAGGAAACCAACACCACTGACGATTTGAGCGGATAGCCGCAAAGGGTCCATGGTGATATTGATATCGTTACGGGAAGGTACTAAATAAGCTGCTTCAATTGAGATAATTGTTAATAGACAACTAAAGGTAGCAA